>JBDTML010000029.1:0-16885 GCA_039934255.1 Acidobacteriota bacterium | reverse complement strand
ACGCTCTACATCACGCCCGTCGTCTACCTCGCGTTCGAATCGCTCGGCGCGCGCTTTCGCGCACGGCGGCGAGCGCCTACGTCGTCCGCACCGGATTTCGGCGTTCGGATCTCGTGAGCGATCCGCGCGCTCGAAACGCACCGACGCCACGGAATCCTCAGTCGTAAATGACGAGCCCGGGGGCGAACTTGTCGCCTGTGTCGGGGCCATGCCAGCGGTGGCTGTTGAAGTCGTATCGCCAGCCGAACGCCGTGTAGGGGACCCTTACGTATGTGAAGAAGGCGAGCAGGGGCTTGCCCCACCAAGTGTCGTCGCGAACGCCAAAGGCCCGGAGGATCTCCGGCAGGCTCAGGCCGAGGTCGATCCCGAGGTTTCGCTCGCGAACCTCGGGGGGCGAGAAGCGATAACCCTTCGTCCCGTACGTCAGGGAGACGAGGAGAAACCGCGCCGGACCCGGCTCGACGCCGATCCGGGGCAGGAATCCCGCGAGCTTCATGTCGAGCGAGTGGACCCATTTCGAATAGTCCGACCCATAGCCCGCCGCGCGGCAGCACGGAGGCGGGATCTCGTAGTTCACCTGTCCCATCCGCACGCCGATCGTGTCGTCGAGCCCCTTCGCCGTGACGAAGAGGGCGAACCCGGCGCCGATCACGTTCGACGCCTCGTCCTCCCACGACGCGCCGTACCGCGTGAGCCCGTCGCCGACCTCGATGACAGCGCCAGTCAGGGCGACCGTGGCGAGCGCCCACCAGCGCGCGGACTCCGGCCGCTGGCCCACCTGCCGGAAGGCCCAGTCGAGGGCGTGCTGCCCGATGTAGCCCCCGACGATGTGATTCGCCTTGTCCGCGCCTCCCGAGTACGTGTCGGGGTCGAACCAACCCTCGTTGGCGAAGTTGAACGGCACGCGCTCCTCGACCGACCACCACGTGAAGTAGCCGAGGATCGGCGTGACGACGACCGCGCCAGCGCCGACGGCGAGGGAGCGGTTCCGGACGACCGACGGGCTCGGGCGAGGCGAGCCGGCGGCGGTCCTGGCCACCGGCTCGTCACCGGCCGCGAGGTCGAGGACGAGAGGGCTCATGTCCCAAAAGCGCCTGTCGGGCCGGCAGGGGCGCGGCTCCGCCCCGGTGCAGAGGCCGAAAGCAGACGGCCCCGTGGCGGAGGCGGGGAGGGCGCCGGCGGCACCGACGAGGAGGAGCGCAAGCCCGACGGGCCGCGCCCATGCGCCGACTGCCATTCACGAATTCTAGAGGAAAAAGGCCGGCTAGAGGCCGCCGAGTCTCAACAAACCAGCGGCGGTTGAGCTCCGTTGGTTGCTATTCGGAGCCGTCGGCGCGCGTGGCGGTCACGGTACGCTCGTCGTCGTCGCCCTCGACGCGCAGGAGCCACGGGTTGCAGCAAACCTCGCAGTCCTGCACGAGGCTGCCCTGGACGTCGCGTTCGAGATGCACCTCGATGTCCTCTCCGCAGTAGGGGCAGTTGACGACGAAGTCCTCTTCCATCGGGCCGAACGATACGCCGCTCCGGGGCGACGGAAGTACTCCATCGGGTGACAGCAAGAGAGCCCGAGGGGCGCCGGTTCCCCCGGGCTCCGGTGAACCCCGTGAGGGGCCTGCCGGCGGCGGAGCGGCTTTGCGCGTGTTATGCGCTGGTCCTTGCTGCCCTTCCGAATCCCGGACTGCTGAGCGGCGTCGTGACCTTGCCTGTGAGCCTTTCCGACCGGCCCCGCCGCGAAATTCCGGCGCGCGGGGCTGACTAATCAATAGGTCCGCGCGGACACGGTGTCAAGGGCGACCCGGATGAAATGCGAGGAGATGGCCGCTTCAGCCCGTGATCTTGCGTGCGAAGGCGCGCCCGACGAAGCGAAACTTGTCGCCCAGCGGGAAGCGCTTGAGCACGGTGCTCACGACCCCTTGCGTGAACCGCGTGCGTTTGCCGTAGTCGATCGCAACGTCCACGACGACGGGCCGCCCGGTGCCGGCGACTCGCAGCGCCTCGGCAATGCCCTCGCGGATTCCCGCGTCGTCCGGGATGGAAACGAACCCGGCGCCGGTCGCGAGCGCGATGCCTTCGAGGTTGATCTCTCCGAGCACGGTGCAGGTCTTTCGGTTGTAGGGAATCTCCTGTCCCTGCGAGATTTGCGACAGCTCGCCGTCGTGGAAGACGAAGAAGGCGACGCCCGCCTGATGCGACGTCGCCGTGACGATCTCGAGGCCGGTCATCAGGAACGCGCCGTCGCCCACGATCGCGACGACCTGCCGTTCCGGCCGGGCCAGCTTCGCGCCGATGGCCGCGGGTACCGCGTAACCCATGCAGTTGAAGTCCGTCGGGCTCACGAAATGGCGTGGCCGCGTGACGGGGAGGAGTTCGGCCGCGAGAAATGTGTGGTTCCCGTCGTCGACGACGGTGACGGCGCTTTCCTCAAGGAGCTCCTTCAGTGCGGCGAAGAAGCGGGCCGGGTTGACCCGGTCGGTCGTTCGGGCGAGCCACTCGTCGAGGTAGGACCGCTTGTCGGCGGCGATCCGCGCCTCCTGCCGGCGCCGTCGCTCCGGGTGCTCGACGTTCCGCGCGATGAGCCGGGCGAGGAGACCCGGCACCACGGCGCGCGCGTCTCCCACGATGCCGACCTTCGCGGGATAGTTCGCGCTCAGGACGGCGGGATCGATGTCCACGTGCACGAGGTTCTCGGGCACGACACAGCCGAAACTCCCCGTCGGAATCTCGGCGAAACGCGTTCCGATGGCCAGGAGGACGTCGCAGTTCCGGAACGCGTTTTCGGCGGCCGGCACGGAGGCCCGTGAAAACCCCATGCCCGCGTGGAGGGGATGCGTGGCCGGGAACGCCGAGAGGCCCTGCAGCGTGGTCGAGACCGGTGCTCCGAGCCGCTCGGCGATTCGCGCCAGATCGGCGGACGTGTCGACCCCCCCCCAGCCCACGAAGATGCCCGGGGAATCGGCCGACGCGAGGAGATCGACCGCCGCGTCGAGGAGACTGGCCGAGGGACTTTCCGGCGGCGCGATCGTCTCGAACACCGGAACGTCTTCGACCATCTCCTGGAAGAGCTGCAGGTTAACCGGGATCTCCACGAAGGCGGGTCCGGGCACGCCCGACACGGCGGTGCGGTAGGCCGCGAAGATCGCGGGCACGATCTCGGCGTGCGTCTTCGGATGCCAGGAGCCCTTCGTCAGGCCCTTCAGGAGCGCGTGCTGGTCGAGCTCGTGGAGCTGGTATCGGAACGGGACGTCCGTCCGCGTCCCCCCGGAGATGACGAGCATCGGGATACCATCGAGGAAGGCCTCTCCGATGCCGCTCATCGCGTGGGTGAGTCCGGCGGCGGGCACGATGAGGATCGTCCCGATTTCTCCCGCGTTCGTCCGGCTTATCCCGTCCGCCGCGAAGGCCGCCCCGGCTTCGTGCGTGACGAGGACGGGCTGGATCCTCCCGGAACGGCTCAGCTCGTCGTAGATCTCGGTGTTGTGGACGCCGGGGATCCCGAACGTGTGCGTGATGGGCAGTTGTTCGAGTGCGTGGCGCACGAGCCAGGCGCCGGACTTTTTCGCGCCGATCTTCACGAGCTTCGTCATACGGAGATCCCCGCGATCGTACGCGCTGCGACGCGCCCGGTCAGGACGCAGCTCCCCAGGAACGTTCCCTCCAGGGAGCCGAGCCCGTGAATTCCACCGCCCCCGAATCCCGCGGCCTCGCCGATCGCGTAGAGACCGTCGATCGGCGCGCCCGCGCCATCGAGGACGCGGCAGCCGAGGTCGGTCTGAATGCCGCCGAGGCTCTTGCGCGACAGAATGAATTCCCGAACGGCGATGAGCGGCAGCGCGCGAGGGTCGAGAATCTTCTGGAAGTTGCAGACCCGCAGCCGGTCGCCGCGGTACTGGCGGAAGATGCCGATGAGCTTGAGCTGGTCGTCGGTGAAGGAGGCAGGGCCCCGGTCGATCTCCGCGTCGTAGGCGCGGATGACGTCCCGGACGCTTTCGAGATCCGTGCGGAGGCCGTCGAGGTTGCGCTCGTTCATCCGGTCGACGAGTTCCTCCAGCGAGCGAGCTGTGACGATGTCGTCCGGGCACTCGCGGATCAGTCGATCGACGAGCTCCTGATTCCCGAACAGCAGCTGCCTCGCCATCAGGAGCTTCCTCTGGTGCCGGAACGCCGTCATGTATTCGCCGCCCGAGACCGCAAGCTCCTTTTTCGCGATCGCGTTGTTCATCACCTGCCACGAGTACTGGCCGGGCTGCCGGAGGATGCTCTCCACGAGGAAACGCGTGTCGGTCGATCCGACGAGGGGCACGGGACCGATGCGCTCTCCCTTCGCGTTCAGCCAGAGCGCCGAACGGGGCGGGACGAGCGACAGGCCGTCGTGCGGCCTTCGTTTCGCAGGGTGATGGATTCCGGCTGCGTAGTGCCACTGCTTGTCGAGGTGCGTGAGGTTGCCCCCGGCCCGCGCCACCGCGTCGTGCATCGTCCCATCCCCGAAAGCGTGCGCTCCGTTGAGAAGGACCTTCGGAGGCGCGCCCCAGGGCGCGAACCAGTTCGCCCGCACGCGCGAGAGATCCCCCCCGCAGATGCCTCCCGTCGCGATGACGATCCGGTCGCCGCGCGCGATGAACCGGCCGCCGTTCTCGAGGTCGGTGCCGACGAGCCCGGTCACGTGTCCGTTGGTGACCTCGAGATCCTCGACGGCGTGCCGGAACAGGATCGTGTGGCGGGCCGAGCGCGGATGCGTCCGGAGCGCCCGCACGACGTGTTCGATGATGGCGTGACCCGTGCCCCACGCGATGTGCCACCTCGGAACGGTGTTGCCGTGCACGAAGAGGCCGCGCTCGGGCCAGTTCACCACGGGAAGGAACTTCACGCCGACGCCGTCGAGGTAGGCGTGGATCAGATCGAGTGAACGGTCGCAGTACAGCTCCGCCCAGAGGCGCGGCCAGGAGTCGCCTTCTCCGAACCGCGCGTACGAGAGCCAGTCCCCGAGCGCGAGCGCGGACGAGTCGGCGATGCCCGTCCGCTTCTGCTGAGGCGTGCCGATGAGATGCACGCCGCCGAACGATTCCTTCGCGAGGCCACCGAGCCTCTCGGGCACGTCCTTGTCGAGAAGGAGGACCGTTTCCCCGTGCTCGAGCAGCTCGTGCGCGGCGACGAGCCCCGCGAGCCCCGTGCCGGCGATGACGACGTCCGCCTGCAGGAGGATCGTAGAGGGTTCCACACCGCCACCTTCGCGAAGTCTGCGCCTTCGATACGAGAAATTGAGACCGTATCCTATCCGAGATCGTGACAGCGACCCCCTAAGATGGCACGCGTGACGGCGACGACCAGAGGCACGGAAGAAGGAATCCCGGAGGCGCTCGCGCGATTCGGCTTCTTTGCGCGCGCGGTCGTCTACGTCCTGGTGGGAGGTATCGCCGCGCGGGTGGCGATCCTCCAGCGCGGCCGCGCGGACGGGCCCGCAGATGCGCTCGCCCGGACCCTCACGGGATGGAGCGGGCGCCTGGCACTGGGGGTCGTGGCGGTGGGTCTCTTCGCCTTCGTGCTCTTTCGCGCGGCCCAGTGCCTGCGCACGCGCCGGCGTTTCGCCCAGATCGGCTACGTCGGGAGCGCCGTGGGAAATCTCGTTCTCGCAGCCGCTGCCGTTCGCATCCTCTTCCACCTCCGCGCGGGCGCCGATGCCGCTGCGCTGCGCGCGCTGGGCTTGCGGCTCGTCTCGACGGCGTGGGGACGCGGCGCTCTCGAGCTCGGCGGCGCGATCGCCGTCGTCGTGGGGGTCGTCGAGATGGTGCGGGCGCTTCTGAACAAGCTTCCTCCGGATTTCACCGCGGCGATCATGGCTCGCGAAAGAAAGAGATGGACCTCCGCGCTTGCGCGTGTCGGCGTCTTCGCCCACGGTCTCGTCATCGCGGTCGCGGGCGCCTCCGTCTGCCGCGCGGCGTTCGCCTCGAACCCGCGAGTCCTCGCGGGCACCGAGGCCGCGCTCCGCACGATCAAGAGGGCCGACCACGGCGCCATTCTCTTCGCGCTCGTCGCCGCGGGCCTTCTCGCCTACGGCCTTTCGCTGCTCGTTCTGGCCGCGCACCGGCTGCGCCGCTCTGTGTGAGGCGCTAGGGTCTTGCGCGGCCGTACTGTTGGGGCCACGCCACTTCGGCCCCAAGCTCGCGAGCGGCGCGCTGCGGCCAGTACGGGTCGCGGAGGAAGGCCCGCGCCATGAAGATCGCGTCGGCGCGGCCCGCTCCGAGAAGCTCTTCGGCTTGCCGGGGCTCCGTGATCATTCCGACGGCGGCCGTCGGGATGCCAGCCTCGCGCCGGATCGCTTCCGCGAACGGCACCTGGTAACCGGGGGCGACCGGGATCTTCGCGTTCGCGACGTTGCCGCCGCTCGAACAGTCGACGAGGTCCACGCCACGCTCCTTCAGACACCGCGAGAACACGATCGACTGCGTGAGATCCCAGCCGCCGTCCGTCCAGTCCGTCGCCGAAACGCGCACGAAAACGGGTCGGCCGGCGGGGAAGGCCGCGCGCACGGCGCCGGCGACACGCAGGGGAAATCGCATCCGGTTCTCGAGCGGGCCGCCGAACTCGTCCGTCCGCCGGTTCGAGAGCGGGGACAGGAACTCGTGGAGGAGATAGCCGTGCGCCGCGTGAACCTCGACGACCTGAAACCCCGCATCGACAGCGCGCCCGGTTGCCGCGACGAACGCGTCCACGACCTCGTCCATGTCCGCGGCCGTCATTTCCCGCGGCGGAGGAGAGCCCTCCTCGAACGGGATCGCGCTGGGTCCGAGCGTCGTCCAGGCGCCTTCGCTTGCGGCGAGCGGTCTGCCCCCATCCCACGGCACGTGCGTCGAGGCCTTGCGGCCGGCGTCGGCGAGCTGGATTCCCGGCACGGCGCCCCGGGACGCGATAAATGCCGTGATGCGTGCGAAAGCGGTCACCTGCGCGTCGTTCCAGATGCCCGTGTCGCCGGGCGAGATCCGGCCCACGGGCGAGACGCCCGTGGCCTCGGCCATCACGAGAGCGGCTCCGCCCACCGCGCGGCTGCCGAGATGGACGAGATGCCAGTCATTCGGGACGCCCTCCTCGGCCGAATACATGCACATGGGCGACACGAAGATCCGATTCCGAAACGTCACGTCGCGAAGGCGAAACGGGGAGAAGAGGGTCGTCATCCCGGCACTCTACCTTTCGAGCGAGGGGAGTGGCGGGTCAGATGACGCCGGCCTGCTTCAGGTTTGCTTGGTCGCTTTCGGAGTATCCGATCCGGCCGAGAATTTCAGCCGTGTGCTCGCCGAGCCGCGGCGGCGGGCTCTCGATCGCCGCCGGTGTCGAAAGGAAAAGCGCCGGGAGGTTGAAAAGGGGGAGCGGCCCGATGCCCGGCGCCTCGACCGTTTGCAGAGTCCCGCGGTGCGCGACCTGAGGCTGGTGGAGCGCCTCGTCGAGCCCGAGAATCTCGCCCGACGGGACGTCCCGTTCGTTCAGGAGCTCGACCCACTCCTTCGTCGTTCGCTCGGCGAGCTTCGCCTCGAGGAGCGGCGTCAACGCCTTGCGGTTCTTCTTCCGCGTGTCGCGCTCCTGGAACCGCGGGTCGACCTTCAGCCCGGGAACGCCCAGGGCGTCGCAGACGGCCTCCCATTGCTCCTGCTTGTTCGCCGCGATGTTGACGTAGCCGTCCCGGGTCTTGAAGACGCCGCTCGGTGCGGCCGTGAAATTGTCGTTCCCCATCAGGACCGGCTGCTGGCCGCCGATGAGGAGGTTCGCGGCGACCCAGCCCATCAGCGGCATGATCGCGTCGAGGAGCGCGACGTCGACCATCTGCCCCTCGCCGGTCCGCTCGCGGTGAAAGAGGGCCGTCATGATCGCGAACGCCCCCGTCAATCCGCCGACCGTGTCGCAGAGAGGGAAGCCGCAGCGGAGTGGGTTGAGTCGCTCGTCGCCGTTGAGCGCCATCGTCCCCGAGAGCCCCTGGATGATCTGGTCGTAGGCCGGCTTGTCGGCGTCGGGCCCGTCCTGGCCGAAGCCCGAGATCGCGCAGTAGACGAGGCGCGGATTCACGGCCTTCATCGCGTCCCAACCGAAGCCGAGCCGCTTCATCACGCCGGGGCGGAAGTTCTCGACGACGACGTCGGCGTGGGCGACGAGCTTCCGGAAGATCTCCTTAGCCTCTGTTTTCTTGAGGTTCAGCGTGATCGACTTCTTGTTCGCGTTCTGCGCGAGGAAGCTCGTCCCCATCAGCTCCCTGTTCAGCTTCGGGACGTTGCCCAGTTTTCGTGCGAGGTCGCCATCGAGCGGGTTCTCGACCTTGATCACCTCGGCGCCCAGGAGCGAGAGGTGGAGCGTCGCGAACGGGCCGGAGAGCACGTTCGTCAGGTCCAGAACGCGGATCCCGTCGAGGGCTTTCTTCGTCACGCGGGCACTTCCACGATCTTCCGCGACGCCGCGGCCGGCCCGATTCGGTAGACCCGTCCGGGCATCTCGCGCCCGAAGAAGGCCGAGACCGACCGTGCGACCTCGATCAGCGCGCCCAGATCGAGGTCGGTCCGGAAACCCGACCTCTGCCAGCCGTGGACGAGGTCCTCCGTCGCGACGTTCCCCGCGGCCACCCTCGTGAACGGACAGCCGCCGAGCCCGGCGAACGACGACTCGAACGAGACGGCGCCGGAGCGCATCGCCGCCCACACGTTTGCCATCCCGAGTCCGAACGTGTCGTGGAAGTGGCAGGCGGGCTCGGCGCCGGGATCCAGCGCGACGATGGCTCCGAACAGCCTCTCGACCTGCTCCGGATAGGCATGCCCCGCCGTGTCGGCGAGCGAGACTCGCATGAGGCCTGCGCCGAGATACTCCTTGACGATCGCAAGGACGCGCTCTTCGGGCACAGGCCCCTCGAAGCCGCATCCAAACGCGGACTGGACCGAGACCTGAACCGCCCGGCCCGCCTCGACCGCCTTGTTCGCGGTCGCGAGGATGCGTCGCGTCGCGTCCTCGGTCCCCATTCCGGAGTTTTTCCGGCTGTGGGTGTCGCTCGCCGATACGCCCATGCAGACGAGCTCGACGCCGCACGCGAGGGCCCGGTCGAGCCCTTTCTCGTTCAGGACGAGACCCGAAAGGACTCCTCGCCCGCCCGGTCTCGACGAGAGCGTCCGGAACAGCCCGTCCGTGTCGGCCATCTGCGGGACCTTCTCCGGGTGGACGAACGAGCCGACCTGCACGATGTCGACGCCGGAGGCGAGAAGCCTGGTGATCCATTCGAGCTTCGTGGCGCTAGGAACCGTCTTCTTCTCGACCTGGAGGCCGTCGCGCGGCCCGACTTCGTGGAGAACGAACGTCTTCACAACGCTCGAGGATAAACTGTACACGCCATGCGCGCGACCTACCGCTGGCTCGGTCCGGCCTTCGCGGCTCTCGCGGTCGCTTGTCTTGCGCATTCCGCCGAGCCGCCGCTGTCAATTGGCACCGCGGCCCTCCTCGTCCTCGAACCGCCGGGCGAAGCCACGGCCGCGAAGATCGCCGCGGGCCTGTCGAGCGATCAGGCCGGCGTGCGCGGGGCCGCCGCGCGCGTCGCGGGCGCGAGGTCGCCGGAGAGCGGCTGCGCGTCGCTGAAAGCGACTCTCGACGCCGAGAAGGATCCGGAGGCCGCCCGCGAGGAGATCCGCGCGATCGCGTCCGTCTGTCCGGACGCCTCCTTGTTCCTGACGGGAAAGCTCCCGGGGCTGCCGCGGGCGCTGCCCACCGAGGTCGCGTATGCGCTGGCCCGCCGGTTGGGTCTCGGCGCGGGGCCGCTTGCCTTCGGCGTCCTGCGCGGGGCGCTGGATTCGCCGGTCAGCGCCGAGCGGTTCTTCCGGATCGCGGCGCGCGGCGCGCCGGAGAACGCAACATCTCTGGCGCTGATGGCCGTGGGCGCCGACGACGCCGGGGCTTTTCGCGCGATCGCCCGCAACGCCTATCGCGACGGGGTCCTGCCGTCGCCCGAGGTGCTCCGAACGGCCATGGCCTCGCCGAACGACGGGATCGCCGCCGCCGCGGCGTGGCTCGCGGCGCTCTCGAATGCGGCCCGCGCGAGTGCCGAGCGCGCGACCTGGGCGTCTCTTCCTCTGCGCGCGGATTCCGCGGATCCGGATCTTCTTTTCGCGCTGGACGTCCTGCGGCGAGTCGCGGGCGGTGCGCCGCCGGCCGCCGCCCCATGGCTGCAGGCTCTTCGGGAGGGTGCGTCCGTTGGGCTCGACGACGTCCCGGCGACTCACCCCGTGTTCGTCTTTCTGACGGGAGATGAAAAGGCCGCGCTCGCGGCGCGCAAGGCCCCGGTCAGCGGCGCGCGCGCCCTCGCACGCCCCCGCACCGTCGTGAAGCTGGGGAGAGGCAGTCCGCGACCCGTCGCCGAGCGCGCGCCTCTCGTCCGCACGGTGACCGACCTGCCGCACGGCGTTGCGGCGGGCCTCGCCGCGGTATCGGGCTGCATGCTGTCAATACCCGCCATCGCCCTCGCGGAGGTCACGGTCCGGGCGAACGGGACGCCCGAGGTCGTGAAGCCCCTCTTCATGCCGGCCGACGCCGGATGTCGCAAGACGGCGCTCGCGCTGTTTGCTCTCTCGCTTCCGCCGGGCGACTACTTTCCGCCCGCGGGCGCTCCGGACCGGCTCGCCGTCGTCTTCGACCCGGACGCACTCGATGCGATCGACGAGGATGCCGTGGGCACGCCCGACGTCCGGACGATCGTGACGGGCGGTCCGGTGGCCGAGCCGAAGGAGATCCGGCGCGTGAAGCCGGAGTACCCGGAATCGCTCCGGCGGGCCCGGCAGGGGGGCGTCGTCGTTCTGACGGCCCGGATCGACACGCAGGGGCGGGTCAAGGACGTGCGTGTCGTCGAACCGGCAGGCAGCCTCTCGGTACTTCTTCGGGACGGGACGACGATCGACCTCGAGGCCCTCCGGTCGGTCGCGAGATGGCGCTACGAGCCCGCCCGTCTCGCGGGCGTTCCCGTGCCGGTACACCTCTCGGTTTCGGTTTCATTCTCCGTCTCGGGCGCAGGGATGCCGCTCTCTTCACCTTCGATGCTCCACTGAACGGCGGTAGAATTTTCCGGGGGGATCGCCATGCTCGCGTTGCTGCTCCTCGCGCAGGTCGTTTCGTCGACGCCGGCCCCGCCGGCGGCGACGCCGCCGGCCCTCGGTAAGGCATCCACGGCTGTTTCGGCAAAGCCGAAGACGCTCGCCGACCTCGCGCGGGAACGAAAGCTCGCGAAGGTTAGCGGAGGCGGAACGCTTTCAGTGTCGGGAATGTCGGGCATGCCCGTCGTGCCGGCGAACGCCGGCGCAGGCACCCGAGACGCCGCGTCCGACAGCGGGAACGCGCGAGTCCGGAACGCCGAGGCCGACGTCAAAGCCGCGCGGCACGCCGTCGACGAGGAGGCCGCGAGGAAGGGCATGACATCCGAGGACACCGCCACCGCGCGCAAGAAGCTGGACGAGGCGCGCCGCGAGCTGAACAAGGCCGTCGAGGCCACGGCGCGTTAGGGTCCCGGTCCTCGACCGCCTAGCGCTTCAGCGCGAACGCCCCCTTCAAGATTACGAGGAGCCACGGAGCGCCGTGCATCGCGAGGTCGAGCCAGTCGATCGGCCTCAGGTGCGTCCCGCGGAAGAGCATGTCCAGCTTCTCGACGATGTGCGGCGGCCTGAACGGCGCGAGCCCGAGCGTGAGCGCGGCCATGAGGGCGAGCGGCCACGGAACCTGTTCGAGGAACTGGCGCATCGGCAAGAGACTAGCGCAAGGGCGGTGGGAGTGTTGACGCCCACGTTCGTGAGCTTGTTGCGGCGCCATTCTGTATCGTGGGCCCGGAGGCGCCACTCCTCGTGTCTGTTCCTCTCTTGAAGCGCTCCCTGAACCGGCTCGATTCTTCGTTGAGGCGCTTCGCGTCCGAGGAGACCGACGAGGCGTTCACGCTGCGTCTCTATCAGGAGATGCTCGGTCGACCGGCCGATACCGGCGGTCTCTCCGAAGGAACCAGGAAGCTCGGCCTCGGCCTTATGCGCCGCGGCCACCTCCGCAAGGACATGGCCTCGTCCCCCGAGCATCGAGCCGTGAGCAAAATTCGGAAGGCCCAGCACGCGCTCGCGCACGGCCCGGCGCCCGCCACGGGGCGGAGGCTCGCCGCGTCGCCTCCGAAGGAGATCTGGCTCGAGCTGACGACGCGCTGCAACATCGTTCCGGCGTGCGCGATGTGCGGCTACGCGAGCGCCGACTCCCGCCCGCCTCGTCGTGACATGGATCCCGAAACGTGGCGGAGCCTCCTTCCCCTTCTCCTCCAGGCTCGCCACGTCGGCCTCCACGGGGCGGGGGAGCCGCTCCTCTATCCCTTCCTCGGCGACCTCCTGGAGGCTCTCCAGCCGTCACGCGCGATCGTCGGCTTCAACTCGAACGGGCATCTCCTGACCGCGGCCGCCAGCCGCCGTCTCGTCGGACAGGGCCTCGGCTGGATCTCGATCTCTCTCGACGCGGCGACCGCCCGCACGTATCTCCGGATCCGGCGACGCCCGGATTTCGACGTCCTTCTCTCGAGGATAGGGGGCCTTCGCAAGATCAGGGATGCCGCTGGCAGCAAGCGGCCGCAGATCGAGATCAACATGACACTGATGAAGCTAAACCTTGAGGAAGCTCCTGCCTTCGTCGAGGTGGCGGCGGATCTGGGCCTGGACCGGGTGATGTTCCAGGAGATCCAGCCGGGGGGAGCGCAGCGCGTCGTTGCGCCCGACGGCTTCGTGTTCGACTACCGCGAGCAGGAGCTGGCGGGCGACGGCCGGCGCGACGCCTTGCTGGGCCAGGCCCGCGAGCGCGCCCGTGCGCTGGGCGTGCAGTTCTCCTGCGAGCTCCTCTATGGACCGCGCGCTCCAACCCACGCACCGCCGGACGAAGCGGCGCCTCAGAGTTCCACCGTGACCACGCAGCCCATGTGCGGCGAGCCGTGGGAGCGGCTGATGTTGAACGTGCACGGCGACGCATTCGTCTGCTGCATCCAGCTTCGGAACGAGGTCCTCCTGGGCCGGACGCCTGACGACTCTTTCGAGGAGATCTGGAACGGGCGAAGGGCCCGTATCGTCCGCGAGGCGATGTTCGGCGAACCCGCCCCGTCGTATTGTCGAGGCTGCTACCGGACCTCCGGGCATTCAGAATGACTTTCGACACCCCTGAGCGCTCTGGAATCAGTGGAGCGGGTGATGGGGATCGAACCCACGACATTCAGCTTGGGAAGCTGACGTTCTACCACTGAACTACACCCGCTCGAGGGGGCCGTGGCGCGACTGAAAGTACTTGCCGCAAAGGGGTTCGTCAAGGGGCGAGAATGCGGCGTGCGGAAAGATCCGGAAACGGTCGCCGTCTTCGGCGCGGGCGCGGTCGGGTGCTACTTCGGCGGGATGCTGGCGCGGTCAGGCGTTTCGGTCACGCTCATCGGAAGGGCGCGTCACGTCGACGCGATCGCCGCCGAGGGCCTGCTCCTGAAGACGACGGCGTTCACGGAGCGCGTACGCGTCGCGGCGTCGACGGACACCGCGAGGGCGCGAGCGGCGAACCTCGTCCTCGTGGCCGTCAAGACGTGGGACACGCAAGCGGCGGCGCGCTCGCTCGCGCCTCACCTCGCGGCGGATGCGACGGTCCTCAGCCTCCAGAACGGCGTCGAGAACGCGGCGCTCCTCCGGGCCGGGACGGGCCACGACGCGTTCCCGGCCGTCGTCTGGGTCGCGGCCGAGATGACGGGTGCCGGCGCGCTCACGCACTCGGGCCGGGGCGATCTCGTCATCGGGGACGAGACGCCGTCCGCGCCCGGTGCGCCGGAGCGAAGAAGCGCGCTGGACGCCGCGGCGGCGCTCTTCGCGCGCGCGGGCGTCCCGTGCGCCGTGTCGGAAAACGTCGCCGGAGAACTCTGGGCGAAGCTCGCGGCGAATTGCGCGTACAACGCCGTGTCGGCGCTCGGACGCGCGCACTACGGCCGCGTGACGGCGAATCCGGACCGGCAGCGCCTCCTCGAGGACGTCGTCGGCGAAGTCCTCGCGGTGGCGGCGGCGGGCGGCGTCGAGCTCGAAGGCCGCGACGTTCTCGGCGACGCGTGGCGGCTGGGGACCACGATGGCGAAGGCGACATCGTCGATGGCGCAGGACCTCGCGCGCGGGCGGCGCACGGAGATTGACGCCCTGAACGGCTTCGTCGTGCGGCGGGGCGAGGCGCTGAGCGTTCCAACGCCCGTGAACCGCACACTGACGACGCTCGTGAAGCTTCTCGAGGAAGCGCGCACGTGACGGCGCATTCGGTGCGACTGCGTCGGCTGACGCGTGCGCCTCAGCGCCCGTCGACGGCCTTCTTGTAGGCGGACAGGTGCCGGATGGCGGCCGGGCCTTTCCCCAGCTTCTCGTACAGCAGCCCGAGGTTGTAGTGCGCGTCGGCGAATGCGGCGTCGGACGCGAGCGCGCGTTCGTAAGCGTCGGCCGCTTCCGGGAGGTGGCCGCGATCCTCCAGCGCGACGCCGAGGTTGAACGCGGCCGCCGCGTGCTTCGGCTTCGCGGTGAGGGCGATCCGGTAGTGCACCTCGGCCGCGCCGGTCTTTCCCTCTTCGTGGAGGAGACGGCCGAGGTTCACGTGCGCGTCGGCGTGATGCGGCTCCAGTTCGACCGCGCGCCGGTACGCGTCACGCGCGTCGGCGGGTGACGACGCCTCGACGTCGCAGCCCAGGCGGTACCAGTCTTCGGCGCTCAGCCGCTCCCCGTCCTGCCGCGCTTCCTCCGCCGCGCGCTTCGCGAGCGGCGCCGCGGCTGTCGCGAGATCCGCGACGGCGAAATCAAAGAGCGTCTGGCCGGATTCGGGATTCCAGGCGGCCATGTCGTCCTGCACGACGACGCGCCTGCCGTCGGCGGCGATGCGGACGCCTGTGAGCGGCCGGCCCTCCGGCAGCTGGCCGCGCAGCTTCTTCAACGCGCGGCGCACCGTGGCCGCGGGGACCTTCGCCTCGGCGAGACCCTTGGCGGTGCGTAGAAGGACGAGATCCTGGAAGCCGAAACGCAGGGCGGGGGAGACGTCGAGGTCCATCCATTCCGCCCAGGCCATCACGCGTGCGAGAGAAACCCCCAGCATCGCGGCGGCGTCGCGCGCGGCGTAGCCTTTCGCATGTGGCATCTTCTGCCCGTCAGGCCCGCGAGGACTTTTTCCCGTTGGCGACGGCACGGAGGGCCCGGGGCCGCGCTTCGCCCGCGTCCGCGCGCGCCGCGGGCCTCCGCTCGGGCTTCGCGTCACGAGAGGAAGTCTCCGCTTTCGAGGGGCTCTTTCGGCCTCCCCGTGCCGCGAGGCTCGCCTTGAGGGCCTCCATCAGGTCGATGACTTTCGTCTTCGGCGCCTCGGGGGCCGACGCGGCGATCTCCTGCCCGTCGATCTTCCCGCGGATCAGCCCCTCGACCCGCTCCTTGACCTCGTCCTTGTAATTCTCGGGGTGAAACTCGTCCGTCGCGATCTGGTCCGTGAGCATGATCGCGAGCTTCAACTCCGCGTCCTTCACCGCGACCTCGGGCACTCCAACGTCGGCGAACGAGCGGACTTCGTCCGCGTAGTTCAGCTGCTGCATCATGAGGCCGCCCTCGTGGCCGGTCACGGGACGCACGACGACGAGGTACTGCTTGCCGCGCGCCGCGTACTTCGCGAGGCCGCAGCGCCCCGTTTCGGTCATGGCTTTCGCGAGGAGGCCGTACGCCTTGTCGCCGCCCTTGCCGGGCGAAAGGTAGTAGCCCTTGTCGAAATAGACGGGGTCGATCTTCGCGAGCGGGACGAACTCAATGATCTCCATGACCTGGTTCGCCTGCTCTTCCAGGGCCTTCAGCTCGGCCGGGGTGAACACCACGTACTGGCCCTTCTCGAACTCGTAGCCCTTGACGATGTGATCACGCTCGACGATCGCGCCGTCCTTGCTGCAAACGAGCTGCTGCTTCACGCGCGCGTTGTCCTCGTCGTGCAGCATGTTGAAGGAGATCGCCGCCTTCGACTCGCTCGCCGAAAACAGGTTCACCGGGATGGAGACGAGGCCGAAGGAGATCGTGGCCGTGCCGTTCGGGCGGAGTGCCATAGTGCAGCAGATTCTACGCCTCTCGTCGCGACGGGATCTCAGCCGGACGCGAGGCCGAAAGGAACGGACATGGAGGATCGGGGTTGGAGCGTGGATCTGGGGGGCGGCAAGCGGCTCGAGCTTCCGCCGATGCCGCCGATGCCGCGAGTTCCCCGGGGAGGGGCTCTCCTCATCCTGGGCGTCGCGGCGGCCCTGTTCCTGATCGTGACCGGCTACTACCAGGTCGAACCCGACGAGGTGGCGGTGGTCCAGCGCTTCGGCAAATTCGTGCGGACCACCGAGCCCGGCCCGCACCTGAAATTTCCCCTGGGCGTGGAGCAGATCACCAAGGTGCCCGTCCAGCGCCAGCTCAAGATGGAATTCGGGTTCCGGACCGCCCGGGCGGCCGCCCAGACAACCTACGCGCCCCCCTCGCCCCAGACCAACGCCGAGTCCCAGATGCTGACCGGAGACCTCAACGTCGCGGTGGTCGAGTGGATCGTCCAGTACCGCATCAAGGATCCGAGCTCGTTTCTCTTTCGCGTGCGCGATGTGCCCGAGACCTTCCGATACATGTCCGAGGCGGCCATGCGGCAGGTCGTGGGCGATCACAGCGTGGACGAGGTGCTGACCATCGGGCGCGAGGCGATTGCGCTTCAGGCCAAGGCGGAGCTGCAGCGGCTATGTGAGCTGTACGGGATCGGTATCGAGGTCCAGCAGCTCGTCCTGCAGGACGTGAATCCGCCCACCTCGGTGAAGCCGGCGTTCAACGAGGTCAACCAGGCCATCCAGGAGAAGGAGCGCGCCATCAACGAC
>JBDTML010000028.1:0-16654 GCA_039934255.1 Acidobacteriota bacterium | reverse complement strand
TCTGGGCGATCTGCGAGAACGCGATCATGATGCCCATGACCGTGCCGAAGAGGCCGATGAACGGCGTGGCCGAGGCGGTGGTCGCGAGGAACGGCAGCCCGCGCGTGAGCCGCGTCGTCTCGACACCGGCCGCGCGCTCGAGAGCCCGCTCGATCGAGGCGAGACTCTTCACGAAGAGGCGCCCCGTGTCGGCGGGCGCCACTTCGCGGCCGTCCTTCACCTGCTGGTCCAGCTCGGCGTAGCCCGCGCGGAAAATGCCGACGAGCGGACTCGCCTCGCACTTGTCGCAGATCCCGAGCACGTCGGCGAACTTCCGGCTCTTTCGGAAGTGGTTCAGGAACGCGCGTGAGTCGGACGCCGCGCGTGAGAAACTCCAGATTCTGCCGATGATGATTGCCCACGACGCGAGCGAAAAGAGAGCGAGGACGATCAGAACGGCTTTTGCCGTCGGCCCCGCCGAGAGAAAAAGCTGGGCAATGTTAGAGCCGCCGGATTCCGTCATGGTTTCGTGTGACTCCCTCTCGGGATGCGCTCCGCGACGGACCCGTTCCGGGCCGTCCCGTCAAGGTAGCATGGAATCTTCAAGCGGGTCAAAGCGTTGGTGGCTCCGCGCGATGGTTCTCGCTGTTCTCGCGACGAGCGTCGCCCGGTCCGCGCCGGCGGCGGCGGCGACGTCCCTCCCCGCCGACATCCTGCCGCTTTCGGCCGTCCGCACGGGAATGAAGGGCTACGGTCTGACGGTGATCCACGGCTCCCTCGTGGAGCGGTTCGACGTCGAAGTCCTCGGCATCGTGCCGAACAACCTCGGGCGTTCGCAGATCATCGTCCGCGTGTCGGGGCTCGGCCTCGAGAAGACGGGCATTCTCGCGGGCATGAGCGGCAGCCCCGTCTATTTCGACGGCCGCCTCGCCGGAGCCGTGGCCGCCACGTGGGGCTTCGCGAAGGAGCCCGTGGGCGCCGTCACCCCGATCGAGTCGATGCTCGCGATCGACGGCGGCGAGGGCGAGAAGGGCCCGGATCCCGCGGTCGGAACGGGACGGAGCGCGAGGCTCACGGCGGCCCCGAACGGCTTTGCTGACTTCGCCGCGGCGCTGGCGCTCCCGGAGGACGAGAGGCTGCTCGCGCTCCGGAGCATCGTCGACGCGCGTCCGGGCTGGCCCGTTCACGCGTCCCCTTCGCTCCTGGCCCCGGTTTCCACCGGCTTCCCGGCCGGAACGCTCGGACGCTTCAGCGAAGACCTCTCGCGTCTGGGCATTCCACTCGCGTCGGGTACGCTCCCGGCCCTTCCGGGAACGGCCCTGCAGGCGGCCGAACGGGCGCGCCCCGCCTCGCCGCTCGCGCCGGGCTCCGCGTTGACGGCCCTTCTCATCGACGGCGACCTCCAGCTCGGCGCGACGGGCACCGTGACGCGCGTGGACGAGAAGGGACGGTTTCTCGCATTCGGACATCCGTTTCTCGGAGCAGGCAGGATCGAGCTTCCGGCCGCCCCCGCGGAAGTCGTGACGGTTTTCCCCAGCGCGATGCTCTCGTTCAAGGTGGCGTACGCCCTCGCCCCGGTGTACCGCCTGACGCACGACCGCGACAGCGGCGTGGCCGGACGTACGGACCGGACCGTTCCCCTCGTCCCCGTGCGCTTTCGGCTCGAGTCCGCCGGAGGGAGCGTCCGAACGCTGTCGTGGGGCATCGCGCGCGAGACGGCGCTGCTTCCCATGCTCCTCTCGATTTCCCTGGATGCGGCGCTCACGACGCTCGACACGACGCCCATCGACCGGACGCTTCGTCTTCGTGTCGCCGTGGAGACGAAGACGGGGCCCGTCGTCTACGCCGACCAGATGACGGGTCCGCGCGCCAAGGAGCTCGCGCTCATGACCGCGAACGTCCTGACCGGGCTCGTCGCCCAGAACGACTACGAGGAACCGGGAATCACCGGAGTGGACGTGTCGATCGTGAGCGAGCCCGGCGAGAAGCGGCTTCGGATCGTGGAGGCGGCTCTCTCCGCGCGGAAAGCGGCGCCGGGTGGGGCTCTGCACGTCACGGTGCGTCTCGTCGACCGCCGCGGCGGCGAGCAGACCCGGGTCCTCTTCCTCACGGTCCCAAAAGAGACGCCCGAAGGCCGCGCGATCGTCCTCGTCGGGGACGGCAACGCGGCCTCCGGCGCGCGCCTCGCAGCCCAACCGTCCGAGCCGCGCAACCTCGCGGGCCTGCGTGACGCCATCGGGCGGCTGGTTCCGAGCGACCGTCTCGCTGCGCTTCTGCTCGTTCCGGCGCGCGGGGCGACGACGGGCCACGCTACCCTGACGGCTCTTCCCCCTTCGTTCGCGATGTTCCTCTCCGAGGGAAGCGAGGGAAATCCGCGCCCTTCCGTTCCGTCCCGCATCCTCGCGGAAGAGATCCTCGTCCTCGACCGGCCGGCGGCCGGTTCCGTGCGCCTCGATCTCGAGGTAGAAAGGCCCCGCTCCTGATGCGACGCCCCCGCCGCGCCCTCGCTCTTCTCGCTGCCGGTGCCGTCTTCGCGGCGCCGCTTCTTCTCGGGGCAACGCCTCGTATCGCCGTCACGGCGGGCGCGCGCGATTTTCTCGCGGGCGACGCGAAGGGCGTGGCCGTCTCCGCCGACGGCCGGCTCACGCTCGGCGCGGCCTTCGCGGCTCGCGCGTGGCCGGACGACGCTGCCGATGCCGCCGTCTTCGCGGCCGCGGCCGACGGCTCCGGCCACGTCTTCGTGGCGACGGGAGGCGGGCTGGGCCGGCTCTTCGTCTCGAGCGGCGCGGGCGTAAAGCTCCTGTTCACAGCGCCCGAACCGAACGTCACGGCGGTCGCGGTGGCGTCCGACGGGGCCGTTTTCTGCGGGACGTCCCCGAACGGGAAGATCTATCGCGTCGACCCGAAAGCCGCGGACGCGGCGCGTTCCGCAACGGTCGTCGGCGACCCGAAGGAAGCCGCGATCTGGGCCCTGGCGTTCGCGAAAGACGGAACGCTCTACGCGGGGACTGGGAACAAGGGCCGGATCTACCGCAAGACGTCCTCGGGCGCGCTCGAGCTCTTTCACGAGGTCGAGGACGTGCACATTCGTACCCTCGCGGCCGGCCCCGACGGAACCGTCTACGCCGGCACTTCGGATCGCGGCCTCGTGATCGCGTTTCCGGTCCAGGGCGGCCCGCGCACTCTTCACGATTTCTCGCGCCCGGAAGTCACGGGCCTGGCCGTGGACGCCCGGGGCGTCCTCTATGCGGCGGCGTCGCAGCTCGATCCGTCCGCCGGCCGGCCCGCGCCGACGGACCTTCGGCTCCGGCCCGTTCCCACGCCCACGCCGCCCCCCGGCGGAGCGGAGGAAGCTCCCCGCGGTTCGGTCTCCGTATCCGCCTCCACGTCCCCGCTGCGGCCCGCCGTCGAGCTCCACGCGGCGAGCAGTTCCGAGATTGCCGTCATTCAGCCCGACGGCTTCGTCGAGCCGGGCTGGCTCTTCCCGGAAGAGTCGATTCTCGGCCTCCGGCTCGAAGCGAACGGGGCTCTCCTCGTCGCGACGGGCTCCAAGGGGCGCGTCTACGAGTGGAAGGACAGGCGTGTCCGGCTCGTGGCTTCGACCGGCGAGAAACTCGCCCTCGCGGTCCCGGCCGTCGGATCAGGCTACGCGGTGGTGACGATGGGCGCGGCGGGGATCCTGAGGCCTGAAGCCGGGGTCCTGGCTTCGGGCACGTTCACGTCTCCCGTGAAGGACGCCTCGCGCCTCTCGACGTTCGGACGCCTCCGCTTCGAGGGGCAGGTTCCCGCGGGAGCGGCTCTGTCGCTCTTCGTCCGAGCCGGAAATTCGGACAAGCCCGACGCCACGTGGTCGGCCTGGCTGCCCGTCGGCGCGGATGGAGGCGCGAAGCCTCCCGCCGCCCGTTTCTTCCAGTGGAAGGCGGAAATGAAGGCGTCGGCGAAGGGAGAGTCGCCGGTGCTCGAACGCATCGATCTCTCCTATGCCGAGCGCAACGCCCGACCCGTTCTCGAGAATCTCGCGCTCCTCGAGCCGGGCGCGGTCTTCTCCCGCGGCGCGACGGGCGCCGGGGTCCTCTCCGTCGCGAACCCCGACGAGTCCGGGATCTACTCGGGGCTCGAAGTTCCGCGCGAGGGCGCGGGGGGGGACGGTCCCGGAAAGAGGCTCTTCCGCAAAGGCTACCGGACGCTCACGTGGAAGGGGACGGACCCGAACGGCGACACGCTGCGGTACGAAGTCGAAGGGCGCCGTGAGGAAGGCGCGACGTGGTTTCCCGTCCGCAAGGACCTCGAGGACTCTTACCTCTCTTTCGACACGACGGCCCTCGCCGACGGTCGCTACCGATTCCGGGTGACGGCGTCGGACCGGCTCTCGCAGCCCGAAAGCGAAGCGCTCACGGCGCGTGAGGAGACTGGCGTCGTCCTCATCGACAACACGCCGCCGGTCCTGAAGGTGGAATCGAAGAAGGTCGAAGGGGACGTCGTCGTCGTGACGGTTCTCGCGACGGACGCCCTCTCGCCCGTGACGAAGGGCGAGGGCGCCGTGAATGCGGATCGCTGGCGCCTCCTTCCCGCCGAGGACGGCGCGGCGGACTCTCCGGTCGAACGATTCGTCTTCCGGATCCCGAAGCCGCCGGGCCCGGCGGTCCTCTCGGTGCGCGTGCTCGACGCGACGGGCAACGTCGCAGCGATCTCCGTGGACTGGCCGTTTTGAAGAAGCTCGCGCTCGTCGTCATCGCGGTTCTCCTTTCGGCGTGCGGCGTGCGCGGCAAGAGCCAGGACAACGTCGTCCACCGCCGTCTCGACGGCGACCCCAAGACGTTGAACCCGATCCTCGCGACGTCCGACGCCGAGCAGATCGTGCTCGCGCTTCTCGCGCGGAACCTTCTGGACTACGACGAGAAGCTGAACCTCGTGCCGGGTCTTGCCGAGGAAGTCTCCGACTCTCCCGACCATCTCGTTTACACGATCCGCCTTCGGAAGGACGCGCGCTGGGAGGACGGCACGCCCGTCACGTCCGAGGACGTGGTCTTCACGATGACGACGCTCCTCGACCCGAAGACGCCCGCGCTCACGCGGCGCGCCCTCTTCGACGGTTTCGTCAGGGCCGAGGCCGTGGATCCGCAGACGGCGCGCGTCATTTTCAAGACGGCCGCCGTCGGCCGGCGCGACGCCTTCAACCTGCCTCTTCTCTCCGCGGCCGCGTGGGCGGGCGGTGACGTGGCCACGCACGTTCGGAACAGGAATCCGCTGGCGAACGGGCCCTACCGGCTCGGCTCCTGGGAGGCCGGCCGGACTCTCACGCTCGTCCGCAATACACAGTACTTCGGCGAGAAGCCCGCCCCCGAGCAGGTGATCTTCCGGGTCGTGCCCGAAAACGCACCGGCCTTCGCGGCGCTCGGAATCGGCGACCTCGACGAGATGCGGCTCTCGTTCACGCAGAAGAAAGAGCTGGATGCGAAGGCGGGGACCGCGGGCGCGCCCCGAGTCGTCACATTCGACGAGCTCTCGTACGCGTACATCGGCTGGAACAACCGGCTGCCGATCTTTTCGGACAGGCGCGTGCGGCGCGCCCTCACGATGCTCGTGGACCGCGAGAGCATCGGACGAAATCTCTTCGGAGGCCTCGCGAAGCTCGCGAACGGACCTCTTCCGCCCGCGCACTGGGCCTGGAACTCGACGATCGCGCCGTGGCCATACGACCCGAAGGCCGCCGAGGCTCTTCTCGACGAGGCCGGATTCCGGAAGGGCCCGGACGGATTGCGCCGCAAGGGTGCGCTCCGCCTCGCGTTCACGCTCTCTCTCGGCATGGGCAGCGACGTCCAGCGCCAGATCATCGAGCTGGCGCAGCAGTCGTTCCACAAGGCGGGCATCGAGATGGCGATCCAGCCCCTCGAGTGGGGCGCTTTCGCCGCGAAGATGGACGCGGGGGAGTTCGACGCCTGGGCCGCGGCGCTGAACCTCGACCCGAACCCGGACCTCTCGGTCAGCTGGCATTCGGGGCAGGCTCCTCCGGTGGGTTTGAATCCGGCCTTCTACAAGAACCCCGAGGTGGATGCGCTTCTGGACCGCCTGAAGACGACCTTCGACCGGGACGAGACGCGCGTCCTTCTGGCCCGCGTGCAGACACTGATCCACGAGGACGAGCCCGTGACCTTTCTGAACGTGCCGTTGACGAAGTGGGGCGTCTCTTCACGCTTGACGAACGTGCGGACCTCGCCCTACGGCCTCTTCCTGTTCTGGCCGGGGGCGGCCGGCTGGCGGACGAGCGCCACGACGGGTCCCATCTCGTAACTCCATCCGGAATTCCCTTTCCGCCGTATTAACGGAGTCGGCGGAGGTGCGTCTGGAAGTCGCGGTGATCGGAACGGGAATCTCGGGCCTGTCGGCGGCGTGGCTGCTGTCGCGGCGCCATGGGGTCCGTGTGTTCGAGAAGGAAGCGCGCCCGGGCGGACACGCGCACACGCAGGATGCACCCGCTTCCGAGGGAGGAAGCGTCGCGGTCGACACGGGCTTCCTCGTTTTCAACCGGGAAACGTATCCGAACCTCTGCCGGCTCTTCGAGACGCTTGGGACTCTGCACCACGAAAGCGACATGTCTTTCTCCGTTCGCTGCGAGGCCTGCGCCCTCGAGTGGTGCGGGTCGGGGATCTCGGGCGTCTTCGCGCAACCGTCGAACCTCGCGTCTTCGTCCTTCCTCGGAATGCTCAAGGACATTTCGCGCTTCAATCGCGAGGCTCCGCGCCTCCTCGATCGCGCCGACGCGGACCGCGTCACGCTGGGGGCGTTCCTTCGGGAAGGTGGCTACGGCGACGAGATGAAGCGGCACTACCTCGCGCCCATGGCGGCGGCCGTGTGGTCGTCGGGTACGCTCGGAATCGAGGACTTCCCGGCCAGTCTCCTCGTGCGCTTCTTCCGGAACCACGGGTTTCTCGGCATCACCACGCAGTACCGCTGGCGAACGGTCACGGGTGGCAGCCGCCGATACGTGGAGGCGTTGACTGCCTCCTTTCGCGACAAAATACATCTCGCGATGCCGGTACGATCCCTCTCGCGCGACGGGTCGGGCGTGACGCTCCGTTTCGCCGACGGCGGGACCCAGCGGTTCGACGCGGTCGTCGTCGCGACCCATGCGGACGAGGCCCTCGCCGTGCTGGCCGATCCATCGGCCGAGGAGGCGCGCCTCCTCGGTGCGTGGACGTATTCCGCGAACGACACGTTCCTGCACGGGGACGAATCCTTCCTGCCGTCGAGGCGCCGGGCGCGCGCCTCGTGGAACTACCACCTCGCCGACTGCCGCGCTCCGGCGGGGCGGGTCACCGTCACATACGACCTGAATCGTCTCCAGGGCGTGCCGGGCCCGGACCGGTATCTCCTCACGCTGAACCCGGAGCGCCCACTCTCACCCGGCGCACGCGTGCAGAAGATGGTCTACACGCATCCCGTGTACACGACCCAGAGCCTCGCGACTCAGGCGCAGCTTCCGAATTTGAACGGCCCGAGACGGACGTATTTCGCCGGCGCGTACTTCGGCAACGGCTTCCACGAAGACGGCCTGAACTCCGGAATCGCCGTTGCCGGCTCCTTCGGAGTGGGCTTCCCGTGAGCCTGCCCGTTCCCGCGCTCTACACGGGCGTCGTCCGGCACGAGCGTTTCACGCCGAAGCCGCACCGCTTCCAGTACCGGGTCTACGAGGTTCTCGTGGACGTCGACGACCTCGACGACCTCGACGGGCTCGCCGGGCGGATCCCGTTCTTCTCGCACGGCCGCCCGAACGTCACGAGCCTCCACGACCGCGACTACATGGGAAACGGCGATGGATCGATCCGCACGAAGGTGAACCGCTGGCTGGATGGGCGTGGCGTGGCTCCTCCGGAGCGTCTGTTCCTCCTGACGCACCTCCGCGTCTTCGGCTATGCCTTCAATCCGGTGAACACCTACTACGCGTTCGACGGGGACGGCCATTTCGCTTTCGCCATTGCCGAGATCAACAACACGTTCGGCGAGGGTTACGCGTACCTCGTCGAGCGCCCGCCCGGCGATGACGCGGAAACGATCACGGCCCGCTTTCCGAAGATGTTCCACATCTCGCCGTTCATCGGCATGGACACGACGTACACCTTCACGGTGACGCCGCCGGAGGAATCCCTCCGCATGCACGTGGACGAGTTCGCGCCGGGGCCGGGGGGTCGGAAGTTCTTCGAGGCCTTCTTCGCGGGACGGCGCTCGCCGTTGACCGCGCGCTCGCTCGCGGGTGCTCTGCTTCGCCATCCCCTGATGCCGATGCGCGTCATGGTGTGGATCCACCTGCATGCGCTCTTTCTCCTCCTGAAACGCGTCCCGTCGTTCGCGAAGCCAACGCCGCCCGCCGAAGCGCTCTACACCGAAGGCGCTCCACGATCGCCGTTTGCACGGCGTGCCCGGCCTGCCAGGAGAGAGAGGAACACCGCTTGAGCTCGACCCCTTTAGTCGAAGATCGTTCCCTCGCCCCGGAAGCCGCGGGGCCGTCCGCCGCCGACCGGATCGCGGCACGTGTCGTTCTTCATCAGCTCGCCGGACTGCAGGGAGGAGCGATTCGCTTTGTTCTGCCCGACGGCGCGGTCTTCCGGTTCGGGGATCCGTCCTCCGGTCCCTCCGCTCGCATCGAGGTCGTGCGCTGGCGCGCTTTCCGCCGGCTCGTCACGGGTGGCGATCTCGGCGCGGCCGAGTCGTTCATGGACGGAGACTGGAGTACGGACGACCTCGTCGCCGTCGTCCGCCTCTTCGTGAGGAACGCGGATCGGTTCGACCGCGAGAGCCCGTTCGCGCGGGTCACGAACTGGGGCAATCGCCTGCTGCATGCCGCGCGCCGCAACACCCTCGCGGGCTCGCGCCGGAACATCGAGGCGCACTACGACCTCGGAAACGCGTTCTACGCGCTTTTCCTCGACGAGACGATGACGTATTCCTGCGCGCTCTTTTCCCGCCCGGACGAGACGCTCGAGGAGGCACAGCGCAACAAATGGCGCCATGTCGCCGAGCGGGCGCGCCTCGGCCCCGGCCTCTCCGTCCTCGAGATCGGATGCGGATGGGGCGGCTTCGCCGCGTTCGCCGCGAAGGAATACGGCTGCCGCGTCACCGGCCTGACGCTCTCGGCGGAGCAGATGGTGCGGGCGAAAGAGCACGCGCGGACGGAGGGCGTCGCGGACCTCGTGGACGTCCGACTGTCCGACTACCGCGCCTTGCCTGAAGAGGGACGGACGTTCGACCGCATCGTGTCGATCGAGATGCTCGAGGCCGTCGGCTACGAATACCTCGGCCGTTTCTTCGCGACGTGTGATGCGCTGCTCTCGCGCGAAGGCCTCGCCGTGTTTCAGGCCATCACGGTGCCGGACCATCGGCACGACAGGCTCCTCGCGCGGCCCGACTTCATCAAGAAGCACGTCTTTCCCGGCAGCCACGTGCCCTCGCTCGCCGCGATCACGACCGCACTCGCGCGGAACACGACGCTGTTCGTGGACGGGCTCGAGGAGATCGGACCGCATTACGCCGAGACTCTCCGGCGCTGGCGCACGCGCTTTCTCGGTCGCCGCGCCGAAGCCGCGGCGCTGGGCTTCGACGAGCGATTCCTCAAGATGTGGGAGTACTACCTCGCGTACTGCGAGGGTGGCTTCGTCGAACGCTACGTGAACGACGTCCAGTTCGTCCTCACGCGTTCGGGCAACCGGGCGCTCGGGCGCCTTCCGGCCTATCGGGGAACCCCTTGAACCACTCGAACGTCCGCCGCGCCTTGACCCTCCTCTTCGGCGCGATCCTCGTCGTCATGCTCGCCGTCACCGGCTGGGCATCGTCGCGCGTGGCGATCTGGAACGCCGGACCCGACCTCCGGGGCCCGTGGGCGATCGCCACTCTCTTCGACGCGTACTGCGGATTTCTCACGTTTTTCGCGTGGGTCTGCTGGAAGGAGACGCGCGGCGGAGCGCGCGTTCTCTGGTTCGTCCTTGTCATGCTGCTCGGAAACATCGCCATGGCGTTCTACGTCCTCCGCGAGCTGGGGCGCCTCGGGCCCGGCGAGGGGATGTCGGAGCTCCTCGTCCGGAGGAATCTGCGCCTTGCTGCCTGAAGCCCTTCACCTCGCGCTCCTCGCCACCGCGCTCACCCTCACGATGATGACGGCGCTCTGGGCGTGGCATTTCCGGCTGAACGACGCCGGAATCGTGGACCCGGGATGGGCGGCGGGCATCGGACTCGTCTCGATCCTCTATGCGTCCCTCGGTTCTGGCTGGCAGCCGCGCCGCGCGGCCGTGGCCGCGATGGGGCTCATCTGGTCCGTGCGGCTCGCCGTCCACCTCGCGAGGCGCATGCACGGCAAGCCCGAGGAAGGGCGCTATCAGGCGCTCCGGGCGGAGTGGGCGCGAGAGGGCGCGAATGTTCCCCGCCGGTTCCTCTTCTTTTTCCTCTTCCAGGGCCTGCTGGACGTCTTCCTGAGCCTGCCGATGCTGCTCGCGGTTCTCAATCCCCAGCCGCACTTCTCGGTCTGGGAGGCCGCCGGTGCCGTGCTGTGGCTCTTCTCCCTCGCGGGGGAGAGCCTCGCGGACAGGCAGCTCGTGGCGTTCAAGAAGGATCCTGCAAGCCGCGGCAAGACCTGCGACGCCGGACTCTGGCGGTATTCGCGCCATCCGAACTACTTCTTCGAGTGGCTCGTCTGGATGGCGTGGCTCGTCTTCGCGCTCGGCTCGCCGTGGGGTGTCGCCGCCGTCCTCTGCCCTTCGCTCATGCTGTTCTTTCTGCTTCGCGTGACCGGCATCCCGGCCACGGAGGAGCAGGCCCTGAGGTCGCGCGGCGAGGAATACCGCCGCTATCAGCGCACGACGAGCGCGTTCGTCCCGTGGTTCCCAAAGCCGGACCCAGGCCCGGCGCGGTGACGGCGTGACGAGATGAAACGGGCATGAACGTCGACCGCCTCGTCGCCTCGGGCCTCGTGCCGGACTTCCTCGTGCGAGCGGCCATCCGCCGGCTCTGCGCCGACCGCCTCGCCGAAGAGCAGACCGGTGATGCGGAGGCGGTGCAGGTGCGGCACGCCGCCTTCGTCGACGCGATGCGGCAGGCTCCGATCGCCCTCGAGACGCGCGCGGCAAACGACCAGCACTACGAAGTCCCGCCCGCGTTCTTCCGCCTCGCGCTCGGGAAGCGCCTCAAGTACTCGAGCGCGCTTTTCCCCGCGGATGTCAGGGGGCTGGACGCCGCCGAAGAGGCCATGCTCGATCTCACCTGCCGCCGCGCGCGCCTCGAGGACGGCCAGGACATTCTCGAACTGGGTTGCGGCTGGGGCTCGCTGTCGCTCTTTATGGCCGGGCGGTATCCGAACTCGCGGATTCTCGGCGTCTCCAACTCCCGGGACCAGCGCGCCCACGTCGAGAAGGAGGCGCGCCGCCTCGGCCTCACGAACATCAGGATCGTGACGGCCGACATGAACGTGTTCGACCCGCAGGCCACCTTCGACCGCGTTGTCTCGGTGGAAATGTTCGAGCACATGCGCAACTGGGAAGCCCTCCTCGCCCGCATTGCGGCGTGGATGCGTCCCGAGGCGCGGCTCTTCCTCCACGTCTTCTCTCACCGGGATGCGTCGTACCCGTTCGTCGCGGACAGCGGGGCCGACTGGATGGCCCGCAATTTCTTCACGGGCGGCCTCATGCCGTCCGACCGCCTCATCTTCTGTTTCGCCGGCGACGTCACGGTGGAGGAGCACTGGCGCGTGAGCGGCACGCACTACGCGCGGACCGCCGAAGCTTGGCTCGAGAACCTCGACGCGCGGCGCGCGGAGGCGCTCGCCGTGTTCGGCCCGG
This sequence comes from Acidobacteriota bacterium, assembly GCA_039934255.1. Classification (GTDB taxonomy): domain Bacteria; phylum Acidobacteriota; class Thermoanaerobaculia; order UBA5066; family UBA5066; genus Fen-183. Next base: position 4,853 of record JBDTML010000028.1, on the reverse strand, counting down.
CGGACGGGAAGGCGCGCGTCGAGGCCTGGCGCGTCTTCTTCATGGCCTGCGCCGAGCTCTTCGCGTTTCGCGGCGGCAACGAGTGGTTCGTCTCGCACTATCTCCTGAAACGGCGCGCGGCCACGTAACATCTCCGCATGGTCCTATTCTTGGTGCGGCGGGTGGCCTCGGCCCTCCTGACGCTGTTCGGCGTCCTCGCGCTCGTGTTCGGCCTCGTCACGGCCGCTCCCGGCGACGCGGCCTCCCTGGCGGCCCGGGCCGGCGGGAACCGCGCCGTCCCGGTTTCGCCCGAGGCGCTCGCGGCGTTTCGGCATCTCTATGGCCTGGACCGGCCGGTAGCCGAACGCTTCGTGACGTGGACCTTTCGCGCGCTGCGTCTCGACTTCGGCCGTTCCCTCGTGGACGGCCAGCCCGTGGCGGCTCGCGTGGCCCGGGCGCTCCCCACGACGCTCGCCTTGAACGTCGCCGCTCTCCTCCTGGCGTGCCTCGTCGGCGTCCCCCTGGGGGTCGCGGCGGCCCGGCGGCCCGGAGGGCGGCTGGACCGGCTCTCCGGGTTCGTGTGCGATGCGCTCTTCTCGATGCCGACGTTCGTCCTCGGCCTCCTTCTTCTCCTCGTCTTTTCCGGATGGCTGCGCGTCACACCTCTTTTTGCCGACGCGGAAACCGGAATCCGCGGTTTCGTGCTGCCCGTCGTGACTCTCACGCTCGCGTCGCTCGCCCTCGTGGCTCGCTTCGTGAGAGTTTGCGTCGCGGCAGCTCTTGCGGACCCGGCCGCGATCGCGGGTCGGGCCCGGGGCGAGGGACCGCCCGCTGAGATCGGGCGCGCCCTCCGCCGGTCGGCTGCTTCGTTCGCCGCGATGGGGGCGGCGCTCGTGCCGGCCGTCGTGTCCGGCTCCATCCTCGTGGAGCGCGTCTTCTCGCTTCCAGGGGCCGGCGGTCTCCTCGCGGAAGCGGTGTTCGCTCGCGACCTGCCGACGGTGCTCGCCCTCACGCTTCTCTCGGCCGTCGTCGTCGTCGCCGCATCGCTGGCGGCGGACCTCGTTACGGCCGCGCTCGACCCTCGCACGGCGTATGCGGACGAGGCCCTGCCGGGTGGAGTCGCCCCGTGACGGGAGCCCGGGCCGCGCTCCGCCGCGCGGGGATCGCCTTCGCGCTTTTTCCGCTGCTCGCCCTCCTGGCTCCGCTCGTCGCGCGCGAGAAGCCGTGGATTACCGGCCGCGCGGGGGAGACAATCCTCAGGGCTCCGGTGCCTTTCGACCCCGACGGCGTCGATCTCGACGTGCGCCTCGCGCCGCCCGGGAGGCGGCACCTCCTCGGCACGGACGAGCTCGGCCGCGACGTCCTCGCGCGGGTTCTCCACGGGGCGCGGCTCTCCTTTGCGGCGGGCCTCCTCGCCTCCGCGCTGGCGCTGGGACTCGGGGCAGCGCTCGGAACTCTGGCGGGCTGGGCGGGCGGCCGCACGGATCGAGCCGTCCTCCTCGTGTTGCAGATCGTCCAGGCGCTCCCGGCCCTCGTTCTCGTCATCGCGGGCGCGGCGTTCCTGAGGCCGTCGTTCCTCGTCGCGGCGCTCCTGATCGCGCTGACGGGCTGGACGGACGCGGCGCGCCTCGTTCGCGCCGGCACGCAGCGCCTCCGAAATGAACCTTTCGTTGACGCAGCCCGCGCTTCGGGCGCTTCGGACGCGAGACTCCTGTTCGTGCACGTGCTTCCGCACGCGCTCCCGCCGGCGATCGCGACGCTGCCGTACGTCCTCGGGTCGGCCGTGCTGACCGAGGCGGGGTTGTCGTTTCTCGGGCTGGGGGCGCCTCCGCCCGCCGCCTCCTGGGGGCGCGCGCTGGCAGAGGCGCGCAACCTACTGCCGGGAGCCTGGTGGTGCGTCCTTCCTCCAGGCATCGCGCTTTTCCTCCTCGTCTTTTCGGCGCGCCGGCTTGGCGATGCGTTCCTCGGAAGGCGCGGGGACGTACAATCCCGTCTCGCGTGAAGCGCACCGCCGTCTATCCGGGCACGTTCGATCCCATGACGAACGGCCATGTCGACCTGATCCGCAGAGGCTGTCACCTCTTCGACCGGGTTCTGATCGCGGTCCTGATCAACACGGACAAATCCCCGCTCTTCACCGTGGACGAGCGGCTCCGCATGATTCGCGCGATCTTCCGGCGCGAGCGGAAGGTCGAGGTGAAATCCTTCAAGGGGCTCCTCGTGAAGTTCATGCGGAAGGAAAAGGCCCGCATCGTCGTGCGCGGTCTGCGTGTCGTGTCGGACTTCGAGCACGAGTTCCAGATGGCCCTCATGAACCGCCGCCTCGGCCCGGAGATCGAAACGCTGTTCCTCACGCCCAAGGAGGAGCTGTCCTACACCTCGAGCCGCCTCGTCAAGCAGGTACACCAGCTCGGGGGAGACGTGACGGGCCTCGTTCCGGCTCTCGTCCAGCGCGCGCTCGCGAGAAAAGTCCCGAACGGCGGCTAGGCGGACAGTCCTCCGAAAGATCGAAACGCGTCCGCGATCGCCTCGGGAACGGTGCGTGGCTTTCCGGAGCCGTCGAGGAAGAGATGCTGCGTTTCGCCCTCGGCCGCGAGATGGCCGTCCGGCAGGACGACCTCGTACGCGAAGGTGCAGCCGCGGCTCTTCAGGGCCGTCATCCGGGCCCGCACCACGACCGTGTCGCCGTAGCGCACCGAGCGGCGGTACCGCACGCGCACCTCGGTGACGGTGATGAAGGAGCCCTCGGCCTCCATCCGCGGATAGGGGTACCCGGCGCGTTCGCAGTACGTCGTGCGCGCGACCTCGAACCAGATGACGTAGTTGCCGTGGTAGACGACGCGCTGGGCGTCGGTCTCCGCGTAGCGCACCTGGATGGACGTCTCGACGGCGGCGTGTGGCTCGGTCACGATGACCCTAGACTAGACGAATCCAATGAGAGTGTCGTTCGAGGGGTCCGGGTGGGGGCTGGGAGGGAATGAAAGAAGGACGGAGGAGAATCGTTCTAGAAAGAACGAAGAGAAGATTTTCCTGGAAGGTGAAGAGAGGACGCTGCGCGCCGATTCGCCCGAGCAGCTGCCCGCCGTTCTCGCGGCCCTCGACGAGATCGCCGCCTCGGGCAACCCGACCCTCCTGGCCGCGGGTTTCGTCTCCTACGAGGCGGGCGTCTTCCTCGAAGGGTCGGCGGCGTTCGCGCGCCCGCATGAATTTCTTCCTTTCGCAGAATTCTCCGTTTTCGATACCCGGCAGGCCGCCCCCTCGGGCCCCGCGCCGACCACACCGGCCGCTTCGTCTCTTCCTCTCTTCACCTTCAAGGAACCGGCGACCGCGCAGCGGTCGCTCTCTTCGAACGAGTGGTCGATCGCGGTAGGGAGCATCAGGGACGGGATCGCCCGGGGCGACGTCTATCAGGTGAACCTCTCGAGCCGCTCACGCTTCCCGGGAGACGTAGATCCCTTCTCCCTCGCCGACGCTCTCTACGCCGACAACCCCGTTCCCTATGCGGTGACGTTGGCCGGAAGCGACTGGGCGGTTGTTTCGAACTCGCCGGAGCTGTTTCTCGACGTCGATCTCGCCGCGCGACGCGTCGTCACGAAGCCGATCAAGGGCACGATCGCACGCGCACCCGACGAAGAAGAGGACGCACGGCGCCGCGCGGAGCTCCTCGCCTCCGCGAAAGACGCCGCCGAGAACGTGATGATCGTGGACCTCCTGAGGAACGACCTGGGGAAGGTCGCGGAACCGGGACGCGTCGAAACGACAGCGCTTCGGGCGCTGCGATCGTTCCGCCATCTCCACCACCTCGAGTCCGCCGTGCAGGCTCGACTCCGCCCCAGCACGGGGCTCGCCGACGTCCTTCGCGCGACGCTGCCTGGCGGCTCGATCACGGGCGCGCCGAAGCGGGCGGCTCTTCGCTTCATCCATGGTCTCGAGCCCGTCGCGCGCGGCGCCTATTGCGGCGCGGCGGGGTTCGTTCGCGGCGACGGCCGGGCCGTCTTGAACGTGGCGATTCGCACGGCGCTCGTCGGGCGCGATAAAGTCGATTACCACGCGGGCAGCGGAATCGTGTGGGACTCCCGGCCGGACGCCGAGTGGCGCGAGATGGAATCGAAGTCGCGGGAATTCGGCGCGGCGATGGCCGCACTCGCCGCGTGCGCCGGAGGAAAGGTGAATGATGGCCGTTGAATACGCTCCCGTCCCGTTCCTCTCTCCCGCTGTCCAGCGCGGCTTCGGCTTTTTCGAGACGGCGCTCCTCGTGGGCCGGCGGGCGGTCCTTTGGGAACCGCACCTGGACCGGATGAGTGGAATCCTTTCTGAACTCGAGCTTCCGAAGCCTTCGCGTGAGCGCCTGAACGCCGCCGCGCGGGCGGTTCTCGACGCGTCGCCCGCGGCGGGACCGGAAGAGCAGCGCGCCCTTCGCCTCACGTGGTTCGCGGTTGGTGACGACCTCGACGACGAGGCTTCTTTCCGCCTCGAGGCTCATCTCCTTCCGATTCCCGAGAGCCGCCTCGCGCGCCGCAAGGGCTCGCACGCCGTCTCCCTTCCTCTGGACCTCCAGCGCGACACGCCGGGCGTCAAGTCCACGAGCTACTTCGCCGCGATTCAGGGCGGCCGCCTCGCGAAGAAGCTCGGAGGCGACGAGGGCCTTTTGCGCGCACGGGACGGGCATTACCTCGAAGGCACAACGACGGGCCTCGCCGCCTGGAACGGGGGAGCGCCCGTCCTCTCTCCGAAGGGCGTCCTCCCGAGTGTCACCGCGGCGGCGTTCTTCGGGGGGTCGTCCGGCTCCGCGCCCCTCACTGAGGAAAAGCTTCGAGAGGGGGCGCTCCTCCTGGGCTCGCTGACGATGGCAACGCCCATCCTCACGCTGGACG
>JBDTML010000027.1:0-2759 GCA_039934255.1 Acidobacteriota bacterium | reverse complement strand
CCGATGTTCTTCTACGTCGCGCACCTGCCGGTCATCCACCTCCTCGCGGTCGGCGTGGCCGCCGTGCAGGGGGGCGGTTTCGGCGGGCCGCTCGTCCACTGGGCCGCGTTCCAGGCGCCGAATTTCATCGTCCCGGCGCCGCCCGGCTTCGGTGTCGCTCTTCCGGCCGTCTACGCGCTCTGGATCGCCGTCGTCGCCGCGCTGTACGTCCCCTGTGTCCGCTACGGAGCCTTCAAGAACAGGAGTCGCGCGGCCTGGACGAGCTACCTCTGATCCGTCCGGGATTCCTCAGGGTGCGAGCGCGATGACGGCGAACGCCGCGCCTTCGCGATCGGCGAGAAAGGCGTAACGCCCCACCTTCGCGATGTCCTCTGGTTTCCGGAGAACGCGCGCTCCGAGCGTCTCGGCCTTCGCGACGGCGGTGTCGCAGTCGGCGACCCTGAAGTACACGCTCCACGCGGGTTCGGTCGCGCCCTGCTCTCTCGCAATCGTCGTCATCCCTCCCGCGGGGCGCGGCCCCAGCCAAAGCTCGGTGTACGCTTGAGGGCCCGTCTCCTGTTTCTTGATCGCCCAGCCGAAGAGGCTCGCGTAGAAGTGCCCCGCCGCGTCGAGGTCCGTCGTGGCGAGCTCGGTCCAGCAGAGCGTACCGATCTCACCGACGACCTGCGCCCCGGGGTGAGCCCGAGCCTCCCAGAGGCACAGCGTCGCCCCCTGCGGGTCCTTCACGATCGCCATGCGCCCTTTCGGACCGACGTCTGAAGGCGCGCCGAAGATCGTTCCCCCGAGGACCTTCACGCGGAGCGCGCTCTCGTCCGCGTTCTTCACCGCCGCATAGGAGTTCCAGTGGGCGACGCTGCCGCGCTGCCGGTGAGACTGCTGCAGGACGTGGAGCGCGGCGACGTCCCTGCCGGCGCGCCGTACGGTCGTGTACGTGGTGCCTGGCTCGGGTGACTCGTCGTCGAAGGTCCAGTCGAAGAGGGCGCCGTACAACGCCTTTGCCGAGTCGGCGTCCGTCGTGGCGAGCTCGGGCCAGCAGAACGTGCCGGGCTCGTGCTGAATGACCTCGCGCATCGATGACCTCCCCGGGTGACCCGATCATAGGGCCGCGGCGCCGCGCGCCCACGGGAAGGTTCAGGAGCCGGCGGCGACCCGAAGCTCGCGAAAGAAGCCTTTCACGAGCGCGGAGGCGACGTGCGCCCGGTAGGCGGCCGTCGAACGGAGGTCGTCGATGGGGGCGATGTCGCGGCGTGTCGCGGCGTCGAGCTCTTCGTCCGAGACCGAGGCAAGGCTGGGGGCGAGGCCGAGCGCCCGCACGGACGGCAGCGAGACCGTCACGGGCGCGACCGAGGCCATGCCGAAACCGGAGCGGACGCCGCGGCCTCGCTCGACCTCGGCGACGGCGGCGAGCGCGACCTTGGAAATCGCCTGGGCGGCGCGGGTGCCCACCTTTCTCCAGACCTGGTGGGCGCCCGTCCGCGGGAGCGTGAACTCCACGCGCACGATCACCTCGTCTTCGGCCCTCCGCGTCGTCCGATAGGCCGTGAAGAACTGCGTCAAGGGCACGCGACGCTCGCCGTGAATGCTCGCGAGGACCACGTCCGCATCGAGGGCCATGAGCGCCGCCGCCCCGTCGGCCGCGGGAGACGCGCCCGCGAGGTTGCCGCCCAGCGTGCCGCGCGCCTGGATCTGGACGGCTCCCACCTCGCGCGCCATGGCCGTGAGGACCGGCGCCCGCCTCGACAGCACGGCGTGCCCCTTGATCTCGAGGAACGTGGCCGCCGCACCGATCGTGGCGACTTCCTTCGCGACGGTGATGCCGCGCATCTCGGGAAGGCGCGACACGTCGAGGACGAGCGGCAGGTCGTTCGGGTCCTCGGGCGGGGCGAGGCGGCGCTCCACGATCCAGTCCGTTCCCCCGGCGAGGAGCACGGTCTTCTCCCTGCGGCCGGCGCGCGCCGAGAGCGTCCGGCACAGCTCGGCGAGAGTCCCGGGCCGCTCGAACGGATAGAGCGCGAGCTCAGCCGGGTTCACGCGTGGCCTGCTCCTTCGCGGCGTTCCGGATCGACTCGACGATGCGCTGGTAGCCCGTGCAGCGGCAGATGTTGCCCGCGATCGACTCGCGGATCTCGCCCTCGCCGGGTTGCGGGTTCGCCGCGAGGAGCGCGTGCGCGGCCATGAGGATGCCGGGCGTGCAGATGCCGCACTGCGCGCCGCCCTCCTTGACGAATGCCTCCTGCAGGTCGGAAAGAGCGTCCTTCGAGGCGAGCCCTTCGACGGTGAGGATCTTCCGCCCGTCGCACTGGCCCGCCACGACGAGGCACGCGTTCACGGGAACGCCGTCGAGGAGCACGGTGCACGAGCCGCACTCGCCCTCGCCGCAACCCTCTTTCGTACCCGTGAGGCCGAGAGGGCCCCGGAGAATGTCGAGGAGACGCGCGAGAGGAGGCGCATCGAGCGTGCGGGAGCGCCCGTTCACGACGAACGTCATTCTCACGGGTGTGTCCTCCCCGCCGCGAAGAGGTCTTCCGGGAGGAGGGGCAGGTCGTCGCGGACGATTCCGGTCGCGTGCTCGATCGCGGCGGCAATCGCGGGCGCCCCACCGTCCATCGGCGCCTCTCCGATGCCCTTCGCACCGCCGCCCGGCCCCTTCGAATAAGGATCCTCCACGAGAATCGTCGTGAAGCGGGGCGCGTCGAGGCTCGTGGGCACGACGTAATTCGTCATGCGAGCGTTGAGGATCTTGCCGTCCTGGATGACCA
>JBDTML010000026.1:0-2900 GCA_039934255.1 Acidobacteriota bacterium | reverse complement strand
GAGAGGTTCAGCTTCGCCGCGATGTTGAGCGCCGCGTAGCCGTTCGAAAGCAGCATCACGATCTCCCTCTCGCGCCCGCTGAGAGGGGAGACGGAAATCGGAGGATCGACGGGAGGGAGGCCGTCCGGCTCGCGTACGGCCGCGCGCAGCGCGGCGATGAGGTTCTCGAGAGCCGGCCCCTCGGTCTCGAGGAAGTGCATGAGCACCGCGAACGTGGGACCCGCGGCGGGCAGCGGCACGGCGCGGACGATGAGCTTCACGGTGGCCGACCCCTTCTTCTTCACGTCGAGGAGGTAGGGCCGCACGTCGTCCCCCGCGATGGCCGACATGACGACGGGGCAGTCCTTCGTGCAGTAGAGGTTGCCGAAGACGTCTCGCCCCGCGAGAACGTCGTAACACATCTTTCCGAGGACTTCGTCGGAGGACCAGCCCAGCGCCTTCTCGGCCCCCTCGTTCCAGTAGACGATCCGGTCGTGGCGGTCCATCCCGTATGCGGGGGCCTTCGATTCCGCGATGAGCTCGAGGGCATCTCGCACGGGCAGAGACAACGGACTAGGCATGGCCGCGTATTCTGTCAGAAAACGATTTCTCAGGAGCCGAGGTCCCGGGCCGGATTGAATCGCTCGAACAGCCGGGCCAGGAGGAGGACCCCCCCGGCGGCCTCCGCGAGGACCGGAAGGGCCGCGAGAACGGCGGCGATGGGCAGGGACCAGAAGCCGAGGAACCCGAAGGTGAAGACGACGAGAGGGGCGGCGAGGAGCGCCGCCGGGACGAGGGCGAGGACGAGCACGACGGACGTGCCGATGAACGAGAGCATGCGAAGGCCCGACTGCTCGAGGCCGACGGCGCGTTTGCGGCCCGCCGGGAACCAGGCCGGAAGAGCCAGGACGGTCGCGTTCTGGATCACCAGCGTGAGGGCGACGAGGCTGGGCAGGAAGATGGCCACCGTCAGGGCAACGGGCACGAGCACGCCGAGCCGCTGGAATGAGGACAGCGGTTCCGCCATGGGCGTCCCCAGAAACGCGGCGCGCGCCGTGCGACCCGACGCGATCGCGAGGGCGATCGCGATACCGCCCCAGCTGTACAGGACCGCGACGAGGGCCGGCGCGCCCAGCTCGGCGAGGACGAGACGCGCGGCCGGGAGAGGCCAGGTTCTGAGAACGGCGGCGTATTCGAGATCCCCGCGCAGGTCGATCCGGAAGACGAGCGGTGTCGCGAGGGCGAGGACGGCCGTCACGCCGAGACAGGTCGCGCTTCCCCCTGCGGCGGCGACGTCGGCGGTGGATCCCCGCAGGGAGGCGGACGCCGCGAAGAACGCGGCGGTGAGAGCCGCGACGACGAAGGCCTGGCGGGCGAGGCTCGTGCGCTTCCAGGCGATGAGGTTCTTCCACACGATGGCGATCTCGGGCCGGCCCCGGGGCGCGAGGGTGAACGGCACGGATCCGCGGCGCTTCGCGGAGGGAAGGGCCTCGATGCGGCCTGCCGCGCGACGGGAGCGCAATTCGGCGCGCCGAGAGGCCTGGGCGAGGGTCGCTTCTTCGAATCGAATAGCCGTCCAGGCGACCCACGCGTAGAGCACGGCGAGGAGAAGCAGGGCCGGAGGGAGCGCGTGCCAGAAAGCCTGCGCGCTCGCGGCGAAGATCGGAGCGACGATCCAGCGGAACGGAGCGAGAAACGCGAACGGAACGGCGCCGAAGGGTCCGCTCCGGAGTGCTTCCGCGAACCCGCCGATGGACGCGATCGATCCGCCCTTGATGCCCGACGCCCCCGCGAGGAGGCCCCTCCCGAGGCTCACGAGGAGCATGGTGAGCGCTCCCGCCTCGACGGCGAACGCGACAGCCTTCGTCGCGCGGCGCGCCGTCGCCCCGAGCTCTTCCCACCGCGCCTTCGTGAAAGCGAGGGCGAGGTTGTGGAAGTGGGTCGCGGTCAGGAACAGCCAGAGCCCGGCGCCCGTCAGAATCGCCGTGCCGCCCCCGCGGCGGCCCGACACGACGGTGATGATCAGAGCGCTGAAGAGCACGGGGAGCTGCGCCTTCAGGAGAGCGTAGTGGAGGAGAGCCTTGCGAGGGACGGGGGCGGGGAAGAGGAACTGAATCTCGGCCTCCGACAGCCCGAGCGCCGGCTGGCCCTTGCGGAAGAGCCACATGAGGAGCGTGACGACCGCCAGCGCGGCCGCTCCCGCCAGGAGGAGAAGGTCGCCCCCCTCGGCGGGCAACCGCAGAGTCCCCGGTGTGCGGGCGGTCCGGCTTCCGGGCCGCGTGAAGAGCATTGCGAAATAGGCGGCACCGATGAGGAATCCGACCATGTAGCGCGGCTCGCGCAGCCGTCCGAACTTCCTTCGCGAGGCGTTCCGAAGCATCCGTCGGCCAGCGAACAGCGCGAGGGAGAGCGGCGCGGAAGGCGTGTTCACGCGCCGCCCGTGACGCGCAGGAAGATCTCTTCGAGCGACGCGTCGCCGCCGGCGCCCGCGCGGATCTCGTCGAGCGTGCCGGCGAGCACGGCCTTCCCGCGTGAGAGGACGAGGACGCGCCCGCAGATCTCCTCGACGAGCGGCAGCAGATGCGACGACACGATGACGGCGGCGCCCGCGGCCGCGCGGCGGACGATCGTCTGCTTCATCTTCCGGATGCCGCCGGGGTCGATTCCCGTCAGGGGCTCGTCGAAGACGAGAACCTCCGGATCGTGAAGGAGCCCGCACGCCACGACGAGCTTCTGCTTCATCCCGCGGGAGAGCTCGGCCGGCAGCGCGCGCTCCTTGCCCGCCAGCTCCAGCTCGTCGAGAAGGACGCGTGCGCGAGCCCCCCCGTCCGGAACGCCGTACATCCGCGCGGTGAAGGCGAGGTGGTCCTCGACGGTCAGGTACTCGAAGAGGCGCGGCTCGTCGGGCATGAACGCGAGGC
>JBDTML010000025.1:0-12307 GCA_039934255.1 Acidobacteriota bacterium | reverse complement strand
CGCGATTCTCGAGGAGATCTTCACGATGTTCCCCATTCTCGAACGGCGGGTCGCGCAGAAGGCGGGGACGCTCTCGGGCGGCGAGCAGCAGATGTGTGCGATCGGACGCGGCCTGATGGCGCAGCCGCGACTCCTCCTCCTGGACGAGCCGGCCCTCGGGCTCTCCCCGCTCCTCGTCCGGGAAGTCTTCGCGTCGCTCCGGGCGATCCGGGCGCGCGGCGTGACGATCGTCCTCGTGGAACAGAACGTCCCGCACGCTCTCGCGCTCGCCGACCGCGCCTACGTCCTCGAGACGGGCCGCGTCACGCTCACGGGCACCGCCGCCGAGCTCCTCGTCGACCGCCGGGTGCGGGACGGGTACCTGGGCTACGAGTCGGTCTGATTCGGAAGAAGATTTTGCTTCGGAGGAATTCGGATGAAGATTTTCTTGGAAGGTGAATAGGAAGAGGCCTTGGAGCAGCACGCTGCCGCGTCGCGTCTTCTGGCATCCCTGCGCACCCGCGCGGCGCATCCAGCGGTCGTGTGGACGGGACGGTCTTACTCATTCGAAGAAATACAGCGGATGTCGAGCCAATACCTCGCTTCGTTGCGCGCGCTGGGCGTCAGGCGGGGCGACCGCGTGGCCGCGTTCGCGGAGACGTGCCCGGAGATCGTCGCGGCGCTCGTGGGCCACCTCGAGGCAGGCGTCATTCACGTGCCGATCAACACGCGGTACAGGGCCGCCGAGGCCCGCCACATCCTCGAGGACTCGGGCGCGGTCGCGGTGCTCACGGGGCGGGCGGGCGACGAATGCAACGGAGTCCTCGAGGAGATTCTGAGAAACGAGAGACCGCCGCAGCTGCGACACGTCATCTCGCTGGCCGAGGTCTTCCCTTCTTCTTCTCCTGATTCCCCTTCTCAGAACTCTTCTTCTCTTTCTTCGTATTCCCCTTCTAAGCAAATCTTCTCTTCTCCGAAGCAAATAGTCCCCTCCGACCCCCCCGCCGACGACGACGTCGCGCTGCTGATCTACACCTCGGGCACGACCGGGAAAAGCAAGGGCGTGGCGCTCTCGTATCGCGCGATCGAAGAGAACACCCGCGCCATGATGGATCTCTGGCAATTCACGGAGACGGACCGGCTCGTGCTTGCCCTGCCCCTCTTCCACGTGCACGGGCTCTGCCTCGGCGTCACGGGCGCGCTTCGGACCGGCTTCACGCTCCTCCTCGAGGAGCGCTTCGACGCGGCCCGCGTCATCGAGGCCTTTGCACGCGAGGGAGCCACGGCCTTCATGGGCGTGCCCACGATGTACGTCCGGCTCCTGGAACATCTCGAGGCCCACCCCGAGAGCGGCGCCGCTCTCCGGAAGGCACGGCTCTTCACGGCGGGCAGCGCGCCCCTTCCGGCGCCCGACTTCGTCGCCTTCCGCGAGAAGACCGGGCACGCGATCCTGGAGCGCTATGGCATGAGCGAGACGCTCTTCACGCTTTCGAATCCCTATGACGGCGAACGGCGCCCTGGAACCGTGGGGTTTCCGGTTCCCGGCTGTCAGGTTCGCCTCGTGGACGACGAGGGGCGCGAGCCTGCCGTGGGAGAGCTCGGCGAGATTCAGGTCAAGGGCAGCGGTCTCATGAGCGGCTACTGGGAGCGACCCGGAGAAACCGCGGCCGCGTTCCGGGACGGCTGGTTCCTGACGGGCGACGTGGCGCGGCGCGATGCCGACGGTTACGTGACGATCGTGGGGCGCAGCTCCGTCGACATCATCAAGAGCGGGGGCTTCAAGATCTCGGCGCGCGAGATCGAGGACGTCCTTCGCCGACATCCGGCCGTGAAGGACGCCGCGGTCGTCGGACTCCCCGACCGCGTCTGGGGCCAGCGCGTCGCCGCGGCCATCGTGCTCAGGGACGCGGCGCCGTCCGGCGGGTCAGAGCCCGTATGCGCTGCCGTCGCCGCGTTCGCGGCCGAGCATCTCGCCGACTTCAAGAAGCCGCGCGAGGTTCGCGCGGTCCCGGACCTGCCGCGCAATGCGCTCGGCAAGGTCCAGAAGCACCTCCTCGTGAACTTTTTCGGCTCCTCCTCGCCCGCGCGCTAGCTCTGTCTCGAGGAGAGAAGCCCGGCTCCCGCGAGTGCGACGCCCAGCAGGACGAGCATCAGGGGAGACAGCGCGGGAACGTCTTTCGAACCCCCGCCGCCACCGCCAATTGGCGTAAAGGTCGAAGTCACAGCGGGCGTCGTCGTCTGAGTCACTGTGGAGGTAGCGGTAGGCGTGGATGTCGGCGTCGTGGTCGACACCTGTGTCGACGTCGGCGTGACGGTCGGGGTATTCGTCGCCGTACCCGTGGGCGTCAGAGTCGGCGTGACGGTCGGGGTATTCGTCGCCGTCAGAGTTCCCGTTGGGGTCTGCGTCGGCGTCAAAGTGGGCGTCGGCGTCGGCGTGTTCGTCGGCGTATCCGTCGGCGTCGGTGGCGGTGGTGTCACGGACGGTGTCGCCGTCGGCGTATTCGTCGGCGTCCGGGTGGGGGTCTGGGTGACGGTCGGCGTCGGCGTATCCGTCGGCGTATTCGTCGGCGTCGGGGGTGGAGGAGTCACGGACGGTGTCGCCGTCGGCGTATTCGTCGACGTCTGCGTCGGCGTCGGGGTGATGGTCGGCGTCGGAGTGTCTGTCGGCGTCTGTGTGGGTGTCGGCGTAAGGGTGGGTGTTGGCGTAAGGGTGGGTGTTGGCGTCACGGTGGGCGTGTCCGACGGAGTCGACGTGGGCGTTATGGTGGGCGTGGCGGTGAACGTCGACGTGGGCGTCGACGTCGGCGTAATGGTCGGGGTGGCCGTCGGAGCGAGAATCGCGACCGTGATCGTCTTGCTGCCGGAAACCGAGTCGTCGAACAGCGGCGCCGTGTGCACGGTGCCGCTGAAGTCCACCTTGGCCGTCGCGGTCATGACGCCGGTGTTCACGTTGATCGGGCATACGATCGACGTAAACGTGTTCGAGGTCTCGGATGGCTGCGAAAAGCCCGACGCGACCGTGTTCGGGTTCGCCAGGTCCGGCGTCCCGTCCGCCTTCGGACAGTAGAACGTGATGTTGATCGCGTCGGCGTCGCACGCGAGGGTCGACGGCGGGTTGCTGCTCACGTTCGAAATCGTGATCGTGTAGGTTTCGTTCGATCCGTTCACGACGAAGCCGTTCGGGCTCTGGTTCACAATGACCTTCAGGGATGTCTCGTTACAGTTCGCGGGCGACTGGACGTACGGGTTTCGCGAGCGGACGCGAACGACGCGTCGCGGCACCTCCTGCGGATATTCCCCGGAGATCGCTCGGAAAGACCCACTCTGGGCGCGTGCCAGATTGGAGCGCTCCACGAATCCGAGGAGGAGTCCGAGCGCAATCGCCGCGAAGCCCGCGGTCTTCAGGACGGTCGGCATCCGACGGTCCTTGCCCCTGAAGGTTCTTCTCAAACTACCCTCCCCCGAAATGCTCGAACCCCGCCCCCGCCAAAGGAACGAAGCCTCGAGCCGTTGACTCTATCCCAGACACATTATTGAATCAATACCTCGGGCCGCATCAGTCGTGGCATCCTTGGATTGCCTTGTGGATATCCCAGGCGCAACTCGCATCGCTCCTCTTCTCCCTGACTGCGGCCTCCTTCGGGATTCTTGCGATCACGCTCCTCGGGATCGCGCGCGGCCGGCGCGGGCTCGCGCTGTACACGGTTCTCGCGCTCGGGGTCGCGACGCTGCTCGCGACTCCTCTCCTCTTCGACGACGCGGTGCGTCCCCGCGTCGAGGCCGCTCTCGGCGCGGGCCTTCCGCTCGTGGCCGCGGCGTTCCTGGCCGTCCTCGCGCGCGGCGCCCGGGGAACACGCGCCTTCCTCTTCGCGGCCTTCAGTGTGCTCGTGCTGTCGGGCGCCGCCGAATTCGCCACGCGGCGGGGCGTCTTCCTCGCGACCCCGCTCCTTCCGCCCCTCGGAGTCGGGTTCGTACTGTTCACGGCGCTCCTCCTGCCGCGCGTGGCCGAGCAGGAGCGGCGCCTCTTCACGCGCGCGACGACCGACCCGCTCACCGGTCTCCTGAACCGCGCCGCCTTCGAAGAACGTGCCCGCGCCGAGCTTGCGCGCGCGGGGCGGACGGGCCGGGGCCTCGCCGTCGCGATGCTCGACCTCGACCACTTCAAGAGCTTCAACGACCGCTACGGCCATCCCGCGGGAGACGCCGCCCTGACGGCCGTGGCGCGCGCCATCGCGCGCACGGTCCGCGGCATCGACGCGGCCGGCCGCTACGGGGGCGAGGAGTTCATCGTTCTCTTCGTCGAGGCCGACGTCGAAGCGGCTCTACCCGCGCTGGAGCGCGTTCGCGCCGCCGTCGCGGCCCTTGGCCCTCCCCGGATCGCGCGGACGATTACCGTGTCGGCCGGTGTCGCGGTCCACCAGGGTCTTTTCGAGAACAGCTCCTTCGAGTCGCTCGTCGCCCGCGCCGACGCTGCGCTCTATGCGGCCAAGAAGGCCGGGCGCAACCGCGTCGCGGTCGAGGAAACGCCGCCGCCGAAGGCTCCGGGTGACGTCCGGTACCGCTAGGCGGCCGGTGTGCCAGGCGCAAGCACGCGGGCGAGGCGGGAGAGCCCCTCTTCGATGCGCGCGCGCGACGTCGCGAACGAGATTCGCACGCACCGGTCCTCGCCGAACGCGACGCCCGGTGTCACCGCGACGGCGACGGCCTCGAGGAGCGCCTTCGCGAAACTCTCGGACCCCGTGACGAGGACGCCCCCGAGCACGCGCCCGTAATGGGCGGACACGTCCGGGAACGCATAGAAGGCTCCCCCCGGCGGCGCGCACGTGACGCCCGGCAGCGCGTTGAGCGCGGGGATCAGGTACTCCCTCCGGCGGGCGTACTCTTTCAACATGCCCTCCACCGCGGGCCCGGCCTCGCCGGGGCGCGTGAGCGCGGCGAGAGCGGCCTGCTGCGTGACGGAGCAGACGTTCGACGTCGCGTGGCCCACGATGCGGCCCATCAGGTCGATGAGGGGCTTGGGCCCCGCCGCGAACCCGACGCGCCAGCCGGTCATGGCGTAGGTCTTCGAAAGTGTTCCGGCCACGAGAACCGTCTCGGGACACTCGCGGGCGAGCGCCGACGCCGAAAGATGCCGGCCCTCGAAAACGAACCGGTCGTAGCACTCGTCGAAGAGGACCGTCCACCCGCGCGAAGCCGCCAGCCGGACGACGGCCTCGACTTCCGCGGGCTCCATGACCGCGCCCGTCGGATTGTTCGGCGTATTCACGATGATTCCGCGGGTCGCGGGCGTCGCCGCGCGGGCGACGTCGGCCGCGGTGAGGCGAAAGCCGGAGGACGCGCTCGTCGGCACGAACACGCTTTTCGCACCCGACAGCGTCACCATCTCCGGAAAAGACACCCAGTAGGGCGACGGGATCAGGACCTCGTCTCCCTCCTCGAAGAGCGCGAGACACGCCGTATGGAGGGCCTGCTTGCCGCCCGCGGTCACGAGCACCTCCGAGGCCGTGTAGGGCGCGCTCCATTCCGCCCGGTAGCGCGCGGCAATCGCCTCGCGCAGCTCCGGAATGCCGGACGCGTCGGTGTATTTCGTGAAATTGGCCTCGATGGCGTCGATCGCGGCCCGTTTCACGAAAGCCGGCGTCGTGAAGTCCGGCTCCCCGGGGCCGAAGTCCACGACGTCGACACCCCTGGCGCGCAGCGCGCCGGCGGCTTTCAGGACCGCGAGAGTCGCCGACCCGGCGACGCGCGAGGCACGGGATGCGAACTTCAACGGAGCCTCAGGACGCGCCACGCGGCCGCGAAGGCGCGGGGTTGTCGTCTTCCGATCACGATCATGAGGATCTCCACGGCGCACCAGCTCGCATAGACGTAGACCATGAGGCCTCTCGTCGAGGGCAGGGCGAACTGGACCAACCAGAATACGAACAGGATGCCCGCTTCGAACGCCCGGAGATCGAGATTCACGAGCAGGAGCCAGCCGAGAAAGCTCTGGAGGATCGTGAGCAATATCTCCTCGCGCTGGTGCGCGTCGAAGAAGATCGCCGATGGAGTGCCCTTCGAGATCGAGTAAATGACCGGGATGAGGGCGGAGAGAATCGACCACTGGTTGATCGTGGACGAGACGAGGTTCATCACCGCCATCGGCGCCTTCGTGATCTGGCGCGCCCAGTTGAAGGCCGAGAGCTTCTCAGGAAACTCCGAAAGAAACGGCGCGACCCACTGCACGAAGACGAACGGCGAGACGCCCATGGTGACCGCGATCGCGAGCATCGACTCGACGAAGGAGTGGGCCGATACGAGGAGGATCCCGCCCCCCACGATGAAGATCCCCGCGATGGCCCAACCCCGGCGCCCGGGCCCCTGAGCGAGCGCCCACTTCGAAACGGCGGGCAGGTCTTCCATTTCCTCGACGTCGCCCGTGCGCGGAGGAACCCGCAGGAGCGCGGCGAGATAGGCGGCGTAGCAGAGAGTGAGGATCGCGGCGTCGAGAAGGCCCAGCGAACCCTTCCACCAGATGACGGTGAACCAGGCGAGAGGAGGCAGGAGGCCGATGATCTCGATGGCGTGCTCGTCGTCGAACGTGATCGCGATCCAGGTCTTCCGTTTGCCGGTCCGCCGGGCAAAGAACGCGGCCACGAAGTAGACCAGCGGCCAGCCCAGTCCGACCAGCAGGCGAATCGAACCCGTGAAGTTCGCGATCGCGAGGTGGAGCTTCGACGGATCCTTACCGGCCTCCCACGCGATCACGGCCTCGACAGCGAACTCGGGCAGGGTCTGGAGCCACGCAAGCATGGCGAGCGCGAGACCCTGGGAAACGAGAAATTGGGCCGCCTCTGCCCCCCATGAGACGAGAAATGCTGAAAAGAGGATGGACGGGAAGGTCCAGAGGGCAGCGAGAGGCGCCGCCTTCGCGACGGCAGCGGCGCCGGCCGCCGGGATTTCGCTCTTCATTCGACCCGGATTTAAGCACGGCTGCAACCCGGGGGCCTCCGTTCTCACGTGGGACCATAGGACGGGCCTCTTCCGTGTAAGAGAGACGCCGGGCGAAGGCGGCTTCGCGCGGATCTTCGTGCGGCTCTCGTCAGAACCGATCGGCCGAGAAAGGAACTAGACTCGCCCCGTTTGCAGCGTCGAGCGTCGCTCCCGCCCCTCGCACTCGCGGCAGCCGCTTGGGTTCTGCTCGTCGTCGCCCGGGTGCTCACGCTCGCGCCTGACGCATGGGAGTGGGACGAGGTGCTTTTCGTCCGCGCCGTGCGGCTCGGCCCAGACCTGCGCGCCGGCCGCCCCCACGCCCCCGGCTATCCACTGTTCGTCGAAGCAGCGCGCGCCGTTTCGGCGCTCGGCGTAACGCCGTTCCGGTCCACGGTGCTGACGGGCTTCGCGGGCGGCGTCCTCGCGCCCGTAGGCCTCGCGGCGCTCCTCGCCGCGCTCGAGCTCCCTCTCGCGGCCTGCGCGCTCGGGGGAGCTCTTTACGCTTTCGTCCCGGCCGTGTGGCTGCACGGAGGAAGGCCTCTCTCCGACGCGCCTGCCGCGGCGGCGTTTCTCTTCGCGTCGGCGGCGCTCGTCCGGGCCGTTCAGAAAGACGACCCGCGGTGGCTCGCCGCGGGAGCTGCTCTCGCGGCCCTCGCTTTCGGCATCAGGCCGCAGACGGCGGTGGCCCTCCTCCCCCTCGCCGGCGTCGCCGCCTTCGGGTTTCTCCGCCGAGGCCGCTTCCGTCCCGTCGTGGCGGCTCTCGGGCTCGGTCTCGCCCTTTCGGCCCTCGCGTACGTTCCCGTGATCCGCGGCTCGGGCGGTTGGAAGCCGTTCCGCGACAAGGTCGTCGCGCAGGCCGTCTACGTCCGCGACACGGACTCGTTGACGCGCGCGGATCTCACGAAAGTCGAGACGTGGACGCGCTGGTTTCGTGACCCGTTCGGCCTCGATGCCCTTGCGATCGCCTTCGGCCTTCTCGCCCTCCTCGCGTTCGCCCTCTCGTTCCGAAAGGCGCTGCTTCTGCTGGCGCTCTTTCTCCCCCTCATCGTGCTGACGATTCCCTACTCCTCGCTGCAAGCCGCCCCACGCTACGCGGTCGTGCTGCTTCCGCTCGCCGCGGCTCTCGGCGCCGCCGCGCTCGAGCGTCTCCGCGACTTCGCCCGGGTTCCGGCCGTCCTCCTCGGCGCGGGCCTCGTCGGAGCTTGCGCCTTCGCGGCCACGCCGGCGATCCTCGAAGTCACCGGCCACGCGAGCCCGCCGGTTGCAGCTTTCAGGGCGCTCGAAACCGATCCGGCTCTCGCCGGGCGCCCTCTCGTCATCTGGACCGGTCTCGCGATGCACCACGCCGATCTCCTCTCCGGGACGCGAGCCCGGCAGCTCGGCGAGGACAAGACCACGGCCGTCACGCGCGGAGAGCTCATCGTGATGTCCGACGACGCGATTTTCGGCCAGAGTCCGATCCGGCACTTCGCGTTCGCGAACCCGCTCCTCCTCAGGATCTCGCGGGCGCGCTACCTGAACGTCTCGATCGTGGAGGGCGACCCGGGCCTCGGTGTCCTCCGCCCGTGGCTGGATGGCCAGGGAGAGATCGACTGGGCCACGGGCGATGCGAAGCTCGTGGCGGGCGACCTCTTCACGGTTCGCGGCGTCGCCGGTCCGGTGAACGTCGCGGTCACGGCCGAGGCCGGCGACCAAGCGGAGGCGCGAATTCGCGTCACGACGAACGGCCCGAGCCGCAGATTCGCCCTGACGAGCCGTGAACGCGGCGCGCTCGCTTTCCAGGCGTCCCCGGGCGCGGATGGCGTCCTCTTCCGCCTGAGAGTCGAAGAGGGCAACGCCAGGCTGACGGATTTTCACTTCGAACCCGCCGCCGGAGGGACTCCATGACGACACGGATCGACGCTCCCTCGAATCCGCGCATCGCGGCGGCCGTCAAGGCCGCCGCAAGCGGAGAATCGATGCTCCTCGAAGGCAGGCGAATGATCGAGGACGCTCTCGACGCGGGAATTCGGATAGAGGAACTTTTTGTTCGGAGGAATTCGGAGGAGGAGGAGAAGGAAGAGAAAGAAGAAGAAGAAGATTTTCTTAGAAGGGTAAGAGGGGAAGGGAAAGCGCGGGTGACGGAGGTCGGCGCGCGCGTGCTTCGGAAGCTCTCCGACCTTCCTTCGACCCGCGGCGTCGTGGCGCTGGCGCCGCCCCCCCACCAAACACTGGCGTCTCTTTCTCTTTCTCCCCAATTACCTTCTAAGAAATCCTTCTCTTCCTCTTCCTCTTCTCCCCTCTTCCTCCTCCTCGACGACGTCCAGGACCCCACCAATGTCGGCGCGATCCTCCGAAGTGGAGAGGCCTTCGGCGTCTCAGCCGCGCTGCTCACGCCCGGCTGCGCCTCGCCGTTCTCCCCGCGTGCCCTCCGAGCCTCCGCGGGCAGCGCGTTCCGCCTTCCTGTCTGCACGCGCGTCGCGGCCCACGAGGCCGTCGTCTGGGCTCGCGCGAACGGAATCGCGCTGGCCGGCGCCGAGGCGCACGCCGGCGTCGCGCCCGAGGCGCTGGCCGGGGTCCGCCCTCTCGCCCTCGTCATCGGCTCCGAGGGGCACGGGATCTCGCCCGAGCTCGCGGCGGCCCTCGACCACCGCGTGACAGTCCCGCTCCTGGGCCGGGTCGAGTCATTGAACGCGGCAGTCGCGGCGGGAGTTCTCCTCCACATTCTGACGCGCCGCAAGGCGTCTCCGGGATAGAATCCGCCCCTCGGCCGCGCCCCCCGGGCCGTCATCAAACGAAAAGCGAGGATTTCATCCCATGCGGCGAACACTGATCGCCTCCGTCCTTCTTCTGTCCACCTCCGTCCCGGCGTTCGCCGAGGACGCTGCCAAGGCCGCTCCTGCCTCCACGGCTTCCACCAAGGCCGCCTCCGCGAAACCGGCCGGCGCAAGACCAGCCGGCGCGGCTCCCACCAGCGAGAACGCCAAGACGCTCTACGCGATCGGACTCGTGATGAGCCAGAACCTCGGGCCTCTCAAGCTGTCCGCCGCCGAGCTGGCCTCCGTGCAGGAGGGCCTCACGGACGGAGTCCTCGGCCGCACGCCGAAAATCGACATGGCCGTCTACGGGCCGAAGCTGCAGGAGTTCGCGAAGAGCCGCCTCGGCGCGTCGGCGTCCGGCGAGAAGAAGGCCGGCGCCGCATTCGTCGCGAAGGAAGCCGCGGAGCCCGGCGCCGTCAAGCAGGCTAGCGGCTTCGTTTACAAGGAGACGAAGGCCGGCACGGGAGCCGTCCCGAAGGCGACGGACAAGGTCAAGGTCCATTACCGCGGCACGCTCACCGACGGGACCGTCTTCGACAGCTCCATCGACCGCGGAGAGCCGGTGACGTTTCCCCTGAACGGCGTCATTCCCTGCTGGACGCAAGGCCTTCAGCTGATGAAGGAAGGCGGGAAAGCGCGTCTCGTCTGTCCGTCCGACCTCGCTTACGGCGACGAGGGCCGCTCGCCGAAGATCAAGGGCGGCGCGACCCTCGTTTTCGACGTCGAGCTCATCTCGATCGAGAAGTAGAACCCTCAGAACACCTCGGCGGTGAACCGGAGGAGACGGGGAGGGCTCGCGGCCTTCCAGCTCTCCTCCGGGAGGCCTGCCCGCAGGCACGCCTGCGACAGCAGGCGGGCGGCATCCCAGTCGAAGCCTGCCGCGTCCTGCGGCAGGACCACTCCCCGGCGCTTTCCCTTCTCCGCGACGACTCCGTGCGTGCCCGGGAGAAGAGAAGAAACATTTGCTCCGGAAGAGGAAGAAGAGAAGATTTCTTCGAAGGTGAAGAGGACGGAGATCTCGGGGGTGTAGCGCGGGAGCTCTTTCGGCGTCGCGGCCGGGACCCGCGGATCGTGCAAGAGCGCCGCGACCGCATGCTCCTCGACCGCGGCGGCCAGCGCGGCATTCGCCTCGATGCTCCCGCTCCTCCCTCGCTGCCGCCCGTCCTTTCGCCACGTGACGAAGACGGGCGCCGGCAAGAGGAGAACGCTGCCGGCCGGAATCTCAGGCGAAGGCGCAGGCGCCACTCGCAGCCCCACCGCGCGGGCGGCCGCATCCCTCGCCACCCTTCTCAGAAAATCTCTTTCTTCCTCCGAAACCATCATGTCTGAAGCAGCTGCGCGAGCGCATCCCCCGCCATGCTCTCGAACTCGTCCAGCTGCCCGGTGAAGAAGTGGTCCGCTCCGGGCACGACGCGGAACGTCCAGCCGCGCGCAGCCGCGATTTCGCCGGCGCTCTCCTTTGCGCTGAATTCATCGCTTGCGCCCTGAATCCACAGGACGCGGGTCGAGGGCGGGACGTCTCCCGCGGCGTCCCACCCGTCGACCGGGACGCCGATCAGGAACAGGATCTCCGGTGAAACGCGGGCCACCGCGCGGAGCGCGCAGAGCGAGCCGAACGAGAAGCCGGCCAGCACGAACGGCCCGACCCGGCATCGCGCGCGGAGCCATCGGGCGGCGGCGACCACGTCCTCCGTCTCTCCGACTCCCCCGTCGTACATCCCCGCCGACGCTCCCACGCCGCGGAAGTTGATTCGAAGGGTCTCCAGGGAGAACCGCTGCGCAAGAAGCCGCGCGGCGCGGTGCACGACCTTCGTGTGCATCGTGCCGCCGTGCATGGGATGCGGATGCGCGACCAGCGCGGCTCCTCTCGGGCCAGCCGGGGCGCGCAGCAGCGCCTCCAGCGGCCCGGCGGGGCCTGGAATCTGGAGCGACGAGAGGCGTTCCGGGGCCGGGTCCGGCATCGAAATCACGTTAGCACGCGAAGTTTTTTCGGTTATAACGAGCCCCATGAAGAACATCGTTCACATCGTCGGCACCGGGACGATCGGTGAGCCCCTCATCGGGCTTTTCACGGACTTCAAGCAGCACCTCGGGATCGACGAAGTGACGTTTCACAAGCGCACCCCGATGAAGACCGAACGGGCGAAGGTGGCCCACCTCATGTCGCGCGGCGCACACCTCGCGGCCGAGGAGGACAAGTCCGCCGACTTCGAAGCCCTCGGCCACAAGGTGTCCTACACGGCCCAGGAGGCGATGGAGCGCGCGAGCGTCGTCATCGACTGCACGCCCGCGGGAAACGAGAACAAGGACACTTTCTACAAACACCTCAAGGGGCCCCGCGGGTTCGTCGCCCAGGGCTCGGAATTCGGCTTCGGCAAGATGTACGCGCGCGGCATCAACGACTCGGCACTCATCCCGGGGGAAGACAGGTTCCTGCAGGTCGTCTCGTGCAACACGCACAACCTCGCGATCCTGATCAAGACGCTGGGCATGCTCGGCGACAAGCTGACGATGGACCGCGCCCAGTTCGTCTGCATGCGGCGCTCGAACGACATCTC
>JBDTML010000024.1:0-13234 GCA_039934255.1 Acidobacteriota bacterium | reverse complement strand
CTGGCGGGAGCATCTCGTGGAGTCCGCGCTCGGAGCTCACGAGCCCGCGCATCGTGCCCGTGGCGGGATCGAGCGCGACGGCGGTGCGGGCGGAGCCGTCGACGTCGCGGCCCTGAAAGAAGACCCATGTCGAGCGCGGGACCGCGACCTCGCCGCTCTTACCGATTGCGACGATTCGCGCGTCGGGCGCGTAAACTTCGGTGCGCGTCAGGATCATCGTGCGCGAAATGCCGGGCGCGACGGGCCACGCGTCGACGGCGAGGCGCTCGCCGGCGGCCAGCGACAGGAGCGCGGGAGCCAGCCGCCCGTCGAACGCGAGCAGCTCGCCCTCGCCGCCGTCCGGCGTGCCGTAGAGCGGCCCCGGCCGCGACACGACGAGGCGGTCGGCCGGGCGACCAGCCGCGACGGGCGCACGGAGAACGAGCGCCACCGCGAAGAAGAAGCCTGCCGCCCATCGAGCCATGGTCACGTTCACTGGAAGTACCCGTTCACGTCGAGGACGAGGTCCAGCGCTCCCGCGGAACCGTTCTTGACGATCACGCTGCCGTCGGACGCAAGGTATACGAGCGCGTTGTTCGCGCGCGTGCGGCCGGCCCGGAGGCTGATCGTCGAGGCCGTCGGCGGGGACGCGATGCCGTTCGGGTAGACGAGAAGATCTCCCTGCATCGCGGGGTTGACCGCCGTGACGTTCGCCGAAATCGCGACCGCGCCCGGAGGCACCCCGCAGACGCCCGCCACGACGAACGAACGCGAGCCGCTCGGGAGAATCTGCGGCCCGCCGAGCGGGCCCGCGGCGTTGCGCGTGTCGAGAGCCCGGCAGGGCGGGAGCGCGTTGAAGCCGGTCACGACCGAGACGGCCGGGGGCGGCAAGGGCGGCGGCAGGCCCGCCGCCTGGTAGACGAATCGCGCGACCTCCATGTCGTCGGCCCCGAGCGTGAAGGGGATCCGGACGTTGTCGACCGCGTTGCACGGGGCCTGGCCGCAGGGGCCGAGGCATGACTTCATGGTCGCGAGGCAGTTGTTGGCCCTGTTCGCGTCCCGCAGGTCGACCGCCATGTCGGAATGGCCGAAGCCGAGAACGTGCCCGAGCTCGTGCGGGAGGACGTTTGCGTAGTACGACACGTTCGTCGGGCACGAGTAGGCGCGGATCCAGACGCCTCCCGAGACCGAACCGAACCACGTCCCGCCCGCCCAGGTGTGCGTTCCGGAGTAGTGCGAGCTCGCGACGCCGAGGACGCCTCCGCCGCAGAAGGGGGTCGTCCAGAAGCTGTACGGGTCGGCCGCGACGTTCAGGTTGACGGGAATCGTGACTCCCGCCGTACCGGACACGGGCGCAGAGAGGCGGATGTCCGCGCCCGTCACACCCACCCACGAACTCACGGCCGTCGCAATGTGCGAAATCCCGGTGGACCCGTCGCTCAGGTTCGACTGTCCCCCGGGCGTGTAGCCGACGGAAGCCGTGGCTTGCCCTCCCGGGCTCCAGTTGAAGCGCGACTGATTCGGTGGATTGACGAGAACCCAGTTAGGGGTGCGCCGCCCGGCCTGACGCGGGAGAAGCGTCCCCGACACCGAGCGGCTTTCTGCGACGAGGCGCGCGCGCGCCGCGTACGACGAAGGCTCGCGGACAACCGCGCGGAAAGCAACGAGTTCGCGCACAGGCTCGGCCTCGTCGGAAGGCTCGCCGTCCTCGCGCGCGACGCGGGCGTACCCGACGTCGCCGAGCGCGAGACGCGTCCGCATCGCGAAGCGCTTCCCCGCCGCGTCCTCGACGACCTCGAAGGCGCCGAGCATCAGCTCGCTGACACGGAAGCGTCCGTCGCGGCCGGCGTTGAGAAAGAGGACCTCCTCGTCGCCTGGCCTGAACTCCGGCATCCCCCAGACCGCCGTTCCCCGCGTTCCGTTCGACCCGCCCGGGACGAGGACTTCGATCCCCGGCGCCGATCCGCCCTTCCACGTCTCCTCGACGCGAAAGCGATAGACGGTGACGAAGCCAGCCGGCCCCTCCTCGACGCGCACGGACTCGACGGCGCCGCGCACGACGACGGACGATCGCTCGATCAGACCCGCGTCCGTGATCGGGAGATAGGTCGTCGCGGGAGCATGACTCGCACCCCCGAATGCGGCCAGCACCACCCCAACCGCCGCAAGACCCCGGCCGCTGATCCGCGAAAATGCCCGGTTCATATTCACATTTGCTGCCGGACCGGCGCGCGCGCCCGGAAACGGCTCGGCTCCGTCTCTTAGTGCGCCAACCTCACGCGTCAAAACGCTCTTTGGTGACCGCGGTCACGCGGTCCTGCCGGGCCCGGCGGCGAATAATGCCATTGCATCAGGCTTGGCGGCAACAAAGTGGCTCCCCGCCCGGGAGTGATCGACAGAATCTGTCGGCGCCTTCAGTTAAAGAGCAAGAGGGGGCCGTCAGCCCACAAGAACACGCCGGGGCCTCAGCGCCGCCGCGCAGCCTTCATCTCGGAGCGGGCCTCGCGGTCGGCCTCGCGGCGCCGGATCGTCTCGCGTTTGTCGTGGAGCTTCTTTCCGGTCACGAGCGCGATCTCGACTTTGACGCGCGCGCCCTTGAAATACAGGTTCAGGGGCACGCACGTCGCCCCGGAACGCTGGATCTTCGAGGCGAGACGGACGATCTCGCGCTTGTGAAGGAGGAGTTTGCGGTTCCGTTTCGCGTCGACGTTGTTGTAGCTGGCGGCGCCGTACGGCGGAATGTGGACGTTCCAGAGCCAGGCCTCGCCGCCCGTCACGGCCACGTATCCGTCCTGCAGGCTCGCCTTGCCCTCGCGCAGGGACTTCACTTCGGGGCCGGTCAAGGAGACGCCGGCCTCGAGCTTCTCCTCGATGTTGTACTCGTGGAAGGCGCGCCGGTTCGACGCGACCGGACGGTGCCCGGAGTTTTTGAGCGCGAGGCGGGCGTCTGCCTTCTCGCCCTGCCTCTCGATGCGGGACTTCACGCGGCGCCCCGGCTCAGTCCGAAGCGTCCTCGACCATGCGCTTGAACTCCGGCGTGAGCTCGGGGTCGAACTGCGTGCCGGCCTTCGACTCGAGGATGTCGATGGCCTGATAGTCCGACAGAACGGACCGATACGACGTGGGAGACGTCATGGCGTCGAACGCTTCGCACAGATGGATGATGCGCGAGCCGAGCGGAATCTCGTCGCCACGGATTCCGTCGGGATAGCCGCCGCCGTCCCACCGCTCGTGGTGATGCTTGATGAGCGGGGCGATCGGATACGGCCATGGAATGTCCTCGACGAGGTAGGCGCCGACGCGCGGGTGCTGGCGGAGAAGAGACATCTCTTCGTCGGTCAGTGTCTTCTTCGCGTAGAGCGTGTCGTAGCTGAGCTCGCGCATGCCGACGTCGTGGAGGATGCCGGCCACGGTGATCTGCTCCACCTCCATCGGCGGAACCCCGAGCTGCGCGGCCAGCTTCCGCGCCATGCGGCCGACGTTGAACGAGTGCGTCTTGAGCGCCGTACGTTTCTGAAGACCCGATTCGAGAAGCTTGTTCACGAGCCCGCGATACGCCTCGCGAAAGCGCGCCTCGCTGCGGGTGCCCGAGAGCACGTTCCGGAGGACGACGTGCGCCGCGCGCAGGGCTTCGCGTACCTCGGGGTTCGGGCCGTGGCGAAAGAGGAGCGAGAACAGCACGACGCCCTCGGCCGAGCTGTCGAGGACGCTGGACTGGATGGAAACGATCTCGGCCCGGCGCAACGGGGGCGCTTCGGCCTGCGGGATCTCGAGAGCCCGCCAGGAGGGATCGGGCGCGAACGGAAATGGCACGGCCGTCTTCGCGAAGATCTTCTCGAGGTTCTCGAGAAGGGCAGGCGCGATGTCGGGGTCGAGCGGGCGGCGCGAGGCGATCGTGAGGGTTGCGGCTCCCGGCACGAAGGAGGACACGGCGGCGACCTCGACCTCCTCGTAGCTGAGGCAGGTGGGGAGGTAGAGCCCGATGAACTCGCCCTCCTTAGGCGTCAGCCCTCCACCGACGGCCGCGGCGACCTTCGGGGGCGAGCTGCGCGCGAGCGTGTCTTCGACGAGCCGGAGCGCCCGCGCCACCGCGCTCGGAAGCTGATTGCCGCTCTCGCCATCGCTCTCCGGGGGCGAGGCCCCGGAACGGCGAAAAAACCCCGACGTGCTGAGCTGCGCCGTGGAAAATCCCGATGTGCGCTCCAGGGAAGAAGGGGCCGCCGTCACGGTGCCCACGCGGTCGAGAGGACGTTCGATCTGCGGCGCCGCTTCGTGAGCGACGAAGGGGGTGCCGCTACGGGCGTCCGCGATACGGCGCAGCTCGATCGCGAAGCGCCGCAGGAGATCCGAGATCTCGATGACGTCGTCCTGGGTGAACGCCAGGCGGCCGGCCTTCTCGCGCACGTCGACGAGCCCCATGATCCGGCCGTCGAGATAGAGAGGCGCGAGGAGCATGCGCGTGGACGTGGCCTGGACCATCATGTCCGTCAGCTTCCCGGCCGCGTTCACGTTGTTGAGGAACGTCGGCTCGCGGTGCTCGTAGATGTGGTTCACGACCGTGTCGTTGCGGCCGAGCCGCTCCGCGAGACGGTCGGTTCGCGTGAAGCCGAACTGCGCTTTCAGGCGAAAAACGGCCGGGGCGGGATCGAGCGTGTAGAACGCGGCCTTCGCCGGCCGCCATTTCTGGCTGAGGACCGCGAGAAAGTCCTGATAGTACTTCTCTTCAACAGGCGCGAGCACGGCTGCCTCCGGACAGGAAGAGAATAGCAGCCGCTACCCTGCACGAGCCGGCCCGGGCGGTCGGTGTGACCGAAAAGCCACACGTGAGGTGACTCCGCCGCACTCGCTGCGCCCGGGGGAGCTCGTCGCTCTGGAAAACCCTTGCAAACACGGAGAGAAGGCGTGGCATCCGCTGTGCAAAACACCTTTCGAATGCGCGCGCAGAACACTCTGGCCCGCCGAGTGAGACTCTCGGGAATCGGGCTTCATTCGGGTCGTCACGTCAACGTCGTCCTGCACCCCGCCGCCGCGGGGCACGGCATCGTGTTCTACCGGTCGGACGTCGATTCCGTTGTCCCGGCGGTCGCCGAAGAGGCCGGTCGTTTCGAGCACGCCACGACTCTCGGCGAGCGGGGCCGCGACGTGGCGACCGTGGAACACCTGCTCTCGGCTGCAGTTGGAGCGGGTCTCGACAACGTTCTCGTGGAGCTCGACGGCCCCGAAGTGCCCATCCTCGACGGCAGCGCGCTGCCCTGGCTCGACGCGTTCGAGACGGCGGGCTTCGCCCCGCAGAGCGCGCATGCGATTCCGTTCTCTCCGTCGCGCGTCATCGCCGTTCCGGATTCGAGCGGCAAGAAGCTCGAGATCCGCCCCGCGCGCGACCTGCGCGTGACGTACACGATCGACTTCCCGAACCCTGCCGTCGGGCGGCAGTCGATCACGGTCGTCGTCACGCCCGGCTCGTACGCCGCGCACCTCGCGCCGGCTCGCACCTTCGGCTTCCTTTCGGAATACGAAGCGCTCAAGGCTCACGGCCTCGCCCGCGGCGCCCGCGAAGACAACTGCATCGTGGTGGGCGACCACCGCGTCGAGAACGGCGAGCTCCGGTTTGCCGACGAATTCGTGCGTCACAAGGCGCTCGATCTGCTCGGGGACCTCGCCCTCGTGGGCCGCCCCGTCGTCGGCCACATCGTCGCGCACAAGGCCGGACATGCGATGCACGCGACGCTCGCGCGCCTGCTGCGCGACGAATGTCGTGCCGAAAGCCGCGCCGAATTCGCGGCTCCCGGGCTGGCCCGGCCGGGGCGTTCCGCCGTTCAGTCGGCTCGGATCTGACCCCGATCTGACCCCGGGAAAGCCAACCCGCTAAAGTCCGGGGGTGCGGACACGCGTCATCCTTCTCCTGGCCGCCCTCTGCGCCGGGGCGAACACGGCCCGCGGACTCGTCGCGGAAGACGGGCCGGTCATCCCCGGAGTCTCGACCTGGGTCGCCGGCCAGGATCTCCATGTCGATGCCCGCCTCTCCCCCGGGCTGCCCGAAGACACCCTGCAGCGGCTCGCGTCGGGCCTTCCCACGACGGTCACGTGGGAGATGCGCCTCTTCGTCTTCCGGAACCTCTGGTTCGACAGCCTCAAGGACGAACGGCGTTACGCCGTGACGGCCACCTACCGGCCGGTCACGTCCGACTACGCGATCGAGCGCCGGCTCGACGCCCGGCTGCTGGACACGAGAGTCGTCCCGACGCGGGGCGAGGCGGCCGCGGCGCTCGCGAAGGTGCCGGGCCTGCCGTCCTTCACGATGGGCGACCACCTGCTCGGCAAAAAGCTCCTCGTGCGCGTGCGCTGCCTCTACGGGAGCGGCGTGGCGCTGGGTGTGGTTCCGACGAGCGCCGAGACCGCATGGGTGCGGTCGGGGATCTTCGAGTGGACGGCGACCGGCGCTCGCTGAACGACGCGTCTCCACCCTTGGCGCCGGGGCGGCGCTGGGCGCGGGACAACCGGATTCTCGCCGCGATCGCGGTGGCTCTCGGCGCGGCGCTCGCGGGCGGTTACGCGGTCGTCCTCAGGACGCGCGATCTCGCGCCCGTCGCGGCGACGAACCGGGTCCTCCTCTTCGTCCTGTTCTACATCGTCGTCGTCCTCATCCTCGCGCTCGCGTTCGTGCTCGTGAGGAGCATGGCGAAACTCATCCTCGAATCGCGCCGCGGCGTCTTCGGCTCGCGCTTTCGCGTGCGCGTCGTCGCTTCCTACGTCGGCCTCGCGCTCCTTCCCATCACCCTTCTCGTCCTTCCGACCACGGGCCTTCTGCAGAAGAGCGTCGAACGCTGGTTCGCTCCGCCGGTGGAGGAGACCGTGCGCGCCGGGCGGGAGGTCGCGGACCTCTTCCGCGCGCGGACGGCCGCCCTCGAGCGACGCACGGCCGAACGCCTCGCGCCCCGGCTCGCCGCGGCCTCTGAAAGCGGCATCCTTCCGCTCCTCGCGACCGTGCGGGAGGAAACGGGCGTCGACCTGATCGAGTGGAGGCGCCCGGGCCGTCCGCCCTTGGCCGTCAGCGCCGCGCGCTGGCCTCTCCGGGACGTGCACGACCCCGGCGCCGACTGGCTGGACGACGCGAAGGCGCGCGGGCTCGCGAGGCGTCTCGAGGCCACGCGCGACGGCGGACAGACGGGCCGGACGGTCATGTCCTTGCCCTCGCTGCCCTCCGGGCTGCTCGTGGTCGGCACGTTCGACCCCCCCACGGAGGCCGAGCCGCTGCGCCAGCTCTCGCGCGCGACCTCCGCTTACGCGATGCTGAAGGCCGAGCGCGCGCAGCTCGAGGCCGTGCAGGTCCTCTTCTTCCTGCTCCTGGCGTTCCTCGTCCTCCTCGCCGCCGTCTGGGTGGGGCTGCTTCTGGCGCGCCGCGTCACGCGCCCCATCGCGGCACTGGCCGCGTCGGCGCGGCGCGTCGGGGCCGGCGACTTCGACGCGCTCGTAGAGGTCGAGGGAGGCGACGAGATTTCCGCCCTCTCCCGCGCCTTCAACGCGATGACGTCGGAGCTCCGCAAGAGCCGCGGCGAGCTCGTCGCGGCGAACGCCGGAATGGCCGCGACGAACGAGCGGGTCGACGAGGAGCGCCGACGTGTGCGGACGATCCTCTCGCGCCTCGCGGCGGGTGTCGTGGCCTTCGGGGACGACGGAACTCTGTTCTTCCTCAACGAGACGGCGCGCCGCCTGCTCGGTCACGGGGAGGAGACTCCGTTCTCCCGCGCGCAGGACCTCTTCGCTGCGCCGGCGCTCGCGCCGCTCGCCGATTTTCTCGCTCGCGCGCGCGAAGCGTCGGCCGCGCACGAAGCGACGCTGAAGATCGGCCCCCGCGTGCTGGAAGCCCGCGTGACGCAGGTCCCCGCCGATTCGGCCGACGCCGGAGCGTGGGTCGTGACGCTCGAGGACACGACCGCGCTCGTCGCGGCCGAACGCGCCGCGGCGTGGGAGGAGGCGGCGCGACGCATGGCCCACGAGATCAAGAACCCCCTCACGCCGATCCGCCTGGCCGCCGAGCGGATGCGCCGTCGCGCCCGCGGGCACGACGCCGATCCCGTGCTCCTCGCCGCGATCGTCGACGAGGGCGCCTCCACGATCATCGAGGAGGTCACCACGCTCGCCTCGCTCGTCGACACTTTCGGGCGATTTGCGCGCCTGCCGGCAGCCGATCTCGCTCCGACGGATCTCGGCGCGGTCGTCTTCCAGGTGGCGAAGCTGTACGCGGACGTCAAGAGAGGGGTGACGGTGGACGCCGAGATTCCGGAAGCCCTCCCGCGCGTGAAGGCGGACGCCGAGCAGGTGAAACGCGCCCTCATCAACCTCGTGGACAATGCGATCGCGGCGACTCCCGCGGGCGGCCACGTGAGGATTGCCCTCGTCGTGGCGGGCGGGAGCGCACGCCTCATCGTCGAGGACGAGGGACCGGGCATTCCCGAATCGGAGCGGAGCCGCGTTTTCGACCCCGCGTATTCCACGAAGGCCCGCGGTTCCGGCCTCGGCCTCGCCATCGTCCAACGCATCGCCTCCGAGCACGCGGGACGCGTGCGCGTGGAGGAGAATGTTCCCCACGGATGCCGCTTCCTGCTCGAATGGCCGGCCGCGTGAGGGCGTGAGGACGTGATGACGCCATGACGGACGGACCGCGCATTCTCGTCTGCGACGACGAGCCGGGCATCCGCAAGACGCTCTCGCAGATCCTGAGCGACGAGGGCTACACCGTGGATGCGGTCGGTCTCGGCCAGGACGCGCTCCGGCACGCATTCTCGGAGGACGGCCAGCGTCCCGAGGCCATCCTCCTCGACGTCTGGCTGCCGGACATCGACGGCCTCACCGTGCTCGACCGGCTGCGCGCGAGCGGCCTCGGCATTCCCGTCGTGATGATCTCGGGCCACGGCACGGTGGACACGGCCGTTCAGGCCGTCAAGCGGGGCGCGGACGACTTTCTCGAGAAGCCTCTGTCCCTCGAGCGCGTCCTCCTGACGCTCGACAAGGTCCTCGAGCGGCATCGGCTCGCGAAGGAGCGGGACGCGCTGAAGCGCGAGCTCCTGAGCCGCACCGGCGAGGACGCGGCCCGGGAGACTCTTCTCGGGACCGGAGCCGCCATGCGGCGCCTCCTGGACGAGATCGCGCGCGCGGGGGCTTCGGAGGCGCGCGTCCTCATCACGGGCGAGAGCGGCGTCGGCAAGGAGCTGGCCGCGCGGGCTCTCCATCGCGCGTCTCCGCGCGCGGCGGGACCGTTCGTCGAGGTGAACGGCGCCGCGATCCCGGAAGAGCTGATCGAGAGCGAGCTGTTCGGGCACATGAAGGGCTCGTTCACGGGCGCCGTCGAGGATCGCAAGGGAAAGTGGGAGCAGGCCGACGGCGGCACGCTTTTCCTGGACGAGATCGGCGACATGTCGCCGCGCACGCAGGCCAAGATCCTGCGCGCCATCCAGGACGGGCGGATCACGCGGGTGGGCGGCGCCAGGACCTTCGCGACGGACGTGCGCATCGTGGCGGCCACGAACCGGGACCTGCCCGCGATGATTCGCGCGGGGACGTTTCGCGAGGATCTTTATTTCCGGCTCGCGGTCGTCCCGCTCGTCGTGCCGCCTCTCTCCGAGCGGCCGGAGGACGTGCCCCTCCTCGTCACGCACTTCGCCGAGAGCCTCGCGCGCCGGCGCGGGCGGCGCGCGAAGGCGTTCGAACCCGAGGCGCTCGAGGCGCTCGCGAAGAGGCGCTGGCCGGGCAACGTGCGCGAACTGCAGAACCTCGTCGAGCGCGTCCTCCTCATGTCGCCCGGTCCCGTCGTGCGCGCCGCGGACCTCCCTCCCGAGGACCGCCCCGCCGGCGCGCGTGCGCCGTCCCCGGGAACGTCCGGCGAGTCCGTGTCGTACGCGTCGCTGGCCGATGCCCGCGAAGCCTTCGAAAAGCGCTATCTCGCGCGCGTCCTCGCGGACACGAAGGGCAACGTCTCGCGGGCGGCCGAGCGCCTCGGCCTCGACCGCACGACGCTCCATCGAAAGATGAAGGCCCTCGGCCTCGACGGCGAGAAGGACCCGGCCTAGCGCCTCGGGCGCTCGCGCTCCGCTTCCGGAATTCGCTCGATCGGGGCGTCCGTTTCCGCGAGCGTATACAGGAGGGCCGCAATCGCCGCGACGCCCGTGTTCAGCTCCTCGCGATCGACCTTGTCGAGCGTGTCGTCGGCCGTATGGTGGACGTCGAAATAGCGCGAAGAGTCCTGCACGGGCGAGAACATCGGGACGCCCGCGGCGCGCATCGGACCGATGTCCGCGCCTCCGCCGCCCCTTCGCACCTCGCCGAGTCCGAACGGCGCGAGCGCCGCCCCCAGCTGCGTCGCGAGCGGCTGCGTCCCCGGGCCCGCGGTCCAGGCGAAGCCCCGCACGCGGCCCGCCCCCGAGTCCGTCTCGACGGCCGCGACGTGCCGGGCGAGCTCGTTCGCGTGCGCTTTCGCGTACGCGCGGCCGCCCGCGAGTCCGTTCTCTTCGTTCGCGAAGAGGACGACGCGGATCGTCCGCCTCGGGCGCGACGGGAGCTTCCCGACGAGGCGCGCGGACTCGATCGCGATCCCGCAGCCCGCGCCGTCGTCGAGGGCCCCCATCCCGAGATCCCACGAGTCGAGGTGGCCGCCCACGAGAACGATCTCGCCGGGCATCTCGCGGCCCGGGATCTCGCCCACGACATTCGCCGTCTGTACGTCGGGAAGCGTCCGTGCGCCGAGCTTCATCTTCAGCCTCACTCGCGTTCCCTTCGAGAGATACGAATGGAGGAGATCCGCGTCCGGGACCGCGAGGGCCGCGGCGGGAATCTTCGCGTCGCCCTCGGCGTAGTTCATCGCGCCCGTGTGGGGGAAGCGCGCGTTCGACGTGCCGACCGAACGGATCACGACGGCGACGGCGCCGACCTTCGCGGCACGCGAGGCGCCGTTCGTGCGAATCGGGACCGTCGCGCCGTAGCCGCTGCCCTCGCTCGCGCGTTCCATGACCTTCCAGATGAGGACGATCTTTCCCTTTGCCTTCTCGCCAAGCATGTCGACGGCCTCGAGGGACGTGGCCTCGATGACGTCGGCCTCGATGCCGCCGGCCGGGGTCCCGACGCTTCCACCCAGCGCGCAGAGCGAGAGGCGGAACGGAATCGGGAGGAGAAGCTCGCCGCTCTCCTCGCCGCGCTCCCAGTGTGGCGCCATCACGGGCTCGGTGTGAACGTTCGTAAAGCCCCGCGCCTCGAGCGCGCGCACCGCCCACGCGACGGCGCGGGCGTCGCCCGGCGAGCCCGCGAGCCGCGGGCCCGCGGTCTCCAGGAGGTCGCGGATCGTCTCGTATGCCCCGTCGGTCGCTTTCGCCGAGGCGACGAGCGACGCGAGGTCCGCGCGCATGGCGTTCGTGAGAAGCGGCGGCGCACCGCCGAGCGGTGCGGCGAGCAGTGCGACGACGAGCCCCGGCACGAAAGCGACGCTCGCGCGCATCACGAGAGCCGTTCGAGCAGCTTGTTCTCGAGCACCTGGGGGGTGGGGTCGGCCTCGAGCCTCAGGTAATGTGCGGCGGCCGCGAGGAGAGCCGCCTGCGGGACGAGACCCACGATCTCCGACCCGACGACCGCGACGCCCTGACGCTCGGCCTCGGATCGCACGGTCTCGAAAACGCGGTAAAGCGGGGTCTTCTCGAAGTTCGTCATGTTGATCGAGACCTGCACCTGGCCGCGCGCCTCGAGCTTCACGCCCATCGCCTTCACGAAGCGGTAGCC
Organism: Acidobacteriota bacterium; assembly: GCA_039934255.1. Taxonomy (GTDB): domain Bacteria; phylum Acidobacteriota; class Thermoanaerobaculia; order UBA5066; family UBA5066; genus Fen-183. The sequence continues at coordinate 1,492 of JBDTML010000024.1, read as the reverse complement.
ACCCGAAAGGTGGCGGATCGCCTTCGCGATGCGGTCGGCGACGGCGAGATCGGCTGTTGCCAGGTTGATGTTATAGGCGACGAGCGGGGCGCGGGCACCCACCACCGATGCGCCGCCGGAGGGATGAGGCGTGGACGGCCCGAAATCGGGCTTCCAGGCGGGGTCCTCCATCTTCTTCGCGAGTCCCTCGAACTCGCCCTTGCGGATGTTCGCGAGGTTCTCGCGGTCCGGGCGGGAGGCCGCGTCTTCATAGAGGTACACGGGCAGCTGATAGCGATCGGCGAGCGTTCTCCCGAGCGTCTTCGCGAGGGCCACGCAGTCCGCCGTCGTGGCGCCGCGCACGGGCACGAACGGGATCACGTCCACAGCTCCGAGGCGGGGATGGGCTCCCGCGTGCTTCCGAAGGTCGATCGCGTCGAGCGCGGCCCCGACGAGCGCCGTCATCGCGGCGACGAGCGCCTCGCCTTCCCCGAGAAACGTGAGGACCGAGCGATTGTGGTCGGCGTCCGAGGTGCGATCGAGGAGAACGACGCCCGGCGCCGCACTCACGGCGGCCCTTGCCAGCGACGCGACGACGTCTTCGCGGCGCCCTTCGCTCACGTTCGGAATGCACTCGATCAAGGCGGCCATGAGCCCTCCCCCATCGAATCGTATCCGACCCCCGCCTGCCGGGGGCGGTTCTTGCTAGCATTGAGCACAATGAATTCCTACGCGGGAAGCCCCGCTCTCGCCCCCGAGGCACGGGACAAGGTCCTTCAGACGTTCCGGCACACGTTGACGCTCGCCCAGACAGGCAAGAACGAAGAGGCCCTGCTCGGCTGCGACTTCCTTCTCAAGATGGACGCGCGCTTCGCGCCCGCCCGCAGTCTCCTCGAGCTCCTGCGCGGGGTTTCGCCCGGGACGGTCGTGAACGTCGATCGTTTCTCCGACTACCTCGCCGTCGAAAGCGCGGGAGAGGCCCTCTCCGAACCGGGCCACGAGGATGCGTTCCCGTCTCAGGCGACTCCTTCCCCGACGACCTCGGCACTCGACGATCTCGTCTTCGGCGACGAGGCCGGCGGATCGTCCGCCGAGGGAATTCCCGAGGCCCCGCCGTCCGTCATCACGTCCAGACCCCCCGCGCAGGCCGCACGTCCGGCGCCCGGAGGTGACCCGTTCGGGCTCGGCCTCGACGATCTGCGCATGAGCATGCCCGCCGACGGCCCGGGCGCTCTGCACGCGATTCCGGCTCCCTCTGCGGCTCCCCCGCTCCCCGACCCGTCGTCGGGACCCGCCGCGGCGGGCCAGGCGCCCGCTTCGGTCCCTTCCCCTCGCGCTTCATCGGGCGTGCAGACGGACCCACGAATCACGCAGTTCCTCAAGCAGGGGGACGAGGCCCTCTCTCGCGGGAACGCGCAGGAGGCCATCGACCTCTGGAGCCGGGTCTTTCTCATCGACCTCTCCAACGAAGAGGCGAGCCGCCGCATCGACTCGGCGCGCGAAGCCCAGGCCG
>JBDTML010000023.1:0-26359 GCA_039934255.1 Acidobacteriota bacterium | reverse complement strand
TCCCCGGCCTCCCGCCGCAGGTCGTCGTCTTTCGCGGCCCCATCCTCCGCAACACGAGCAGCAGCCGGGAGGCCGTGACTGAGATCAAGGACACCATCGTTCACGAGCTCGGGCACTACTTCGGGCTCGAAGACGACGAGATGCCGTACTAGCCCGGCACTCCGCCGGCCGTGGACGGTGCGAGAATGGGTCGCAAATGAAGAAGAGCTGTGCGCTTTCCGCCGCCGTCTGGCTGGTTTTCATGGGTGGTTACGGTTGGGTCGCCTACAAGAAGATCCACGAAGCCATCCCCGCGGCCGTCATCGGGGTTCTCGGCGGGACGTTCGCGGCGATGCTCTTCGGCTCGGTGTGGGGGCTGGTCACGGGCGGCGACGACCGCCGGGCTCTCCGGCGCGCGCTCGACGGCGTGGCGCCGGTGGACGGCCGCCTCGAGGCCGCCACCGGCACCGTACGCGCCCTCGGCGCCCCGCTCGAGGCTCCCTTCACCGGTCAGGAGTGCGTCGCGTACGAGTACAACGTCAAGAACCCCGGTGAAGGGCGGAGCGACTTCACGGGGGTCGCGCTCGTCCCGTGCGCGATCGACACGGCGCGAGGACCGGTCAAGATCCTCGGTTGGTCGCTCCTCGACCAGTTCCCCAAGGCGCTGAAGGAGGACGTCGACCGGGCGCGCGGACTTGCGTACCTAAGAAGCGCGAAGTTCGAGCCGCTGGGGCTCTCGAACGCCTTATCGTTCCTCAGGGATCTCATCGCCGACCAGGACGGCGCGATCCGCAAGGACATGCGCATCGCCCACGGCGAGCCGGATCTCGAGAAGAAGCGCATCGAGGAGCGGGTCGTTCCGGCCGGCTCGACCGTGACGGTCCTCGGGATCTGGTCCGAGGCGCAGAGGGGTTTCGCGCCGGCGTCGTCCGCGGCCCTGAACCGCCTTTACCCCTTCGACGCGGAATTCGTCCTCGCGGACCTGCGTGGAAGCTCGCTGAAGACGTTCGGGGTCGCGGTCGTTTTCTTCATCGTGCTCCACGCGATCCTCGTCCCGATGTTCCTCCTCGCGCCGGGCAGCTGACGCCTGGCCTCGAGGGCGACTGCCTCTCGCCTGGCGATCATCGGGAACTCGTGATATGAAGCGCGGCCAGCAGCTTAGCCCCGGTTTTCGATTCTAGGTTTCGCGCTCACGAGGACATCCGATGGCGCTCGCCTTCTTGGGCAGGGCTTCCGCGGTTCGTCCCGCCGCGGCGGGCCGCGGAGCTGCGTGGTTGCGCCGCCGCGCCACAGAACCGGGCATGTTGAGAACTGTTCGCACGATCGCCGTCCTCGCGTCGTTGTGCGCATTCGGTTCACCCCGCGCCGTCGCGCAGCCGGGCAGTCCGCTCGGGACCGCGCAGCTTCAGATCTCCGGTGCGCGCCTCACGATTTACAGCGATACGCTGACGACGGACGCCGACCAGACGGTCAACGTCGGCGAGGCCGCGCGCGTGCGCACGTGTTACGGCGCGAGCGGCGTGTGCGGTACGGCGGCGCCCGCCTCGGTTCCCGGCCTCAAGGTCGTCGGCGACCTTTCGGGTCCCGAGCTGCCGCAGGCGATCCCGTACGAGACGGCGCCAGGCGGGACGTTCTTCCTGCCGGGCTTCCAGCGTGAAGGCGACTATCTGCTCGCGAACATCCGGCTGGTCGATACCGCGACGGGCCGCGTCCTCGCTAACGCCGAGCCGTCCCTCGCCACGCTCCACGTGAGGCAGATCCTCCTCGCATCGGCCACCGTCACGCGCCTCACGCTCGCCGACCTGCAGGCCCGGGGGATCGCGATCACACAGCAGAACTTCCAGGCGTTCAGCTTCTCGGTTGGCTTCATCTTCTCGGGGCAGGCGGTGAACATCGAGCTGCCCGTCATTTTCCAGGCCGGCGGGACGATCCTGCCGCTCGACAAGCAAACAGTCGTGCTGGACGGACTTCCCGACGCCGTGAAGCACGCCGTGAGCCGCTGGGAGCCCCCTCGCATCGTGCCGTTCCAGCTGGCGGGAGTGCCGGGAACGCCGGGGGGAGAGTTGGACCCCGAGCCCATCCCCCAAGACACGCCGCTCTACGGTGCGATCGTCATACCCGGAAACGTGTCCTTCCTGAACCAGTTCTTCGACGCGCGACTGATCGTGGCGAACGGCGCCCCCGCGGGTTCGAGCGCGACGCTTCAGAACGTCACGGGCGCCCTGCGCCTGCCGACGGGCGAGTATTTGCGGCTCGCCTCCACGACGCCTCCGGTCGCGGCCGGGCAGAAGATCCCCGTCACGAAGGCGAACGGCAGCGGGGTCGTCGGAGCGGGCGAACAGGGCGCCGCGAGCTGGACGGTGGAAGGGCTCGTCGCGGGGACGCAGACGCTCCGGATGGACATCGCGGCCGATCTCGTGAGGCCAGGCCGGGTGACGCTGCCGCTCGCGGGCTCCGTCCAGGCGGCCGTCGAGGTGGTGGACGCGCGGTTCAACCTGTCGTTCAATCACCCGGACGTCGTGCGCGAGGGCGAGCCCTACAGCCTGTACGTCACGGTGACGAACCTCTCCCGCGCGGCGCAGAACCTCATCACCGTAGAGCTTCTGTCCGAGAACATCACCGGAGCGCACAAGGCCGACCCGGCCGACCCGTTCCGCCAGACGATCCCCACGCTCGATCCCGGCGCCTCCGAGACTCTGGAGTTCCGGCTCGTGTCCGACACGACCGGGAAGTGCGTCGCGACGACCTTCCAGTCCTCCTCCACGGGCGTCACCGGGGCCATCCATCTGCGCACGGGAGTGGGCGAGCTCGGCATCCCTCTGTCGCCGGCCTCTCTCGTCCTGCCGCGCTTCTCGGAGCTCCTGCCGCGCGCGCTCATCACGGCGGACGTGCGGCTTCTGGGCCTCGCCTACAGCCTCGCGGTCGCGCCGGCCGGAGCGGCCCCGGCCGGTTTGCCCCATGTCGTGAAGAGCGACGTCGTGCGGCGGGCGGTGGATCTCGGCGAGGCGGGCCAGCGGATCTTCCTGCAGGAGCGGCTGCTCGAATCGCTCGAGGCTCTCGCACTCGACCAGCTCGGCAATCGCCATGACCTCGAGGACTACGACACGCTGCGCCGGTCGCTCGACAAGGGCGCGGCCGCCGCGACCGCGCTCTCGGACCTGTTCCGGCAGGAGCAGCAGAACCGGAACTTCGCCGCGGCGGACTTCGTCGACCATTTCGCGGCCACGACGGACTACGGGCGGCCTTATCTCGCGGCCGCGCTCGTTCCGAACGGCTCGCAACCGGCGCCGGTGCTCGAAGTGCGACAGGTGGGAGCCGCCGGCACGACGTTCCTCGCGTACACGAGCGACGACACCCGGCGCCTGCGCTCGATTCCGTACGGCGAGACGTACGCGATCGCCGACCTGCCGGGCGGCACGACGAGGATGCCCTTCGCCCTCGTGGGCCGGCTGGACCCGGCGACGTCCTACCGCGTCGATCTGCACGCGCCCGCGACGCCGGCCTCCGGGCGGCTCATCCTCCTCGTCCCGACGGACGACCTGACGGGTTTCCGGAAGGTCGACTTCGGCTTCGTTTCGATGGGTGCTGGCGAAGTCTGGGAGGTTCGCGCGGCAAAGGCCGCGGGCGACGGGCCTCTCACGTTCGTCCTTTACTTTCCTTCGAGCCTGAGCCCGGTGCCGGGCGTTTCGCCCGGAACGGTCACGGCACTTCAGCTCCCGCCGTTCCGCCTCATCGGAGCCGTGGAAGATTTCACGCTCGACCGCTACGGCCTCGGCGTGTCGTACCTTTTCAACCGGCCTCCGGAAAGGGCCCCCGCCGAGACCGCGGCGAACTACGCGATTCGTTCCACATTCCACGGGCAGGACACCGCCTCGCCGGCGGTCACGTTCGACAAGGTCGCCACGAAGGCGGGCCGGGCGGCCTTCTGGCAGCCGAACAGCGAGCGCGTGGTGAACGTGAGCTATCGGAGCCCGATCAGCGCGCTCGAGGGCACGTTCGAATCGCAGCCCGTCATCCGCCACGAGCACCTGCTCCAGACGAATCAGATTCGCGACACGCATGGCACGCCGCTCGACCCGTCGGTGCCGGCCGCGCTGATCGAGCCGAACCACGTGGGCGGGCTCGTCGACGGCAGGGTCCTTCTCGGCACCGGCGAGCCGGCGGCTGGGGCGACCGTGCAGCTCATCCGCTATCACAACGCCCAGCCCTTGCTCGGGGGGGAACCGCTCATCCTGCCCGATCTCGTCGCCGAGGTCACGACGGGAAGCGACGGAGCGTTCTATTTCGACTTCATCGAGGAGCCTCCCCAGAACAAGGTCCTGAGCGGCTTCACGCTTCGCGCCACGGTCCCGCCGGGCAGCGACCCAGCTCAGCAGCCTGGGGGCGCCGAGGAGGTCTCGTCCACGATCCGGCTGCAGAACCGGCTCGTGCACGTGAACATCGCGCTCCTCGGCCGCGGCACGGTCAAGGGGAGGCTCGTCTTCGCGGATACCGGCACGCCCGTGCCGAATGGCCGCGTCGTGGCGGCGAGCACGCTCTTCAGCGAGGCGAAGGACGTCGTCGTCGCCGCCGACGGCTCGTTCACGATCAACGCGCTTCCGGTCGGGCCGATCACGCTCACGGGGAGCGATGCAGAGGGTCACCGTGTCTATCAGACCGTGGGCCTTCAGCAGCCCGGACAGACGGTGACGGTCCTTCTGCAGCTCGCACGGAACGCGCCGCCGAAGACCGGGACCGTCGTCGGGCGCGTCCTGAGGCAGCGCAGCGGCAGCCCGCCTCCGCCCCCCGATGCCTCGCCGGGGGCGCAGGTCGCCGTTTACGCAAACGGCAGCCTCATCCAGCAGAAGCTCTCGGACGCCTCGGGCAACTTCCGGTTCGACAAGGTGCCGGAAGGACAGATCCAGGTGCAGGCGGCGGACTTTTCCGTTTCACGCACGCCCGCGATCGGCGGCGCCGTTCTCGCCGCCGACGCCACCGTCACGCTGACGCTCACGATTTCCGACGCGGTTCCGCGTGTCGTGACGGGCCGCGTGCTGTACCACGACGGCGCGCTCAACGTGGACGTTCCGGTGACGGGAGCCGTGGCCTTCATCACGGGACCGGGCGTCTTCGCCTACACGGACACGAGCGGGAGCTATCGCATCGAGGGAGTGCCCGTGCAGGGCCTCGCCGACGCACCCTACGTCGTCACCGCGATCGATTTCACGCGCCAGCTTCAGGGCGTCGCAAACCTGCCGCCGATTCTCGACGTGGGCGACGGTTCTCCGATACGCGCCTCCGACATCGTGCTCCGCGCGATGACCGGCGGGATCGACGGCGTCGTTCTCGATCCGCTCGGGCATCCGGCGGCGCGCGTGACCGTGACCATCCCGCACGGGCCCGAGGCCTCGACAGGCTCCGACGGACGGTTCTCGATCAACGACGTGGGCGTCGGCGGCGTGACTCTCGTGGCGCACGCGGGAGACGGCCTCGCGCCCGGCCGGATCGGGTACCTCGGCACGGGCAATGCGACGATCGTCTTCGCGGGGCATCGTCCCTTCACGACGATCCGCCTGCGCGGGGCAGGCGTCGTGAACGTTCACACGCGGACTGGCAGCTCGACGGGCGTCCTGAGCCCGATCCGCTACACGCCGACGGTCTACCGAGCCAATACCTACGACATCGGTCCGTCGCCGCTGCCGGTCGACACGACGACCGATCCGGACGGACGGTTGCAGCTCGTCCTGCCGCTCCCGGGCACCATCGTCACTGCGTTCTCGCCCACGAACGGAAACAAGTCGGCCGCGGCCACGCTCACGTATCCGGGCCAGGTCGTGAACCTCGAGATCGTGTTCGACAGCGCCTCGGCTCTCACGGGCCACGTCGTCGGCGTGGACGGCGTCACGCCCGTTCCGAACGTGGACGTGTTTCTCGCGGCGACGGGCCTCCTGCCTCAGCGGCAGCGTACGGACGGGCAGGGCGGCTTCCGCTACGACCTCGTGCCGCCGGGCCCAGTCTCCGTCACGACCGAAGCGCTCGTGGGATCGGTGGACCGCGTGGGCCGGGCCGACGGCCGGCTCGTCGCGGGACAGACGATCGACCTGACCGTCGTCCTGCGGGCGCAGGGCACGGTGAAGGGCCGGGTGGTGCAGCTCGTCGGGAGCAGCCTCGTGCCGATTCCATTCGCGCGGTACTCGATCACCGAGAGCGCGTACCCGAACCGGCGGCTGCCGGCGGGAACGGCTACGTTCGCGGCTGACGCCAACGGCGCGTACGAGGTGGCGCACCTGTTCGCGGGGCCCGTCACCGTCGTCGCCGCAGATCCGGGTCAGGTGACGAGGCAGGGGCGCGTCACGGGGGAGATCACGTCCGACTTCCAGGTGCTCTCGCTGCCGGACATCGTCCTCACGACCTCTGTCGGGTCGCTCGGCGTCCTCGTCCGCGATGCCGCGAGCGGCAGCCCGGTGTCCGATTGCCAGGTCACGCTTTCCAACGGAGACGTGACGGTCTCGGATGGTGAAGGGAAGGCGACCTTCGACGCGCTTCCCCTCGGAACGTATTCCGTCTATGCGTTCCACGCTCCGACCGGACAGGGTGGCCTCGTCAGCGGCCTTCGCATCGCCAACGCGGGCGACCGCGCGGAGGCCACGATCACGCTCGACACGCGCGGCCGGATCGCGGGAACTCTCTGGGACGATGTGGCGAAGACGCGCGGAGCAGGAAACGGAACCGTCAAACTGACGGGGCGCGTCAACGGCCGGCTCTGGGGGACGACGATGACGGCGCTCGCTTCGACGTCGCCGGACGCCGCCACGCTCGGTCAGTTCCTCTTCGACGGAATTCCGGTGGGGAACTTCACGCTCGAAGCCGCCGTTTCCGACTCGGCCCGGCGCGCCTCGACGGCCCTGGATCTGACACCCACCGCGCCCGTGATCTCGGTGGACCTCGTCCTCGAGCAGCTCGCCGACCGGTACGTGCGCATTTTCCAGAATCTGAAAGCGGCCCCCCATCTCTTCGAGATCGACCCGTCGACCGGGATCTTCTCGGTCGAGCTCACGCAGCCTCCGGGCAACTGCTCGCCGAACTGCACGTACGACTTCGTCCTGAACACTCCGAGCGTGCCGTATCCGAACCATCTCTACAGGTTTCAGGATGTCTTCGCCTCGCGCTCCCTCGGCGTCGTCGTCCTGGAGCTGAGCGGCGAGCAGCGCAAGGGGTCGATCTCGGGCCTCGCGAGTCTGCCGGGCGCGGGGACCGCGAGCGATCCTTTCCGTGTCGTGCTCGGCGCGAAGGGCACGGTGAACGTGCTGGTCCGGGACGCCGTCGGCAGCCCGGTCGCGGGCGCGAACGTCACGCTGACGACCACGGGGAGCTTCGGCAGCTTCGGGTCCACGACGGACGGCACCGGACGCGTCACCTACGACGCGATCGCCGGTGGCAGCGTCACGGCGACGGCGAAGCGGGCGTCGAACGGCACCGGCGGTCTCGCGGCCGGCGTTCTCACGTACGACGACGAAAGTCTCGATCTCACGGTGAGCCTTGCGCCGGCGGTCTCGGCGCACGGCGTCGTCTACCACCCGCCCCCGGGCGACATCTACAACGGCGATCCGTTGACCCTCGTCCCCGAGGACCGGGCGATCGTCCAGATCCGCGACTCCGCGAACCAGCTCCAGATCCTCGTGACGGGCTCGGACGGCGTGTACCGTTTCAACGCCCTCAAGACGGGCTCCTACACGATTTCGGCCTCGAATGAGACCAGTGAGTCGTTCGCGGCCGGCGCCGGCACGCTCGCCGGCCCGGACGGCAACGACAACGCGCTGCCGAATCTCATCCTCGACGCGTCCCGTCCTCTCATCGTCTCGGTGACGCCGCCGCCCGGCCAGACGGGTGTCTCGCGGAACGCCGTCGTGGAGATCGTCTTCTCCGAGCCGCTGCTTCCCGCCGTCGTCCCGAACGGTGTCCCGACGTCTCCGTATTTCGCGCTGCGGTCCGGAGCGACGGGGCTCGTCGCGGCCGGTTCGTGGACGAGCGCTCTCGATGGCGCCGGCCGGCAGGTCGTGAGGTTCACGCCCTCCTCTCTCTACGACAACTCCACGATCTACAGCCTGTCGATCGCGGGCGGCCCCTCCGGTGTGCGCGACCGCGCTGGCCGCTCGCTCACCGATTCGGGCGACGTGGGCACGAATTTCACGACGTCCGACACCGTGGGCGCGAGCGTCGTCGGCACGGTGCCGCTCCTCGGCGTGCCGGTCGATCCGGCGAGCGCGATCCGCTTCGACTTCAGCGAGGTCGTGTCGGGCACGGCGGCCGAGCTGGACGGCGACGGCGTGGGCGATGCGGCCGAGCTCTTCTGGCAGCCGAACGGGAGCTCGGTGTGGCAGCCGATTCCGATCACGATGTTCCTGACGCGCGGCGGCTACTCGCTGACGATCCAGCCGCCGGCGGGCGTCACGTATACGAACGACAGCTTGAAACGGCGCGTCCACGTCTCCCGGCTCCGGGACGTCTCGGTGAACCCGATGGTGGACTACGACCGCACCTTCCGCATCTGGGATACGAACGCTCCGCACGTCGACGCCGCTTTCCCGCCCGGCGCGCCGGCCGGAAACCTCTCGGGGGGCACGGCCTACGTCGTGACGCCCGGGCTGTCCAACCTCGACGACCTCGCGAACGGGCCCGGCGGCGACATCGACCGCGTGGACTACTTCCTCGCGTCGGCCAGCGACCCCACCGTGCCGGCCGCGACACCTGTGTTCTCGGGTCGCGTCTACCCGTTCGCGTTCTCGTTCGTCGCGGCCTACGTCGGAAACGGAATCGATCCGCGCCCCTTCCCCGTCTGGGTACAGGCCGTCGACACCTCGGCGAACAAGAGCAACGTCGTGAAGCTCTCCATGCAGGTGCTTCCGAACGCGCCGCCCGTCATCACCTCCGTGGCGGCAGCCGCGACGGCGCCCGTCGCGGGGACGTTCTATGCGGGCTCCTCGCTCGCGGCGACCGTCTCCGGAGTCGCGGACCCCGACGGCAGCGCGATCACGCTCACGGCCGAGCTCCGGAAGAACAACGCGGGGAGTCCGAACGACCCGGCCGACCTCGTCGCGAGCCTGCCTTCGCAAGCTCTCACGAGGCCGGCCGGTGGATGGGCGGTTCTGCCGCCACCCGTCTTCGCGGCGGCGATCCCGATCGCGACTACGGACGGCACGTCGCTCTTCTTCCGCGTGAAGGCGACGGATTCTCTCGGCTCTTCAACGACGTCCGAGTCGGCGCGCTTCGCCGTGGTTCACGATCCGAATCCACCCACGATCGACAGCTTCGTCGCGCGCCTCTCCGGCGCCTCGTCGCCCGCGTCGCAGTTCTTCATCGGCCAGAAGCTGGTCCTCGAGTTCCGTGCCCGCGACGCCGAAACCGCCGTGCGCGCGGCGTCGCTCACTCTGTCGGGGGTCTTCACGTCGCCGCAAGCCGTGACGCTCGTCGGCGGCACGACGAACCTCTATCGCACCGCGGAGCTCACGGTGCCGGCGACGGTGCCTGTTGGAGGCCTGTCGGTCACGGCGACGGCCTCGGGAACCGACTGGGGTGGAAACACGGGAACCCTGCCCCTCGTGTTCAACGTTTCGCCCACGCCCGACCCGTACGCGCCCGTCGTCACGTGGCTGACACCGTGGGAAGGCGGCGCGTGGCCTTCCGGGTACACGTCCACGGTGTCGGCGCAGGGCGCGGCGCTCCTTCTCCGGGTGCGCGCGACCGACCTCGACCGGATCTCCGGCTCAGACGTCTCCGGCACGATCGCGAGCGTCCAGTTCAAGGGGCCCGCCGACGCCGCGGGCACGCTCGCACCGGCTTTCGTGGACGGTTCGCTCGTCGCGGGAACCGGCGGTCCGGGCACGGGCACTTACGAGGCGCTCTGGCGCGTGCCGAACGGCGTGGCCGCGGGCACGCAGCTGCCGTTCCAGGTGCGCGTCGTGGACGCGGGCGCGAACGCGACGACGGTCGACGTCCATCTCCGCGCGGCGCCGCCGCGCAAGGTGTTCGAAGCGGCGCAGGTGGCCGCCCTGCCTGCGGACACGCTGCTGGGCGCCGGTGGCGACGTGGCGGGTCCGGTCTTCCTCCTCGACGGGGCGGTCCTGAGCGTCTACCCGCAGGCGTCTCCGGCCGTGCGTTCGCTGCCGTCGATGTACGTCTACGCAGGCGGTGTTGCCGCGGGCGCCTCGTTCACGCCGACGGCCAGCGTCCTCACCGCGCCGGAGATCACGTCGTACGCGTCGTCGGTTCTCTACAACCCGCTCGAGCTGACGGTGACGGACACACTCGGCGTCGGTCACGGTGCGCGCATCGACGTGAGTGCGAAGGGTCTCCTCGGCTCGACGCCGACGCAGTCGATGGTTTTGCCCGGTCAGACCGGCTCGCAGCAGTACGCCGGCGGATCGCACGGCGGTTCCGGCGGCCCGGGCTCGTCGAACTTCTACTGGGCGCCTGCGGACCTCACGGTGCCCGGTTCCGTGTACGACTTCGTGAAGGATCCCTTCCTGCCGGGCGGCGGCGGAGGCTACGCGACAGGCCTCTACGGCGCGACGGCAGCCGGCGGAACAGGCGGGGGCGTCGTGAGGCTACTCGGACCCGCCGCGACGATGCATCTCGAAGGGGAGATCCTAGCGGACGGGGGCAACGGACCGGGAGGCGTGCTCACCGGTGGGGGGGGGGCCGGCGGCGCGATCCGCATCGTCGCGCGCCGGCTCGAGGGTGCGGGGAGAGTCTCGTCGGCTGGCGGACGCGGTTCGAACCGGGCCTTGAGCGGCGGCGGCGGCGGCGGGCGGATCGCACTGTCCTTCGCCGATCCGACGGCAGCGAGCCTGCCGCTGACGGTCAACGCGGCGGGCGGATCCAATGACCTTTCGCCCGACGCCTACGGCCAGCAGGTTGCGGGCGCTGGCACTATCTATCTCGAGGAGCTGGACGCTCTTGGCGCCCCGAAAGCGCCCGGTCGACTGATCGTCACGAACGCCTCGGGCAAGCCCGCGTGGCCAACACCGTTCTCCGGCCCGCAGCGCTTCGGCGCTGTGGAAGGCCACGGCGCCGCGCGCCTCGTGTTCGCCGACGACCTGACCGTGGGTCCCGCAGATCCAGGCGTTGTGAACGACCGCGCGTCCGTCTCGTTCGACGCGGAGGCGCGGATGCTGCTGAAGACCGATCAGCCCCAGGTCTCGCTGACCGCGAACCCGACCGGCGGGAACGTGAACGTGAACCAGACGCTTTCCCTGACGTGGACCGCATCCGATCCGATCGGTCTCGATTCCGTGACGACGTTCTTTTCGCCGCTTGCCCCTGTCACCACGGCATACGACGCCGAGCCACTCTCCGTGACGCAGGGCGCCGGACCGCTGACGCTCACGGTTCCGGGCGCGCAACCGCCCGGGCCGATCTCGTACACGCTCACGGCAACGGACCGTGCTGGCCGCGTCGCGACCGTTCAGAAAACGTGGATCGTACTGACCGACACGACGCTGCCGGTCGTGAGCGTGTCGGGGCTCGTCGCAGGCGGCGTCTATCGGGCCGGGCAGGCCGTTTCCGGAACGGTAACCGCAACGGACAACGGCTCGATCGCGAGCGTGAAGGTCCTCGTCGACGGCCAGACGTTGACGCTGTCTGGAGCCGGTCCGACCTACCCGTTCTCGTACCTCGTTCCGCGCGATCTCGCCGCGGCGCGCGACACGACGCTCCAGGCCGTCGCGACCGACGCGGCGGGGAACCCGGCGTCCACGAATCCGGTCACGCTCCACTTCCTCCTCGACGCGCCCCCCTCACTCACCCTGACTGGCGTAACACCGGGGCCGTCGGTCCTGCCGGGCGCGACGCTGACGGCGACGGCGACGGCAAGCGACGACGTGGCCGTGTCGACCGTCGTGTTCACCCTGTCCGGCGCGGCGTCGACGGTCGTCACGCGCACGGTCAATGCCCTCTCGACGACTCAGTCCTTCACTTACCAGTTGCCGGTCACGCTCACGGCGGGCCAGACCGTCACGCTGCAGGTGGACGCCTTCGACTCGTACGGGCACAAGGTCTCCGCCGCGCCCGTCACGTACACGATTCTCCCCAGTATTCCGCCTTCGAAGCTGGCGTTCGGAACGCAGCCATCCGACACGACCGTGGGGGCCTCGATAACGCCCGCGGTGACGGTGAGGCTCCTGGATAACGCTGACAACCAGACGGTGAGCACGGCGTCCGTGACGATCGCGATCGGAACGAATCCGGGCGGCGGGACGCTCTCCGGGACCCTGACCGTCGCGGCGGTCGCCGGGGTGGCCACATTCGCCAATCTCTCGATCGACAGGCTCGGAACGGGCTACACCTTGACGGCGACCAGCGCGGGCCTGATGGGCGCGACGAGTGTCACATTCAACATCACGACGGGCGTGGCGACAAAGATCCTGGTGGAGACGGCGGCGGATGGCGGCGGCACGGTCGTCCCCGCCCAAAGTATTCCAGCCGGCAGCTCCTTGACCGTCTACGCGGTCAGCCGCGATGTCAGCAATAACTTCCTGGCCAACGTCGTGCCCGACAGCTGGTCGCTCACCGGCATCACGGGCGGAGCGGCGGGCGGAGATCTGGTGGCAAATGCGGCCGGCATGGTTACCGAGTTTCCGCTCTCATTCGGTGGCGCCCCGTCTCGAATTGCGGCCGGCCCCGACGGGAACCTTTGGTTCACGGAATACGACACCAACAAGATCGGACGGATCTCGCGGTCCGGCGTCATCACTGAGTTCTCCATCCTCACGCCGAGCGGCCAACCGGACTCCATCGCGGCGGGGCCGGACGGGAACCTGTGGTTCACGGAATATCAGGGCGACAAGATCGGGCGGATCACGACAGCAGGGGTCGTCACCGAGTTTCCGACTCCCACAGCCATCAGTCGGCCTAGCGGTATCGCGGCGGGCCCAGACGGAAACCTGTGGTTCACGGAATACCAGGCCAACAAGATCGGACGGATAACGGTTGCCGGGGTCGTCACCGAATTTGCGATCCCCACGGCCGTTAGCAATCCAACGGGCATCGTCGCGGGGCCGGATGGCAATCTCTGGTTCGCCGAAGAAAGTGCCGGCAAGATCGGTCGGATCACAATTGCCGGGGTTGTCACGGAGTTCTCAATTCCGGCCGGGAGCGGGCCATACGATATCGCGGCGGGCCCTGACGGCAACCTCTGGTTCACCGAGTTCAACGCCAACAAGATTGGACGGATCACGCCGGCGGGAGTCGTGACGGAGTTCCCGATCCCGGCGGCCAGTAGCGCACCGTTCGGTATCGCGGCGGGCCCTGACGGCAATCTCTGGTTCACCGAGTTCAGCCCTAACAAGATCGGACGGATCACGTCGGCGGGAGTCGTGACGGAGTTCCCGGTCCCGACGGCCGTCAGCGGGCCGTTCGGTATCGTGGCGGGCCGGGACGGCAGCCTCTGGTTCACGGAAAGGAGCGCCAACAAGATCGGGCGGATCGCGACGGGCGTGAGCGCGACGTTTACGGGTCACCTCGCGGGATCCGCGTCGATTCATGCGGCGAAGGCAGGCCTGACCTCGACAGACTCGGGCACCGTGACGGTCCTGACTGGCGCAGCTGCGAAGCTGGCGTTCGGAACGGCGCCGTCCAACACGATAGCGGGCTCCCCGATCACGCCAGCGGTGACGGTGAGGATCGTGGATGCCGGCGGCAACCTGATGGCCAGCGCCGCTTCGGTGACGGTGGCGATCGGGACGAATGCGGGCGGCGGGACGCTTTCCGGGACCCTGACCGTGGCGGCGGTCGGCGGGGTGGCCACGTTCAGCGGCCTCTCTATCGACAAGGCCGGGACGGGATACACCTTGACAGCGGCCAGCTCCGGCCTGACGGGGGCCACCAGCTCGTCCTTCGACGTCCTGCCGCGTCCGGCTTCGCAGCTGGCTTTCGGGACGCCGCCCTCCAATACGCCCATGGGTTCCGCGATCACGCCCGCGGTGAAGGTCAGGATCCTGGATGACGGCGGCAACCTGACCGCGAGCACAGCGCTGGTCACAGTGGCGATCGGGACGAATCCCGCCGGCGGGACGCTCTCCGGGACCCTGACCGTGGCTGCGGTCGCCGGGGTTGCGACGTTCAACGACCTGTCGATCGAGAAGTTCGGGACCGGCTACACCATGACGGCGGCCGGCGCGGGCCTGACCGGGGCGACCAGCGGCACGTTCAGTATCACGGCCCGCTCGGCTACGAAAATCCTGGTGGAGACGGCGGCCGACGGCAGCGGAACGGTCGTTCCCGCCCAGAACATACCGGCTGGCACATCCCTGACCGTCTACTCGGTCAGCCGCGATGCGAGTGACAACTTCGTTGCCAACGTGACGCCCGACAGCTGGTCGCTCACGGGCATCGCGGGCGGAGTGGTGGCGGGAGATCTGGTCCCGAATGCGGCCGGCACGTTCAGCGAGTTCCCCATCCCGACAGTCAACAGCCAGCCGCAAGGCATCGCGGCGGGTCCGGACGGCAACATCTGGTTCACCGAGTCCAGCGGCAACAAGGTCGTGCGGATCACACCGGGTGCGCTCATCACAGAGTTCCCGATCCCCACGGCCAACAGTCAGCCCCTCGGGATCGCAGCTGGCCCGGACGGAAACATGTGGTTTGCGGAGTACAACGCCAACAAGATCGGGCGGATCACGACAGCCGGGGTGATCACGGAGTTCCCGATCCCGACGACCGGGAGCCGCCCGATCGCCATCGCGGCCGGCCCCGACGGCAACCTGTGGTTCGCTGAGTACAGCGCCAACAAGATCGGGCGGATCACGACAGCTGGCGTGATCACCGAGTTCTTGATTCCCTCTTCCGGCAGTCAGCCATACGGCATCACGGCTGGACCGGACGGCAATATTTGGTTTACCGAGTCCAACGGCAACAAGATCGGGCGGATCACGACCGCGGGCGCGATCACCGAGTTCCCGATCCTCACGGCAAGCAGCTATTCATACGGAATCGCGGCTGGGCCGGACGGCAACATCTGGTTTACCGAATTCGCCGTAAACAAGATCGGGCGAATCACGCCGGCGGGGGTCGTCAGCGAGTTTCCGATCCCTACGTCCTTCAGTCAGCCTTACGGTATTGCGGCTGGGCCGGACGGGAACATATGGTTTGTCGAGAACGCCGGCAACAAGATAGGGCGCGTCACAACCGCGGGGATCTTCACCGAGTTCACGCTTCCAACTTCCTTGAGTACGCCAGTCGGCATCGCGGCCGGCCCGGACGGCAACTTCTGGTTCACTGAGACCGGCACCAACAAGATCGGGCGGATCGCGACCGGCGGGAGCGCGACGTTCACGGGTCACCTGCCTGGGTCGGCGGCGATCCATGCGGCCAGGGCGGGTCTGACCGCCACGGATTCGGGCACCCTTGCGGTCCCCCAGGGCGCGCCTTCGAAGCTGGTGATCGGTACTCAACCGTCCACTACGTCCGTGGGTTCCGTGATCACTCCCCCGGTTACGGTGAAGATCCTGGATGCGTCGGGCTATCAACCGACGACCAGCACCGCGCCTGTGACGTTGTCGATCGGGACGAACCCCGGCGGCGGGACGATCTCGGGAACCCTGACGGTCGCCGCCGTGGCCGGCGTCGCCACGTTCAGCGACCTCTCGATCGACCGGTTCGGGACGGGCTACTCGTTGACGGCGACCAGCGCGGGCTTATCGGGGGCTACGAGCGGCACGTTCAATGTAACGGCCGGTCCAACGACGAAGATTCTGGTCGAAACGGCGGCCAATGGCGGCGGCACGGTAGTCCCCGCTCAGGGCATTACGGCGGGCAACTCCCTTACGGTCTATGCGATCGCCCGTGACGCCAATAACAACTTCGTAGGCAACGTGCAGCCCGACAGCTGGTCTCTGGCAGGCACCACGGGCGGAGTGGTGACGGGAGACCTGACGAATTCACTCGGCGCGATTGCGGAATTCCCGATCCCCACGGCCAGCAGCGCGCCCTACGGCATCGCGGCGGGCGCGGACGGAAACCTCTGGTTCACCGGATACAACTCCAACCGAATCGGGCGCGTCACTCCGGCGGGAGTCTTCACCGAGTTCTCGATCCCCACGTCCCTGAGCCGCTCACACGGTATCGCGGCTGGCCCGGACGGTAATCTCTGGTTCACCGAGGAAAGCGGCAACAAGATCGGACGGATCACGACCGCGGGCGCGACTACCGAATTCCCGATCCCGACGGCAGGCAGCTCTCCATACGGTATCGCGGCGGGGCCCGACGGCAACATCTGGTTCACCGAGCAAAGCGCCAACAAGATCGGTCGAATCACGACAGCGGGCGCGATCACCGAGTTCCCCATCCCGACGGCAAGCAGCCGTCCATACGGAATCGCGGCCGGGCCGGACGGTAACCTTTGGTTCACCGAGAACGGCGGGAACAAGATCGGACGGATCACGACCGCGGGCGCGATCACTGAGTTCCCGATCCCGACGGCGAGCAGCTCTCCAAACGGTATCGCGGCGGGTCCGGACGGTAACGTTTGGTTTACAGAACAAAGCGGCAACAAGATCGGGCGAATCACAACCGCCGGCGCGATCACCGAGTTCCCGATCCCGACGGCGGGCGTCTCTCCATACGGTATCGCGGCGGGTCCGGACGGCAACTTCTGGTTTACCGAGGTGAGCGGCAACAGGATCGGGCGGATCACGACCGCGGGCGTCGTCACGGAGTTCACGGTCACCGCTAACAGCTCGCCCGTCGCGATTGCGGCGGGGCCGGACGGGAACCTCTGGTTCGCGGAATACAACGGCAACAAGATCGGGCGGATCACGACCGGCGCGAGCGCGACGTTTACGGCTCACCAGCCCGGCTCGGCGGCGATCCATGCGGGCAAGGCGGGCCTGACCTCGACGGACTCGGGCACCCTGACGGTCTCGGCGGGCCCGGCATCGAAGCTGGTGTTCGGGACGCAGCCGTCCGCCACGCAATCAGGTTCGGCAATCACGCCCGCGGTGACGGTGACGATTCTCGACGCGGGCGGCAATCAGACCGCGAGCACCGCAGCGGTGACGGTGGCGATCGGTACGAATGCCGGAGGCGGAACGCTTTCGGCGACCTTGACCGTCGCGGCGGTCGCGGGTGTAGCCACGTTCAGCGACCTCTCCATCGACAAGGTCGGGACGGGCTACACGTTGACGGGGGCCAGCGCGGGCCTGACGGGGGCAACGAGTTCGCCATTCAACGTCACGGTTGGTCCGCCTTCGAAACTGGCGTTCGGAACTCAGCCCTCCTATACGCCTGTGGGTTCGGCGATATCGCCCGCAGTCGCGGTGAAGATCCTGGATGGCGGCGGCAATCAGACAACGAGCACCGCGCCGGTGACGTTGACGATCGGGACGAATCCCACCGGCGGGACGCTCTCCGGGACAGTGACCGTCGGCGCGGTTGCCGGAGTGGCCACGTTTAGCAACCTCTCCATCGACCGGTTCGGGACGGGCTACACGTTGACGGCGGCCAGCACGGGCCTGACAGGGGCGACGAGTATCACATTCAAGATCACGGCCGGTCCGGGGACAAAGATCCTGGTGGAGACGGCTGCCGATGGCAGCGGCACTGTCGTCCCGGCCCAGAACATCACGGCGGGCGGCTCCTTGACCGTCTACGCGATCAGCCGTGACGCAAGTAACAACTTCGTGGCCAACATGACGCCCGACAGCTGGGCGCTCGCCGGCATCACGGGCGGAGTGGTGGCGGGAGACCTGGTGGCGAATTCTGTCGGCACGCTTGTCGAGTCGACTATTCCCACGGCCTTCGGCTCACCAGTCGGTATCGCGGTCGGGCCGGACGGCAACCTCTGGTTCACCGAATACAACACCAGCAGGATCGGGCGGATTACGCCTGCGGGGATCATCACCGAATTCGCGATTCCTACAGCCAACAGCCATCCATGGGGTATCGCGGCTGGCCCGGACGGCAATCTGTGGTTCGCCGAGAGCGGCGGGAACAAGATCGGACGGATTACGACCGCGGGGGCCTTTGCGGAGTTCCCGATCCCGACGTTAGGCGGCTCTCCATACGGTATCGCGGCCGGGCCTGACGGCAACGTCTGGTTCGCCGAGTACGGCGGCAACAAGGTCGGGCGCATCACGCTCGCTGGGGTTATCACCGAATTCTCGATCCCCACGGCTGGCAGCACCCCCATCGGTGTATCGCCGGGTCCGGACGGAAGCGTGTGGTTCACCGAAAACAGCGGGAACAAGATCGGGCGGATCACCCCGGCCGGAGTCGTCACCGAGTTCGCAATCCCCACCGCCGGCAGCCAGCCTCGCGAAATCACGGCTGGACCCGACGGCAATCTCTGGTTCATCGAGACCAGTGGCAAGAAGATCGGACGACTCACGCCGGCGGGGGCCATCACGGAGTTCTTGATCCCCACGGCTGGCAGCGGCCCCATCGGTATTGCGGCGGGGCCGGACGGCAACCTCTGGTTCACCGAATCCACGACCGGCAAGATCGGGCGGATTACGACAGGGGGGACAATCACCGAGTTCACGATCCCCACACCCAGCAGCCAGCCAACCATTATCGCGGCGGGCCCGGATGGCAGCCTCTGGTTCACCGAATCCGGCGCCAACAAGATCGGGCGTATCGCGACGGGCGGGAGCGCGACGTTTACAGGTCACGTAGCCGGATCGGCGGCGATTCACGCGGCCAAAGCGGGCCTGGCTTCGACGGACTCGGGCACCCTCACGGTGGCCGGTGCCGCCTTACGCGCGAGTCTCGCCCTCTCCCTCTGCACCGACTCGGCGCTGGCGCTGAAACCCGGCTCCTCGTTCGTGGCCTGCGCCGACACCGAAGCGCGCGACGTCTCTCTCGAGATCTCGGGCGCGTTCGAGGGGACGATCGCGGGCTACGGCAACTGCCGCGATCCGATTTCGATCCCGGGCTCGGCGAAGCCGGGGCCGCTGAAGATCGTCGCGACCGCGCGCGACGCCGAGGGCAAGACAGCATCCGCGACGACTCGTGCGGCTGTCGTAGCGGACGAGCTCGCGCCGGTTCTCGTCTCCGTCGAGCCCGCGCCCGCGTCGGCATTCCGATCCGGCGATCCGCTGCGCGTCGCGGTCGAGACGTGGGACGATGTCGGGATTGCATCCGTCGCGATCACGCTCGGTGGAACGAGGGCGGTCCTGACGGCGCCGCCATTCGAGATCCACGCGCTCGCGCCGCCCGTCGCGTCGAACGAGTCTCTGCCTTTCCTCGTCGAGGTGTTCGACCCGTCGGGGAACGTCTCGCGCCGCGCGATCGAACTCCACGTCCTGCCGGCGGGCGCGCGGCTGCCGCTGGTGGCGACGGCGATGCCCGAGTCCGGCACTACTTTCGAAGCCGGCCGCCTTTCCGTGGACGGCGGCTGGCCGTGGCGCGACGCGGATGGCGAGGCGCGCGGCCGCACTCTCGAGCTGCCGGCGATCGGCACCCACGCGGCTCTCGCGGTCGACGGCGACGTGGTCGCGCTGGATGCAAGCGTCGCTCGGGGCGCGGCGAAGGGTGGGTCTGTGGACGTCCGTCGCGGCGACGCTTTCGTCGGGCGCTTCAGGATTCTTTCTGTCTCGGAGGATGGGCTCGTCCTGCGGCTCGAGGTCGGTGCGCTGGGAAAGGTCAGGGAGGGAGATTTCTTAGAAGGTGTATGGAGCTTCAGCGAGCTGATGCTCGCGCGCGGCGCCAGGCTCGTCTCGGGTGACGTCGTCGAAGCGGGGACGATCCGGGTCGATGCCTCCTCCGTATTCCTTTCGAAGAATCTTCAAATTCCGTCTCCGAATCTCTCGCAGGCAGAGTGCCCCGTCCGCGGCGTGCGCCCAGACCCGCCAGGAACGGCGCCCGCGTCCGCCCGAGGCGTTGCGCCATGACGAAGTGCTTCTTCCCGCTGTTCGCGGCTGTTCTTCTCGCGACGCCCGTTTCCGCCGCCGATGCGCCGGCAGCGGTTCTTTTCCCGGCTGCCTTCTCCGTCGAGCACCAGCTCGTCCAGACGGACCCGGACGGCGACACGTTCCGCGCTCAGCCGGTCGTCGACACGTACGGCGGCTCGACGCTCGTCTCGGTGCGTCCCGGCGGCAGCCGCGTCATCGTGGACTTCGCGAGGCGCACGGTCACCGAGGTGAGTGTCGAGAAGTCCACGTACTGGACGCTGTCGTTCTCGCAGATGGGCGAGCTCTCGCGGAGGCTGGCGAAGGCCGAAGAGCGGCCCTCGGCGGCTTCGGCTGCGCCCGCTCGCGCGCCGAACGCGGCGATCAAGCAGGACATTCGCGTCGAGGAAGTGCGTGATGGAGGCCGCGAATCGATCGCCGCCCCGGGCAGTCCCGCGCCGCGGGGCGGCGCGCGACACTTCCGCGTCTTCGTCGAGAGCGGCCCGTTGGCCGACGTCTGGGTGGACGGAACCGTTCGCCTGTCCCCCGCGGCGCTCGACGCGCTCGACTCGTTCGAGAAGGACGCGCTCGGCTCCGCCGCGCCGACCACCGTCTCGCCCGCGCAGCTCGTCGGTGCCGCGCGGCGCGCGGCCGGGGCCGTCCCCGTGCGCGTGAGGCGCCCGCTGTCGGTGGCAGGCGGCTCGGTCGAAGACGTGGTCTCGAATCTGACGTCTCTTCCCGCCTTCCCGCAGAAGCTCCTCGCCATCGGCGACGGCTTTCGCCGCGTGGCGAGCCCGCTCGAAGGAATGGTCGCGTTCGCGGAGGACGAGGCGTCGCGCGATTCCTCGAGGCTCGTGAAATGAGCTGTCGCGCCGTCTCCGCGCACGCGCTCGCTGTCGCGCTTGCCCTTCTCGGGGCCGGCGGGGCGCGCGCGGCCGACGGGCCTTTCGCGATCGGGGCGCCGCTCGCGGGGCGGGCGATCTTCGGCTGCGCGGGGGTCACGGTGCAGGACGGGTCGACGGTCCGCTCCGATGGCGTTTCGTCGTATTTCGCGAAGGAAGGGCAGGCGCACGTCGCGTCGAACGGCGACATCCTCGTGACGTCGCGTGCCGCCGTCCTGGGCGACGCCTCCGCCGGGCCGAGTCACGTCGCCACCGTCGCGCCCGACGCTTTCGTCTCCGGTCTCACGACCCCCGCGGCCGCCGCCGTCGATTGCGCGCCCGTGGATCTTTCGAAACTCGCCGCCTCCCTGACCTCGAACGACAACGCGAAGATTCCGAAGACCGCCCTCGGCCGGAATCCGCTCAGGGGCGCAGCCGGCGACGCGCTCGTGCTGGACGCGCACGACACGGTCACTTTGCCCGCGGGCACGTTCGTCTTCTCCTCGATCGACCTGTCGGAGCGCGCGCACGTCCTGGTGGCGGGCGAGGCGCATGTTTTCGTGACCGGCAACGTGCGCATCACCGGGAACAGCTTCCTGAATCCGGCGGGGGGAGGTTTCCGGCTGCGCCTCTTCGTCGCGGGCGCAAGCGTCTCGGTCGAATCGCTCTCGACCGTCGGCGCCTTCGTGATCGCCCCGTCGGCCGAGGTGTTCGTCGGGACGGAGAGCCGCGTTCTCGGGACGATCTTCGCAAGGACCGTCACCGTGCGCGAAGCCTCCGCGGTCATCCGTCTCGTGGACGACACCGCGCCGGTGGTCACGCTGATCGAGCCCGCGGGGGCCGACCAGGCCTCTCTCGCCGCGGTGCGCGTGCGCGGATTCGCGCGCGATTCCGAGACGGCCGTGACCTCGGTCACGGTGGCGGGGCGCCCCGTTTCCGTCGGCGCCGACGGGTCCTTCGACACGACGATGGACTTCACGGGCTCGAGCGAGGTGCGCGTCGACGCGGGCAACGCGATGGGTCTCGTGGGGACCGCGCGCGTGAGCCTCTGCAGCGGCCCGCCCAGTGTTGCCGTGCTATCCCCCGCCGCGGGATCGCTCGTGGGCTCCCGCATCGGTGCGGTTTCGGGAACCTTCCGTGGCGCCGTGTCGGTGGCGGTGAACGGCCGGCCGGCCGTCCTGGGCGACGGCACGTTCCGCCTCGACGGCGTCGACTTCGGGCCGGACGGGGTCGTCCTGCTCACGGTCGTCGCGTCGAACGCCTGCGCACAGGCGTCGATCGCGAGCGTCTTCACGCTCGACACGGCGCCGCCCATCGTCGCGATCGACAGCCCGACCTCGGGCTCCGTTCTCGCGTCGTCGCCGGTCACCGTGAACGGAACGTTCGTCGAGCCGAACCTAGCGGGCATCACGGTGAACGGCGTGGCAGCCGCGATTTCGGGAAACAGGTTCACGGCGACGGCCGTTGCGATTCCTCCCGGGCCTTCGACACTCGTCGCCGAGGCGCGTGACCGCCTCGGCCGCGTGGGAACGTCGGCCACCGTCAGCATCACGCTCGACACGCAGGCCTCGTCGGTCGTCATCACGAGCCCGGTTTCGGCCGCGCTCACCGGGGAGGGGACGGTGACCGTATCGGGAACCGCGAGCGTTCCGGGCCTCGCGAGCGTCCGCGTCGCGGGCCGCGCCGCGACGTTGACGGGAACGAGCTTCACGGTTTCCGGTGTTCCTCTCGCCGAGGGTGACAACCGGCTCGAGGCCGAAGCGATCGACTCCGCGAGCCGATCCTTCTTCTCGCAACCGGTCTTCGTGACGCGGGACTCGCTGCCGCCGGACGTCGCGCTCGATGCGGCTTCCTTCCCGCTCCTGACGCGGCTCGTCTCCATCAACGTGTCGGGGACGATTTCGGATCCGCATCTCGGGGCAGTCACGGTGAACGGCGTGACGGCCGTGGTTTCGGCCGGGCGCTTCACGGCCGCGAACGTGCCGCTCGCCGAGGGCGTCAACTCCGTCCGCGCGCACGCCGTCGACACGCTCGGACACGCGGCGGACTCCGCGGCGGCGAGCGTCGAACGCGACACGCAGGCGCCGGCGGTGACGATCACGTCGCCGGCACTGAACGCGCAACTCGCGGCGTCGGGCGTGACGGTCACCGGCGCGGTTGCGGATGCCCATCTCGCGGGTGTGACTGTGAACGGTGTCGCGGCAGCCGTCTCGGGCGGCGCGTTTACGGTCACGCTCACGCTCCCGGAGGGCGACACGACGCTCGTCGCGCGCGCCACCGACACGCTTGGCAACGCGGGCAACTCCGCGGGCGTGAGCGTCACCGTCGATACGATCGCCCCGGTCGTCTCGATCGACCCGCCCGCCGATCCGCTGACCGGCTCGGCCTTCGTTACGGTGACGGGCACGGTCGTGGAGCCGCATCTCCTCTCCCTCACGGTCGCCGGCGTGCCCGCGTCCGTGTCGGGAGGGCGGTTCGTCGCGACGAACGTTCCGCTCGTCGAGGGGACGCAGCGAATCACCGCCGTCGCCCTCGACACGTTCGGCCACCGTGCCGAGTCGCTTGCGGTGGAATATCGCCTCGACTCCACGACGCCCGCTCTCACGATGGACACGCCCGCCGCGGACGCGGCCGCTTGCCGCGCGCCCGGTGGGCCGGTCACGGTATCGGGCCGCGTGTATGGGCGCGGCAGCGTCCGCCCGGCTGTGACGCTCACGGTCCAACCGGCCGGCGGCACGGTGCAGACGTTCACGGCGACGCTCGACACGGCGGGCACTGCGTGGACGGTTCCGGCCGTCGGCCTCGGCTCCGTCGACGGCACCGCGACGCTCACCGCTTCGACGTCCGACGCGCTCGGGCACGTGGTACGCGTCCTCCGGTCGTTCCGCATCAAGGCGACCCTTCTCTCGGTCCGCCTGCTCCTCGACGGGAGCACGTTCCCCGGCAGCACCTTGGGTGCGGCGGCGGCCCCTGGCGAGCAGCCGACGCTCTTTGGTCGGGCCATCGCGGCGCGCGCGCAGGTTACGGACAGCCCAGACGCTGCGCCGCCCGCCGCGGCGCTCGTGCTGGACGGTGCGCCTTATGCGAGCGGAACCGCGATCGTCACCGAGGGGAATCACCTCCTCGTGGCGCGTGTCGTCGACTGCGCGGGACGCGAAGGCGCAGCCCACGCGCTTTTCACGATCGACGTGACGGCGCCGCGCCTTCTCACGACGACGCCGGCAGACGGAGCGGTGCTCGGCTCCGCGGTCGCATCCTTCAGCGGCACATCCGACCCCGATCTCGCCTCGGCCACGGTCAATGGCGCGGCCGCCGCGGTGACCGGCGGAACCTTCTCGATCGCGCCGGTTACCTCGAAGGAAGGAGCGAACGTCCTCACGATCGTTCTGGTCGATCGGGCAGGGAACCGCTCGAGCTTCTCGCGCTCCTTCAATGTGAAGTCTCTCGTGCCCGGTGTCGAGATTCTGGAGTCGGGCCTGCCGATCCCCGCGGGCACCACCTTCTTCCGTGCGGTGGTTCCGGTCGTCCGCTCGAACGACTCCACGGCTACCGTGGCCGCCACGCTGAACGGCGCGGGCTTCACGTCCGGCACCACGGTCTCGGCCAGTGGCGACTACGTGCTCGCGGCGACGGCAACGGACGCGCTCGGGCATCGGGGCCTGGCCACGGCCGCGTTCAAGGTGGACCTCACGTCGGGTCCCGCCGTGGACATCCTGTTGCCCGCCGACCGCGCGGTGCTGCCGGGCCCGACGGTCGCCGTGACCGGCAGCGCGAGCACGTCCGTCACGTCCGTGACCGTGAACGGCCGCGCGGCCACTCTCACGGGTACGACGTGGGCGCTGCCCGACCTCGTCCTGCCATCGGACGTTTCGGCCGAGATCGTCGCAATCGCGGCCGACGCCGCGGGCCGCACCGCGTCCGCCACGCGCCAGGTCACCGTGCGCTCGTCCGGGCCGCAGATTCTCATCCTCGAGCCGGCCGACGGCGCGAGAACGAACAGAAAGAAGATCGACGTCGCGGGCGCGGTCGTGGGTGGCCCGTCCGCCACCGCCAACGGCAACGTCACCGTCGCGGGTCAGACGCTTCTTCTCGACGCTCTCGGGACGTTCCGGGCGAAAGACGTCGCCCTCCAGTCCGGCGCGAACACCATCACGGCGTCCGCGACGGATGCGCTCGGCCGCACGGGCACGGCCGCCGTGACCGTGACCACGGACTCGACGGCTCCGGGTATCTCGATCACGGCCGACGGCCAGCCGCTCGCCGAAGGCGCGAGCTTCGCGCGTCCCTTCACGCTCCGGGTGACGATCACCGACGACGCCGTGCCAGTTCCCGTTCCGGCGATTCGCCTCAACGGGCAGGACAAGGGCGCGACGGCGGCCGTCACGGACCTTCCGATCGCGCAGGCCGGCGGGTACGTCCTCTCGGTGGTGGCGCGCGACGCGGCGGGCAACGAGAGCCGGGCCGATCGCAGCTTCGTCCTCGCGTCGGGCGGGTGCGCCGTGTCCGCGCTCGACCCCGGCGACGGCGCGATCGTCGCGGCCCCGAAGGTGACCCTCAAGGGCCGCAGCGGTGACGCGGCTTCCGTCACGATCACCTCCGCCGGCCAGACCTTCTCGGCCCAGCTCGCGGACGGCACGTTCGCGGCAGGCGACGTCCCGCTCGCCGCAGTCGGCGACAACACGCTCTCGATCGCGTGCACGGACCGCGCGGGCGCCGTCTCGACGACGCGCCTGAGCGTCACGCGTCTCGCGGACGGCGCGGGCCCGGTCGTGCGCATCGTCCAGCCAGCCGGAGGAGCGCGCCAGACGGGAGGGACGGTCGCCGTCAACGGCACCGTTTCGGATACGTCGGCCGCCGTTGCGGTGAACGGCCTCCGCTCGACCGTAGCGTCCGGCGGGTTCTCTGCGGGCCCGCTCCCTCTCGTCGAGGGGCCGAACGTCCTCGCGGCTCGGGCCGTGGACGCCGCTGGCCGCAGCGGGGAGGACCGTGTCGTCGTCTTCCGCGATTCGGCGGCCCCAAAGATCACGATCACTTCGCCGCCCGACGGCGCGCACGTCGGCAAGCCGGGCGCCGGCCCGGCCGCCATCGCCGTGTCGGGTCTCGTCGACCTCACGAGCGAGCCGAACCTCGCCTCCGTCGTCGTCGCGACGGGCGCGGGCTCGGTTTCGGCGACGGTGGACGCCGACACGGGCGCGTTCTACGCGGGCGGCGTGCCGCTCCTGACGACGTCGCCGGGCGCGCCGCAAGCCGTGACGGCGACGGCCACGGACACGCTGAGCCACGCCGGCACCGCGACGGTGAACGTGGTCTACGACCCGGCCGCGCCCGCGCTCGTCCTCGCGCTGCCTGTCGACGGCACACGTTTCAGCGAGACGTCGGCTCCCTCCCTGGCGGCTTCGGGCGACGCCTGGGCAAAGGACGGGGCGGTCGTCTCGATCAACGGGGGCGGCCTCGACGGCCTCACGTGGGACGCCGCCGCCGCGGACGGCCGCCGCCACGCGAGCTTCACGGCGCAGGTCACCGTGCCCACGGCGGAAGGTCTGTTCGGCGTCATCGCCCGCGTCGAGGAGCCGTCCGGCGCCTACGCGAACGACAAGCGCCTCCTCTTCAAGGACACGACGGCGCCCACCGTCGTCG
>JBDTML010000022.1:0-2397 GCA_039934255.1 Acidobacteriota bacterium | reverse complement strand
TGCCGCCGAGGTCGTTCATCGCGCGCGCGATGTAGACGAAGTGCTCGAAGAACTTCGAGGCGACGTCTTCGTAGGCGGAGTCCTCGCGCGACAGCTCGAGCGCGATCGCGAGCATGTTCAGGCAGTACATGCCCATCCAGCTCGTGCCGTCGGACTGCTCGAGGTGCCCGCCGGTGGGCAGGGGAGCGCTCCGGTCGAAGACGCCGATGTTGTCGAGGCCGAGGAAGCCGCCCTGAAAGACGTTCCGGCCCTCTTCGTCCTTGCGGTTGACCCACCAGGTGAAGTTCAGGAGCAGCTTGTGGAAGACGCGCTCGAGGAACTTGCGATCGGCCTTGCCTGAGCGCTTCGCGTCGATCTTGTAGACCCGCCACGCCGCCCACGCGTGGACCGGCGGATTGACGTCCGAGAACTTCCATTCGTACGCGGGGAGCTGCCCGTTCGGGTGCATGTACCACTCGCGAAGAAGCAGGATGAGCTGCTGCTTCGCGAAATCGGGATCCACGAGAGCGATCGGGACCGTGTGAAAGGCGAGGTCCCACGCCGCGTACCAGGGGTATTCCCACTTGTCCGGCATCGAGATGACGTCGGCGTTGAAGAGGTGGCCCCACTCGGCGTTGCGCCCGTGCCGGCGCTCCCGCGGAGGCGGGGGCTGGTCCGGATCGCCTTTCAGCCAGCGCGCGATCTCGTAGCCGTAATACTGCTTGCTCCACAGGAGGCCGCCGAAGGACTGGCGCATGACGCTCTTCGCGTCGTCCGAGATGTCCGACGGGATCACGTTCGCGTAGAAGGCGTCCGCTTCGGCGCGCCGGGCCGCGACGATCGAATCGAAGCCCGGCCCGAACGGATTCGCTGGTTTCTCGTTCGTGAGCCGCAGGCGGATCGTCTTCGTGCCGCCGGCTGGAACGTCCAGCCGGTACCACGCGGCCGACTTCGTTCCGTGGTCCGCCGGGTTCACGGCTTCGGTGACGCCGTGGACGACTCGCTCGTGGAAGGCATCCTTCACGTATGGGCCGTCGTTCTCCGTGCCGAAGAGGCGCCGGTTGTTCGTCTCGTTCTCCGTGAAGAGGAGGTCGGGCGCGCCCTCCGCGTAGAGCGTCCGGCCGCCGTACGCGAGGTGCGTGATCGAGACCGCCGCGGCCCCCGGGGGGCCGTCTGCCTTCCGGGCGTGCGGCCTGCGGGCATCCAGGCCCCACGACCACGTGTTGCGGAACCAGAGCGTCGGGAGGACGTGGAGGGGAGCGGCGTCCGGTCCCCGGTTCACGATCTCGATCTCGACGAGGATGTCCTCAGGCGAGGCCTTCGCGTACGTGACGAAGACGTCGAAGTAGCGGCTCTCGTCGAAGATCCCGGTGTCGAGGAGCTCGTATTCCGGGTCGCCGCGGCCGCGGCGGGCGCTCTCCTCGCGCAGCTTCGCGTAGGGAAACTCCGCATGCGGGTACTTGTAGAGCATCCGCATGAAGGAATGGGTCGGCGTGGAGTCGAGGTAGAAGTAGTACTCCTTCACGTCCTCGCCGTGATTTCCCTCCTGGCCCGTCAGGCCGAAGAGGCGCTCCTTGAGGATCGGGTCCTTTCCGTTCCAAAGAGCGAGCGCGAAGCAGAGATTCGCGTGCCGGTCGGAGAAGCCGGCGATGCCATCCTCGCCCCAGCGGTAGGCGCGCGAGCGCGCCGCGTCGTGCGGCAGGTAGGTCCAGGCCGAGCCGTCGGCGCTGTAGTCCTCCCGGACGGTGCCCCACTGGCGCTCGGAGAGGTAGGGTCCCCAGCGCTTCCAGTTCCTTCGGCGGTCGCGGTCCTCCGCGAGGCGGACCGACTCCGGATCGGGTGTGTTCGGTTCGGACATGGTCGGTCTCCCGGACGCAAGGTTATACGGGGTCTTGCTCACTCGCGGTTCAGATGCCGGCTGGTGTCCTTCGTTTCAAGCCGGGGACCGCCGTACGACGCGGAGGAAGGCCGCGAGCCTCTCGTCGGCCGGGTGGGAACGGAGATCTGCGGGCGTCCCCGCCTGCGCGACCCGTCCGTCGAGAAGTACGACGAGGTGCCCGGCGAGGGCGAACGCCTCCGGCTGGTCGTGCGTGACGAGGAGCGTCGTGAGGCCCGTTTCGTCGTGCAACCTGAGCAGCCACTCGCCGAGCTCGAGGCGTACGCCGGCGTCGAGCGCGCCGAACGGCTCGTCGAGGAGAAGGACGCGCGGATGGACGGCGAGCGCGCGCGCGAACGCGACCCGCTGGCGCTGCCCGCCCGAGAGCTCGGACGGGCGGCGGTCGCCGAGGCCGTCGAGCTGGACGCGGTGGAGAAGCTCGTTCGCGAGCGCCAGGGCTTCCTTTCGTGGGACGCCACGCACGCGCGGGCCGAAGACGACGTTCTCGCGCACCGAGAGGTGGCCGAAGAGCGCGTAGCCCT
>JBDTML010000021.1:0-17496 GCA_039934255.1 Acidobacteriota bacterium | reverse complement strand
TCGACGACGTCGTCACGACGGGCGCGACGCTCTTCGAGGCCGCGCGCGCCCTGCGGGAGGCGGGAGCCCGCGACGTGCGGGCGCTCGTACTGGCCCGCACCCCGGAGCCCGCATGACCTCCCCCTTCGACTGGCTCGTCGTCAACACGCTTCCGTTCGTTCCCCGCGCGCTCGTGGGGCGTGTCGCCTCCCGCTACGTCGCGGGGGACACGCTCGACGACGCCCTCGCCACGGCCCGCGGGCTCGCGGCCGAGGGCGCGATGGCGACGCTCGACATCCTCGGCGAAAGCGTGACCCGACCGGAGCAAACGGAGGCGACCCGGGATCAGTACCTCGGCATGATCGACGCGATCGCGGCGAGCGGCCTCGACGCCAACATCTCCGTGAAGCCGACGGCGGTCGGTCTCGCCATCGACACCGCCCTCGCCCTCCGCAACTGCAGCGAGATCTGCGCGCGCGCTTCGGGCCACGGGATGTTCGTGCGTCTCGACATGGAGGACAGCCCGTACACCGAATCCACGCTCCGGCTCGTGCTCGAGTTGAAGGCCAGATATCCGGACGTGGGCGCTGTGATCCAGGCCTATCTCAAGCGCAGCCTCCGAGACCTCGACCGCCTCATCGCGGCCTCGGTCAGCGTGAGGATCTGCAAGGGCATCTACGTCGAGCCGCGGACGATCTCTTGGAAGGACCGCGCGACCGTCATCGCGAATTTCGCAGCGCTCGTCGACAAGCACCTGTCCGCGGGCTGCTACGTCGGCATCGCGACGCACGACGAGGCTTGCGTCGAGCGGGCGCTCGAAACGATCGATCGGCTCAAGCTCGGGCCTGAGCGCTACGAGTTCCAGATGCTCCTCGGGGTGGACCCCGTGCTCCGCCGCAGCCTCCTCGCGGCCGGCCACAGGCTCCGTGTCTACGTTCCTTTCGGCCGCGACTGGTATGCCTACTCGACGCGGCGCCTCAAGGAGAACCCCTCGATCGCCCGGCACGTCGTCCGCGCCACGCTGGGCCTCGGTCCGGCCTCCTGAAAACGAGTCTCGAAGGCTGTTGACGCGGTGCGGAAACCGGGCGGATGATAAGAGCCACAGGGGGGTCCGTGGCCCTTTCGAAGAGTCCGACTCAGCGCCTTGCCGCCGCGGCGTTCGCCGCCGCGGCCTCGGCCGTCTTCCTCGCTGGGCCCGCCGTCGCGGGCGAGGACGGAGTCCGTCGCGCTCCGCTGTCGGGAATCGTGCGTGCCGGCGGCGTCCCCATCCCCGGCGCCTCGCTCGTCGTGCGCGGTGTGACGGCCGGCGGAGCGACGGTCGTCAGGCTCCTCAAGAGCGACCGCGACGGGACTTTCGTTCTCGGCGACGCGGCCGAGGGCCTCTACACGGTTCTCTCGGTGGTGCCGGGCTTCCGCCCCGCGCTCGCGCGCCTCATGCACCGCGCGGCGCCGGACGGTTCGCTGTCGTTCGTGAGGCTCGATCTCGAGTCGCCCAGCGGAATCCTGCCCGAGTCGAACGGCGGCCCCCTCGACGTCTGGATCGCGCGCGCTGTGGCGCCGGGTGACGTCCTGCGCGACGTGCCCGCTCTCCTCGCGGCCCTCGAAGAGGGGCCGGTCTCGGCCTCTTTCCCCATCGCGCTCGCGGAGAACTCCACGCGCGCGAGCACGATTCCCGTTCGCGCGTCCGTCGCGTCCACGACGGGATTCGGCGCCACCGGCGATTCGTCGCTGTCGCGCACGTCCCTCGACGTGAGCGGCACGGCCGGGGACAAGGTGCGGTGGGGCGCCTCCGGTGCCTACGCGCGCCTCGCCGCGTTCTCGGGCGAAAAGACCGGCGACGCGTCACGCGTGGCCGTCGATCTGTCTTCAGGGTTCTCTCCGGGAGCCGCGGGAGCGATCGGACCCGGCCAGTCGGTGCACGTCGCGACCCGCCAGCAGAACATGGTCGACGACGCGAACGGTGCCCGCTTCGCGACTCATTCGCTCGACTGGAACGGCAGCCTCTCCGAGCGCACGCAGGCCTCGGTCTCGGCCCGCGTCGTCTCGCAGTCCCGGCTGCTCTCCGCCGGACCGGCGGCGGATCTGTTCGCGCACGAGTCCAACGCCGTCGACGTCGCCGCCCGATACCAGACAGAGTTTTCCGCCTCCACGTTTGCCCGCGTGTCGATGTCCTATCGAAGCGCGACGAACGCGTACGTGGGTCTGCCGACCCCGTTCGACCGGGAGACCCGCGCCGGCGCCGTCGCAGGCGTCCGCTTCTTCGACGTGGTCGTGCTCGAAGGCGGAGCGACCGGAGACACCTCGGCCCGCTCGCGCGGCGTCACCCCGGAACTCACGCTCGCGATCGTGACGCCTGACGGCTGGAAGATCTACGGCTTCGCGGCCCGCCGCTTCGAACGGAATCTCGACGGAGAGATTCCACTTCCGGGCGAAGCGGGCACCGACGAGGCCGATCTCACCCGCCGCTCACGTGCTCTTTACAAGGCCGGCGTCGCCTGGAAGAACACGGGCGGTGAAAACGTCTCGCTGGAAGCCTCGCGGCGCGAGCTGACCGGCACCTACCGCCTGCTTTTCGATCCCGATTTTCTCGATCGGCTCGATTCGCTCTATTTCTTCCCGAACGACGTCGCGACCGACGTCGCGTTCGGTGCCAGCGTGCATCTGGGTAAGGCGCTCGACGGGCGCGTGATGATGCGGGCAGGAAAGCTCTCGGGCCAGCGCGACGGCCTGGTCCGTGCCGACGAGGCCGCCTGGGGGGTCGCGCAGGCCGCCGTCCGCGTCCGCTCCACGGATACGTCCCTCGGAGTCGGGTACCGCGTCGTCACGCAGTCGCTCACGCGCGGATCGGTCGTCCTCCGCAACGACGTCGCAGCCGTGGACGTCACGCTCGCCCAATCCATCCCGGTGCCGGGCCTCAGGTCCCTCGGCTCCGACCTCCGCGCGCTCTTCTCTCTGGAGCTTGGAAAACGCCGGGAAGGGGAAGACGAAGAGAGGCTGAACCGCAGGCTCGCGGGCGGCCTGGCGATGTCGTTCTAGGCCGGGCCTGACGCTGACCAAGCGTTCTCCAATTACCCGGCTCACTCTTCAAGATTCCGTGGCAGGGGCTGGCCGCGAGTCCACATGCAGTCCGCAAAGCCCAACAAATCAATAGTTTAAGCTGATCCAAGTAGCCGGATTCATGGCACCTTACTTGCTGCGACGTCTGGCGTGGAGACTCGTTCACCTCGCTTGCGCCGTGTCGCGCGGATGCTCCTCCTCTGGTGCTTTGCCGCGGCGCTCGTCCCCTCCATTTTCTGCCTCGGACGCAAGGTTGCGACGTTCGGCCACGCCGACGTGCTCGTCTCGCGCGAACCTGAAGGGCTTAGGGTGCGCCGGGTCGGCGACTCCTCCGCCGCATCCGGACTCCGGGTCGGCGATCTCCTGCTGCTCGTGGACGGGACCGAGGCGCGGCTGGCGGGTGATCCCTCGCGCTGGCTCGCCGAGCGCTCCGCCGAACTGACCATCCTGCGGGGAGACGCGATCCGGACCTTCCGGAATGTTCCAGTTTCCGCCTGGGACTGGCGGTACCTCTTCCTCTTCGCGGTGGGTCTCGCGTTTCTCGCGGCGGGATTCGCGGCCGTAAGGCCTTCGCCATCCACGGGCGAGTCGCTCCTTTTCGCGGGCTTCGCGCTGTCCGTCGGGCTCGTCCTCACCCTCACACCGGTGCCGCCCGTCGACGGCCTCTTCCGCGCCGCCGTGCTCCTCGAAGACGCCGCGCGCGCCCTCTTCCCGGCTCTCCTGCTCGCCCTCGTCTCCACGTTTCCGAGGCGGATGAAGAGGGCGCCGGCCTGGCTCCCCTTCGTCCCGGCCGCGCTCCTTCTCGCCGCGACGGCGGCGCTGTACTTCGAGGGAACGGCCGGTCGGGGAGCGACCGAGGCGGTGAACGCGCTCGACCGCGCGCAAATCGTCTGGATGGCGCTCGGGGCCGCGCTCGCCGCCGCCCGGCTCGTGGTCCTCGCGCGGCGCCCAACGGATCTCCTGACCGAGAAACAGGTCCGATTCCTCCTCCTGGGCGTCACGGTGGGGTTACTTCCCCTCGTCCTCCTGAATTTCGTGCCGCGCCTTCTCGGGGGCTCGATTCCGATCCTCTCTTCGCTCGCGGTCCTGCCCCTCGCCCTCGTTCCGGCCGCGTTCCTCGCGTCCCTCACTCGGTACCGGCTCTGGGACGTGGAAGTGCTCGGCCGGCAGACGGCGTCGCTCCTGGGCGCGCTTCTTGTCGGCGCCTGCTTCTTCGCGCTCGCGCAAGTCCTTCTCGGGCATCCCGTCGCGGTCGGCATTCCACACGCCAAGGGCGCTCTCGAGGCGTCCGCGGGCCTTCTCATGGCGCTCAGTTTCGCGCCCGTCCGGCGCGGCCTCTCCGGAGCGTTTCAGCGCCTTCAGTACCGCGAAACCTGGCACGACCGCGAAGGGCTGCTCGCGATCGTGCGGGAGCTCCCGGCGCCCCGCCCGCTCCGGGAGCTCCAGGAGCTCCTGGCGAGGCGCATCACGCAGGGCCTCGGCGTCTCGTGCGCGGCGCTGCTTCCCGTTGCGGGGGACGCGCTCGTCGCCGACGACGTGGACGGGGGGCCGCCGCTCCCGCTGAAAGAGATTCCCACCGCGGCCTGCCTCGGACTGACGCGCCTGTCCCGGCAGAACTTCACCGCGAGGCCGACGGGGGCCGTCTCGCGCCTCCGCCGGGCCGGATTCCGCACGCTGGTCCCCTTGACCGTCTCGGGACGCCTTCTCGCGCTCTTCGCCGTGGGGGACAGAGCGGGACGCGTGCCGCTGTCACTCGACGATACGGAGCTTCTGGAAACGGTCCTCGCCCCGGCGGCGCTCGCGCTCGACCACGCGCGGCTCTTCGACGAACTGCGCGTCGAGGCCGATCGTTACCGAGCGCTACAGCGATTTCACGAAAACGTCGTCGCGGGCTCGGCCGCCGCCATCGCCGCAACGGACGACGCGGGGCGGCTCACGTCGGTAAACCCCGCGTTCGCCGCTCTCCTGGGGCGCGACGCGGCGTCTCTCGTCGGGATGCCGGCGGAGGACGTGCTGCCCGCCGCGCTCACCGGAAGCGCGCCGCCTTCGCAGCTCGAGGCCGACCTCGGCTCGGGGCCGCGCGTTCTGAACGTCGCAGTCTCGCCTTTTCCGGGGGCCGGACCGGGGTCGCGCGCCCGGGTTCTGGTCCTCTACGACGCGACCGAAACCGCGCGGCTCGAACGCGCCCTCGCCGACCGGGAGCGCCTCGCCGCTCTCGGCACGCTCTCGGCGGGCGTCGCGCACGAGGTGAACACGCCGCTCGCCGGGGTCGCGGGCTACGCGCGCCTCCTCCTCGACGAGATACCGAGCGACGACCCTCGCCGGACGCTCGTCGAGAAGATCGAGCGCCAGGCGTTTCGCGCCTCGCGCCTCGTCGGCAGCCTGCTCGATCTCGCCCGCGGCCGGCCGCGTGAATTCGCGACTCTCGAACCGGCCGCGCTGGCGGAAGAAGCCGCCGGGGCCCTCGCGGACGAGTCCGCGGGCCGGCGCGCCCCCTTTCTCGTCGTGGCCGCGTGCCCGCTACCCGCCGTGTCCGGCCACCGGGACGCCCTCGTCCAGGTGCTCGTGAACCTCGCGAAGAACGCCCTCGAAGCGGTCACGCTTCCGCGCGGCGCGGCCGACCCGCCGCCCGCCGTGTCGCTCCGCGTCGCCGCCGGAGACGGAAATGTCTTCTTCACGGTGGAGGACAACGGGCCCGGTCTCACGGACGCACAGGCTGCCCGCGTGTTCGACCCGTTCTATTCCACGAAGACCGCTCAGGGCGGCACGGGGCTGGGCCTGGCCATTGCGCGGGATATCATTCAGGCGCACGGCGGCACGCTGACCGTTACGTCCGCGGGTGAACGCGGGGCCCGATTCACCGTCTCCCTGCCCGCCGCGACCTGAAACACACATGTCCACCGTCCTGATCCTCGACGACGAGCCTGTCATCCGCGACGTTCTGGGATCCGTCCTCGCCAAGGCCGGATTCGTGACGCGCGAAGCCGCGACCGCGGCCGAGGGACTCGAGCGCCTCGCGAAGGAGCCCATCGACCTCCTCCTCCTCGATCTCATGCTGCCCGACCGGCCCGGGCTCGAGGTCCTCGCCGAGGTGAAGTCGCGGCATCCCGAGGTGCCTGTCGTCGTGGTGACCGCTTACTCATCCGTGGAGAGTGCGATCTCGGCGATGCGCGAGGGCGCGTTCCACTACCTCCCCAAGCCCTTCCGGAACGAAGAGGTCGTGCACGTCGTCCGGCAGGCGCTCGAGAAGAGCCATCTCGTGGCCGAGAACCGCGCCTTGAAGGCGCGGCTCAACACGCCGCCCGGCCTCAAGGAAATCATCGGCCGCTCGCCGTCGATGGAGCGCGTCTTCGAGACGATCCGGCAGGCGGCGCCCGCGCGCTCGACGGTCCTCATCACCGGCGAGAGCGGCACCGGGAAAGAACTCGTCGCGAAGGCCCTTCACCGGCTCTCCCCGCGCGCGTCGGGTCCCTTCGTCACCGTGCATTCCGGGGCGCTCCCCCCGGACCTCCTCGAGTCGAATCTCTTCGGCCACGTGCGCGGATCGTTCACGGGCGCGGTCGCCGACAAAAAGGGCCTGTTCAAGGCAGCCGACCAGGGCACGATCTTCTTCGACGAAATAGGCACGGTGCCGATCGAGACCCAGGCGAAGCTCCTGCGCGTCCTGCAGGAGCGTGAGTTCCTGCCCGTGGGCGCGGTCGAGCCGCAGCACGCCGACGTGCGCGTCATCGCAGCCACGAATGCCGACCTGCCGCGCCTCGTCGCGGAAGGGCGCTTCCGCGAAGATCTCTTTTACCGGCTCTGCGTCATCACGATCCCGCTTCCGCCTCTTCGCGAACGCCGCGAAGACGTGCCGCTGCTCGTCGAGACTCTGCTCGCCCGGGCCGCATCCGAGAACGGCAAAGCGGTCCCCTCCGTCACGCCCGGCGTGATGAAGGCTCTCCTCGACCACGACTGGCCCGGCAACGTCCGCGAGCTGGAAAACGTCCTCGAGCGGGCGCTCGTCCTCGGCCACGGCGTGATCGACCTCGACCAGCTTCCGGACACCGTCCGGCGCTCCGTGCCGCGCGCGGCCGCGCTGCCCGCCGAGGGGCTCTCGTTCAAGGACGCCGTCGCCGCCTACGAGCGCGCTCTTCTGTCGGCGGCGCTGCAGCGCGCGGCGGGGGTCCAGAAGCGCGCCGCGGAGCTTCTCGGTCTCAAGCCGACGACGCTGAACGAGATGCTGAAGCGCCACGGCATGCTGCCGCGCGACGCGAGAGCCGCGAACGAGCCCGAGCCCGCAGCGCCGTCCCGCGCCCCGGGACTCTGAGGCCCTCCGCGCCTCGCTAGGTTCTCTTCAGGAGGACGAACGTCCGATCGTCCCCGAACGGAGTGCCGGCCGTGAACGCCACGAGCGCCGCGCCGAGCTCGGCCTCGATCTCGCCGACCGAGAGAGCGCGAGCCTTGACGAGCGTCTCGACGAGCCGCGGCGTACCGAATTCCTCGTCTTCAGGATTCGCGGCCTCGGTCACACCGTCCGTGTAGAGAGCGAGAAGGTCTCCCTGCTCCATCGTGAACGTCCCCGAGCCATAGGTCTTCCCGGGAAACATCCCCAGCGGCGGTCCGTGGGCTCCGAGAAGCTCCGACGTCCCGTCCTTGCGCACGAGGATGCCGGGGTTGTGGCCGGCGTTCGTGAAGACGACCGAGCCCGACTCCGGATCGTAGAGCGCGAGGAAGAACGTGATGAACTTCTCGGGACTCGTGCGCCGGAACACCATGTCGTTCAGGCGCGTGCAGAGCAGACCCGGCGGAAAGTGCTCGCCGGCCCACACCTGAAACGCGGCCTGCACCGACGCCGCGAGAATCGACGCGCCCATCCCCTTGCCGCTCACGTCCGCCACGACCACGTCGAGCGACTTGTCCCCGCGTTCGAAGAAGTCGTAGTAGTCGCCGGATACCGTGCGCGAGGGCACGGTCCGTCCGAGAAGGTCCGTGTGGGGCAGCGTCGGCTCGGCCTCGGGCAGGAGGCGGCGCTGGATCTCCCACGCGAGCGCCATCTCGCGCTCGTTGCGCTGCTGCGCGGCGGCGCGCTCCTGCAGGCGGAGGTTCTGGATCTTGATCGCGGCCGTGTTCGCGAGAGACGTGAGGAGCCGGAGGTCCTCTTCGCTGAAGCTCTTTCGCCCGAGACGCACCTCGAGGTAGATGAGGCCGATCACCTTGTCTTCGACGAAGAGCGGCGCCGCCATGCACGACGTGATGCCCTGGATCCGGATGGACTCGGCGGCTCCGAGGCCCGCGTCGGTGGCGGCGTCGATGAGGAGGACGCCGTTCTTCTTCTCGACGACCGATTGGATGAGCGTTTTGCTGAGCCGGATGTCCGTCGGATCCACACCGGCCGCGTACTTCACCTTCTCGGGCTTCAGATCGCCGTGCTCGTCCGCCAGCATCAGAAGGCCGCGGTCGGGCTGAAGAAACGCGAACGTCTTCTCGAGGACGAGTTCGAGGAGCTTCGGGAGCGGAATGTCCCCGAGCATGTCCACCGAGATTTCGTTGAGCATCCGAAGCGTCGCGTTCAAGCGCGCGAGCTCCTCGGCTCCGAGCTTCGAGTCCCAGGCCTGCTTGTGCGGGCGCAGGAGGTCCTTGGAGGACTGCAGGAACGTCGTCCGCTTCGAGCTCTCGTCGCCGATGCCGTCGATGACGACGCGTGTGGTGGATTCTTCGACGACTTCCACCAGCGTCTCCCCGAGCTGAATGCGATCTCCGGCCGCGAGCGGTACGGGCACGGTGATGCGCGACCCGTTCAGAGACGTGCCGTTGCGCGAGCCCAGGTCGACGAGCCGGATGGGGCCGCCCTCGAGGACGCCTTCGATCCGTGCGTGAACGCGCGAGAGCGTCCGGTCTCCGAGAGGCACGTCGTTCGTCGAGGACCGCCCCAGCGTCAGGACCGCTCGATCGAGCTGAATTCGGCGCGCCGGCTCACCCGGCACCCGTACGTTGAGGACGAGCACGGGGCGAAGTCTAGCAACAACAATCGGTTCGATGCGTCCCCAAAGACCCCCGCTCGTGTTATCCTCCGCGGTTCCGGCGTCGCTCACCATGCGGCGAAGCCGTGAAGGAGAAGTCCATGAAGGAAAAGATTCACCCCGAGTACCACGAGGTCGACGTCCACTGCGCGTGCGGAACCACGTGGAAGACGAAGAGCACGAAAAACGAGCTCCGCCTCGAGATCTGCTCCAACTGCCACCCGTTCTTCACGGGCAAGTCCAAGCTCGTCGACACGGCCGGCCGCGTCGAGCGCTTCCAGAAGCGGTACGCCAACACGCCGAAGCCCGCGACGGCCGCGACGGCCGCGACGGCCGCGACGACGGCAGCCAAGTCGAAGCCCGAGCCCGCCACGAACGCCTGAGGTTCGAGCCGGCTTTTCCGGCCGCCCGCGCCCGCCTCCCATGTTTCAGAAGCTCGACGAGATCGAACGCCGGTACGCCGATCTCGAGGCGCGCGCGGCTTCGCCGGACGTGCTGTCGGACCACACCCTCGCGACCAAGACGATGCGCGCCATGCGCGAGATCCTGCCGGTCGTCGAGAAGAATCGCGAGCGCAAGCGCATCGACGCGGAGCTCGCGGGCGCGCAGGAGATGCTCGACACGCTCCCGCCCGCCGACGAGCTGCGCCCGATCGCCCAGCAGGAGTTCGAGAGCCTGCGCGCGCGGCGGAGCGCCATCGAGGAGGAGATCCGACTTCTTCTCCTGCCGAAGGATCCGAACGACGGGAAGAACGTGGTCCTCGAGATCCGCGCCGGGACCGGCGGCGACGAGGCCGCGCTCTTCGCCGAGGAGCTCTTTCGGATGTACGTGCGCTACGCCGAGGGGCGCGGCTGGCGGGTCGAGATCATCGATCGGTCAGACTCCGGCGGGGCCGGGGGCCTCAAGGAGGTCCAGGCGATCGTCGAGGGCGAGGGCGCCTTCTCACGCCTCAAATACGAGGGCGGCGTCCACCGGGTGCAGCGCGTTCCCGCGACCGAGGCCGCCGGGAGAATCCACACCTCGGCCGCCACGGTCGCGATCCTGCCCGAGGCCGAGGACGTCGACGTCGAGATCCTCGACAAGGACGTCCGCATCGACCTCTTCTGCGCGTCGGGGCCGGGCGGCCAGGGCGTCAACACGACGTACTCGGCCGTGCGCCTGACGCACCTCCCGACCGGCGTCGTCGTCCAGTGCCAGGACGAGCGCTCGCAGGTCAAGAACAAGGCGAAGGCGATGCGCGTTCTCAAGGCGCGCATCTACGAGGCCGAGCGCGAGAAGAAGGAAGCCGCGTACGCCGCCGACCGCAAGAAGATGGTCGGCTCCGGCGACCGGTCCGAGAAGATCCGGACCTACAACTTCCCGCAGAGCCGCGTGACGGACCACCGCATCGGGTTCACGTCCCACCGGCTGGGCGACGTCCTCGACGGGCGCCTCGACGAGCTGATCGACCCGCTGGTCTCGCACTTCCAGGCCGAGAAGCTGAAGGTGGAGCTGGCGAAGGCCTGATTGAGAAGAAGAAAGAAAGAAAGAAGGACCGAAGAGATCTCTTAGAAGGTGAAGAGGAAGAGACGCGGGGCGGCGCGC
The DNA here is from genome assembly GCA_039934255.1 of Acidobacteriota bacterium. Classification (GTDB taxonomy): domain Bacteria; phylum Acidobacteriota; class Thermoanaerobaculia; order UBA5066; family UBA5066; genus Fen-183. The sequence continues at coordinate 6,874 of JBDTML010000021.1, read as the reverse complement.
GCCGCCCCGCAGGAAATCCCTTCTAGGCGGCCTTCTTCATCTTCTTCTCGGCGGCCGCCGGCTTGGCGCCCTTCACCTCGATCGAAGAGCCGTGCATCTTGTACTTGATCGTGACCTTGTCGCCGACCTTCGCGTCGCCCTTCGTGTCCTTGTCGAGCGCGATCTGGAAGCGTTCTTTGCCCTTCATGACCGTGATCGAGTCGGCCGTCTTCTCCGTGACGTTGCCGGTCACCTGGAAGTCGTCGACGGCGAGGGCGCCTGTAGCGAAAAGAAGGAAGGCGGCGGGAGCGAGCACGCGGAACATTTTCATTTCGTTCTCCTTTTCGAAAATTTTAGCACCTGGGTCCGGTCGAAAACGTACGCGGGCGTGCCGTCCGTCCCGACGACGACGTCCGTGACCGCGTATCCGCGCGCGAAGAGCGGCTTCACGAGCGCCGCGAAGCGGCGGCGCTCCCTCAGCGTGCCGTCGTGGTCGGTCCGGTAGATGCGCGGCGCGCCGGACGGAAACGGGAGGAGGACCCGCGCCGCGTCTGGGAGCTTTCGCGGGCTCGACGCGACGGGCAGATCCGCGGGGTCGGGCCGTGGACGAGGCTCGCCGGCGGCGGCGCGCACGACCTCGGGGGCGTCCAGCCGCCACGCGACCTCGAAGCGATCGGACGGGAGGCCGGCGTAAATGCCGCCCATGAGGCCGTAGAAGTTCGGGTGGAACGTGCGGGCGGTCGCCCTCAGGTGCCCGATGTTCAGCTTGGCGTTCTTGAGGAGAAACGGGTCGTACGTCCACGTCACGAGGCGAATGCCCCTCGCGAGGCACCACGCGCGCTGGTAGAGCTTGAGCTTCACCGACAGGCCGCGCCCCTGCGCTTCGGGCTTCACGGCGAGGAGATGCGAGTGCTGACATGCTTCCCCGCGGTTCGTGCGGGGGATTCCGTGCACGAATCCCACCATCTTTCCACCAAGGAAAGCGCCCGCCGTGAGGCCGCCCGCGTGCGTCGCGGCGACGAGGTCGCTCGCGGGCGAGAGGGCGCGTTCGGCAAAACCCCACGCCGCCTTCGAGACACCCATCGTCTCGATGAACTCTTCCGGGGACCGGAGGTCGCGGATGACGAGTCTCCCGGTGCGCCCGCTCACGCCGCGTCCTCGAGCAGTGCCGCGAGAAGCGCCGCCCGGCGCGGGAGATCGTCCACGCGGAGATGCTCCGTGCGCGCGTGCGCGCCCGCGCCGGAGGGGCCCAGTCCGTCGAGGGTCGGGACGCCCGCCGAGGCCGTGAGGTTCCCGTCGGAAGCGCCGCCCACGCGCACGCCCGGCAGCGGAAATCCGAGCTCCTGGGCGATCGACGCCGCGCGGCGGTAGAGCGCGAGCGAGGCCTCCGTCGCCTCCATCGGCGGCCGGTTGACGCCGCCTTCGAGAGCCAGGGTCACGCGACCGTCCGCGGGCCGATACGCCTCGAGGCCCGTGAGAACGCGCTGGCCCTCGGCCTCGGACCAGAGCCGGAAGTCCACGGAGAGCGTCGCCTGCTCGGGGACGACGTTCGTCACCGTGCCGGACGCCGCGACGGTCGGGACGACCGAGGTGCCGGCGGAGAGATCCGCGAGCGCATCGGCGTAGATCGCGAAGCGCGCCATCTCGAGAAGGGCGGAAGCCCCTTTCTCCGGCTCGAGGCCCGCGTGGGCGGCCACGCCCGTGAAGCGCGCCGTCACGAGACCTGTCCCCTTCCGCGCGATCTTCGCGGCTCCGCCGTCGCCCGCCGGCTCGAGGACGAAGACGCGGTCCCGTTTCAGGGCCTCGCCGACGAGGAGATCCCGGGACGCGCGGCTCCCGACCTCTTCGTCCGGCGTCAGGAAGAGCGTTACGCCCTCCGCGGTTGTCACGTCGCCGCGCGCGAAGGCTTCGAGGACGGCGATCGCCACCGCCACGCCGCCCTTCATGTCGAAGACGCCCGGCCCCCGGGCGACGCCGTCCTCCACCCGGAACGGGATTTCCGCCAGTGTGCCGGCGGGCCAGACGGTGTCGATGTGGCCGAGGAGAAGCGCGCCCCCACGCTCGGGCCCGAGCCGCACGCGAAGGGCGTCGCCTCGGCCGGCGCAGGGCACGCACGCGGCCGCGATCCCCGATTTCTCGAACCGCGTGGCGATCCAGCGCGCGAGCTCGCTGACACGGGAAGACTCGCCGGAAGGGCTCTCACGAACCACGAGAGACCTGAGGTCCTCGAGCATCCCGTCGCGTCGCGCCTCGAACAACGCGGCCAGCTCGCGGACGCGCGCACTCACGCGCGAAACTCCTGAATCGCGGTCGTGACGCGGCCGAGGACGTCGGGGCGGATCGTGACACCGCTTCCGGGCCCTGTCGGCACCGGCATGAGCCCGTCTTTCGCCTCGAGCGCGGGCGTCACGATGTCCTCCTCGAAGTAGCGCGATGAGGACGACGTGTCGCCGGGCTTCGAGAAGCCCGGAAGGCTCGCGATCGCGACGTTGTGCGCGCGTCCGATTCCCGCCTCGAGCATGCCGCCGCACCACACGGGAACGCCCGCGGCGAGCGCGACGTCGTGGATGCGCACGGCCTCGGCGTGGCCGCCGACGCGGCCGATCTTGATGTTGATGACCTTGCAGGCCCCGAGCGCGATCGCCGCGGACGCGTCGGCCGCCGAGCGGATCGACTCGTCCAGGCAGATTGGCGTTTTCAGCGTCTTCGCGAGCTCCGCGTGGGCCACGATGTCCTCGTGGTGCAGCGGCTGCTCCATGTAGTCGAGCCGGAACGCGTCGAGCGAGCGCAGCGTGCCGGCGTCGGCCAGCGTGTACGCCGCGTTCGCGTCCACGGTGAGCGGGATGTCCGGGAAGGCCTCCCGGACCGCCGCGAGACGATCCGCGTCGCGACCCGGCTCGATCTTGAGCTTGATCCGCCTGTAGCCCTGAGCCACGTGCTTCCTCACGTTCTCGACGGTGTCCTCTGCGGTCGGCGAGATTCCGAGCGAGACGCCGACCTCGATCATTTCGCGTGTGCCCCCGAGCGATCTCCCGAGGGGGACGCCCGCGGCGCGCGCGAACATGTCCTGGAGCGCGCACTCGACGGCGGCCTTCGCCATGCGGTTTCCGCGCACGCGCTTCGCGGCCTCCTCGAACTCGGCCGGAGACGCGACGGCCTTTCCGAGGACGAGCGGCAGGAGGTACGAAGAGAGAATCGGCATCGCCGTCGAGAGGGTCTCCGGCGAATAGAACGGGCCCTCCTCGGCGACGCACTCCCCCCATCCGGAAACGCCTTCGCCACGGAGTTCCAGGAGAATGAATTTCTTGACGCCGGTTTCGCCGAACGACGTGCGGAAACGGAACTTGAGCGGCATCTCCACGTGGCGGACGACCGCGTATTCGACGCGCATTTTCCGATTGTCTATCATCACGATCCCTCGTTCCCAGGGGGACATGATAAGGAAACCATCTCCGAGGAGGCCCGCATGACCGGTCCCGCCATCCGCTTTCGTTTCGCCGCACTCGGTGCCGCCGCTCTGGTGGGCGCCGCGCTCTTGACAGGGTGCGGAGGCAAGGACGACGACGACGAGGACCGGCCCAAGTCGGCCCGGGCAGGAGCCTCCAAAGACGGCGCCGCCTCGACGGCCGCGCCGGCCGCTCAGGCTTCTTCGGCCGCCGCGGGCCCCGCCGCCGGGGCGACGGGCGCGGCCTCGATCACGGGCAAGATCGTCTTCGAAGGCGCCGTGCCGGCGCCCGAGAAATTCAAGATGTCGGCCGACGCGTTCTGCGCGAAGGCGCACCCCGGCGACATGGTGAAACAGGATCTCGAGATCGGACCCGACAAGGGAATCGCCGACGTGTTCGTCTACGTGAAGTCGGGCATCAACGGCACGTATCCACCTCCCGCCACGGCCGCCACGATCGATCAGAGAGGCTGCCGGTACACCCCTCACGTCTTTGGCGTCGTGGCCGGACAGAACATCGAGATCCTCAACAGCGATCCGACCCTCCACAACATCCACTCGCTCCCGGAGAAGAACGAACCGTTCAACCTCGCGATGCCCGTCCAGGGGATGAAATACACGAAGAAGTTCGAAAAGCCCGAGGTCATGGTCCGGATCAAGTGCGACGTGCACGGCTGGATGTCGGCGTTCGTCGGCGTCGTCTCGCACCCCTTCTTCGCCGTCACCGCGGCGGACGGCACGTACGCGATCAAGAACCTCCCCGCCGGGACCTACACGATCGAGGCGTGGCACGAGAAGCTCGGCACGCAGACCCAGCAGGTCACGGTGGGCACCACGGACTCGAAGCCCGCTGCCTTCACGTTCAAAGCCGGTGCGTGAGGCTCTCCTGAGGGTGGGGACGAAGACGGTCGCCGTCAGCGTCTTTCTCCTTCTCGTCGCGGGCGCCCTCGTCACGTCCACGGAGTCGGGACTCGCCGTCCCGGACTGGCCGCTCTCGTATGGGAAGGTCATGCCGCCGATGGTCGGGGGGATCCTGTACGAGCACGGACATCGGCTCGTCGCGGCGGCGGTCTCCACGCTCGTGGGGCTGGAGTTCGGAGGAATATTTTTTTTCTTAGAAGGAAAAGAGAAAGAGAAGCGGAGACTCAAGATCCTCGCGGGCGCCGCGTTCGGCGCGATTCTGCTGCAGGCGGTTCTGGGTGGCCTGACCGTCCTTTTCCTGCTGCCGCCCGCGATCTCCTCCGCGCACGCGGCCCTCGCCGAGATCGTCTTCGCGCTCACGGCGATCGTCGCGCTCATGTGCTCGAGAACCTGGGCAACCCTGACGAAGACCGAAAATCTTCGTATTTCTTCGAAGGGTGAAGAAGGGAACAGCGCTTTTCGATGGGTCGCCGTCGCGACCGCCGCGGTCTACGTCCAGATCGTTCTCGGCGCGGTCATGCGGCACACGGGCGCCGGTCTCGCGATCCCGGATTTTCCGACGATCTTCGACTCCTGGCTCCCGTCTCTCTCGATCCTCTCGAGGCCGGGGGTCCCGATCCACCTCGCGCACCGCCTCGGCGCGCTCGTCGTCGTCGTCCTCGTCGCCGGCGCCATTCGCGCCCTCGCCCGGGCGTCCGCGAGGGCTCCCCTCTTCGCCAGCCTCGCGGCGGCCCTGGCCGGACTCGTCACGATTCAGCTGCTGCTCGGCGCTCTCTCCGTCTGGTCGCGAAAAGCTCCTGTGCTCACGACCGCCCACCTCGCCGTGGGCGCCCTGTGCTGGGTGACGGGCGTCCTCGCCCTCGTGTGCCTCGGGGCCTGCCGGAATCCCCCGAACGCGCTAAGCTCCGCCCGTCGCGCATGAGCCTCCGTCGCAATCCCTCCGCCTTCTCCTCCTATGTCGCGCTCACGAAGCCGCGCATCACGGTGTTCGTCGTCATGACGGCCTTCGTCGGATTCGTCGCGGGCACGAAGGGCCCGCTGTCGGGGATGGACGCCGTGCTTCTCATCCACACGTTGCTCGGGACCGCGCTCGTCGCGTCCGGCACGAGCGCCTTCAACCAGGTCTGGGAGAAGGACCTGGACGGGCGGATGGAACGGACCGCGGCGCGTCCGCTGCCTTCAGGTCGCCTCCCGCTGGCCGGCGCCGCGCTCTTCGCCGGAGCTCTGTCGGTCGTCGGCCTCGTCGAGCTCCTCCTCTTCACGAACGGGATCACGACCGCGCTCGCGGCTTTCACCCTCGTCTCGTACGTTTGCGTGTACACCCCGATGAAGACGCGCTCGCCGGCCTCCACGATCGTCGGGGCGGTGCCGGGAGCTCTGCCGCCTCTCGGAGGCTACGCGGCCGCGGCGGGCGCGATCGGCCTGCCCGGGCTCGCGCTCTTCGCGATCCTGTTCGTCTGGCAGCTGCCGCACTTTTTCGCGATCGGCTGGCGCCACCGCGTCGACTACGCGAAGGCGGGCGTCGTCATCCTGCCCGTCGTGGACCCGACCGGGCGCTCGACCGCCCGCCAGACACTCCTCTGGACGGCCGTTCTCCTGCCGGTCAGCCTCCTGCCCTCCCTCGTGGGCACCGCGGGGTTCGCGTACGCCTTCGGCGCGTTCGTGATGACACTCCTCTTCCTGGCGTCGTCGCTCCGCTTCGCGCGGGACGTCACGGACGGCCGCGCCCGCTCCCTCTTCCTCGCGTCGATCGGATGGCTTCCCGCGATCCTCGTGCTCCTCGTCCTCGACCGCGTGTGACGCCTCCCGCCGTCGAAGCCCGCTCCCTCTCCCGTTCCTTCGGGGCGCGCGCCGCGCTTACCGACGTGTCGTTCTCCGTGGCGCGCGGTGAGATCTTCGCGCTCCTCGGCCCGAACGGCGGCGGCAAGACGACGCTGTTCCGGATTCTCGCGACGCTGCTGCCGCCCGGCGCCGGGAGCTTTTCGATCGACGGGCTGGATCCCGCGTCGGCCGGCCGGGATGTGCGCCGGCGCCTCGGCGTCGTCTTTCAGGCGCCCAGCCTCGACAAGAAGCTGACGGTCGAGGAGAACCTCGTCCTGCAGGCCGCGCTCTACTCTCTTTCGGGCCCGCCCCTTCGGACGAAGATCGGCAAGCTTCTCGCGACGTTCGGCCTCGAAGATCGCGCCCGTGATCTCGTCGAGACTCTTTCCGGCGGCCTCGCGCGCCGCGTCGAGATCGCCAAGGCGCTCCTCCACGCCCCGCCCGTGCTCCTCCTCGACGAACCGTCGACGGGCCTCGACCCGGGCGCGCGGCGCGATCTCGTCGGGCTGCTCGGCTCTCTGGCCCGCGGGGGCACGGCGGTGCTCCTGACGACCCACCTCTTCGAGGAGGCCGAGGCCGCGCACCGCATCGGAATCCTAGACCGCGGGCGGCTCCTCGCGCTCGACACGCCCGCCGCGCTGAAGGCGACCGTGGGCGGCGACGTCGTGACGGTGGAGGCGAAGGACGAGGCCGGCGCGCCCGCCCTCG
>JBDTML010000020.1:0-13610 GCA_039934255.1 Acidobacteriota bacterium | reverse complement strand
ACAGCTTGTTCATGAGCGGGAAGGCGGGGTTCGCGAGGGCGGTGTCGAGCCCTTCATCGCCCAGCCGCGCGAAGACGTTCGTCAGGTCCTTCGCCAGGGTCCCGCCCGGCACGGCGCTCTTCACGCCGCGGACGGTGTGACACGAGAGGCACGGTGCGGCGCCCGCCTTGAGCGGCTGGAGCCCGAGGAAGAGGTCGCGGCCGTGCGCGACGTCGCGGTCGGTCGCGACGGTCGCCGGCGTGAATTTTCCCGCGAGGTTGCACGGTTCGGACGAGCAGCGCGCGATGAGACCGACGAGCGACGTCACGTCCTTCGCCGAGAGGCCGAGGTCCGGCATCCTCACGCCCTTGAAGTCCGCGAGCAGGTTCCGTGCGTCCGGATCGGTGTCGAGCATCGTGCTCGGCGCCGCGACGAAGGCCTCGAGCCATGCATGGCTGCGGCGCTTGTGCGCGTCCTTCAGGTCCGGGCCGACGCGGACCCCCTTGCCGACGGTGTGGCAGGAGCCGCATTTTCGCGCGTAGAGATCCTCGGCCGGGCTCTGGACCGCGTCGGCGGCCGTGGGCGGGACGCCGGCCGTGGCCGGCGGCGCGGGTGCCGGGGTGGGAATCTGCGCGAGCGCTCCCGCCGCGGTCGCCACGAGGAGGACGGGGAAAGACCTGAGAAGGCGATGGGCAATTCGCATAGGCGTTCGCCCGGACAAGAGCAAGCGACATTCCACGCTGGAGGCATGCTTCGAAGTGCTGTCTGGAAAGGCTTTATGCGCGAGAGCCCGCCGTGAATCGCGGGCGACGACTCTCAGCTCTGAGAGGAACGGGGGTGGGAGCCTCTCAGTGTTGAGAGCGATCGGCTGCGGGAGGCTGACCCGGGCCGCGCGTGCCTCGCGCGAGCTCTTGCCCCTTCATTCCGAAGCGTTCGAGCCTTCTGTAGAGCGTGGCCCCCGAGATGCCGAGCTCGTCCGCGGCCTTCTCGCGGTTCCCGCCGCTCAGCCGAAGGACGTGGGTGATGTAGCCCCGTTCGAACCGGTCGATGGCGTCGAGAAGCGTAAGACGCGGGCCCACCGCGTTTCGGACCTCGAGCGGGAGCTGGTCCACGTCGATCCTCCCCTCGTCGGCGAGGATAAGCGCGCGCTCGAGAACGTTCGCGAGCTCACGCACGTTGCCGCGCCACGGGTCCGCGCAGAGGGCGCGCATCGCCTCGGCCGTCACGACGGGCGCGGGGAGGCCGCTCCGCCGGGCGTGACGGCGCAGGAGCTGGTGAACGAGGGCGGGGATGTCCTCGGGCCGCTCGCGCAGCGCCGGCACGTGGACTCGCAGGACGTTGAGGCGGTAGAAGAGGTCCTCGCGGAAGCGTCCGTCCGCGACCATCGCTTCGAGCGAGCGGTGCGTTGCGGCGAGGAGCCGCGCTTCGAACGGGGCGGTCCGGTCGCTCCCGAGCGGCTGCACCTCGCGAGCCTCGAGCGCGCGGAGCAGCTTGGCCTGGACCGTGCCGGGCAGCTCGGCGATCTCGTCGAGGAAGACCGTGCCGCCGCCGGCCGAACGGAGGATCCCCTCGCGGCGGCGGTCGGCGCCGGTGAAGGCGCCGCGCTCGTGGCCGAACAGCTCGCTCTCGACCATGTTCTCGGGAATCGCGGCGAGGTTCACGGCGAGAAACGGCGCGCCGCTCGCGGGGCCGAGGGAGTGGATGGCCCGTGCGACGAGCTCCTTGCCGGTGCCGGTCTCTCCCGTGACGAGCACCGTCGAGCGAGAGGCCGCCGCGCGCTTGACCCAGGACAGGACCTCCTGCATGGCGGCCGACGAGGCCACGATCTCCGTCTCCGGATCGTGCTCCTGCAGGATCCGGCGGAGCCGGGCGTTCTCGCGTACGAGCTCGCGGTGCTCGAGAAGGCTCGCGATCTTCCTCACGACCTCCTCGAGAATCAGGGGCTTCAGGAGATAGTCGTGCGCACCGATGCGGAGCGCCTCCACCGCCGATTCGACGGAGGCGTAGGCCGTCATGAAGAGAAGACCCATCTCCTCGTCCAGCTCGCGCGCTCGGCGGACGACCGCGAGGCCGTCGATTCCGGGGAGGCGCAGATCCGTCAGGAGAAGTGAATACGAGCCGCTCGCGAGCCGGTTCAGCGCCTCTTCGCCCGTGCCGGTCGCGTCCACGACGTAGCCCTGGCGCGTCAAGTACGTCGCGAGCGCATCGCGCTGGGCGCGTTCGTCCTCGACCACGAGGAGCCGTGCCCCGCTCAATGGACCCCGACAGAGGTTGCGTCCGCGAGCGCGCTCTCGGGGACGCGCGCCGGGTCGACCGCCACCGCCGAGGGCAGCGTGACGACGGCCGTGGTCCCGTGGCCGGGGACGCTGTGCAGCTCGATACCGCCCCCGACCTCGAGAAGGATGTCGCGCGAGATGCTGAGGCCGAGACCGGTCCCCTTGCCCGGCGCCTTCGTCGTGTAGAGGGGCTCGAGGCAGCGCGCCAGAATCTGCCGCTCCATCCCGTGCCCGGAGTCGTGGACCCGCAGCGCCACCGAGCGTCCCGCGGCCTGCACTTCGATCCGGAGGGTGCCGCCCTCGGGCATCGCGTCGAGCGCGTTGATCAGGAGATTGAGGACGACCTGCATGAGGTGGTCCTCCACGATCGAGACGGGCGGCGCCTCCGGATCGAAGACCGTCGAGGCCACGACTCTCCCCATCCTAGGGTCGTGCCGGATGAGGCGAAGAGCATCCTCCGCGACCGACTGGACGGAGACGAGGCTCGCCTCGTCCCTTCGGCGCCTGGCGAAGTCGACCAGCTCGCGCAGGATCCGCCTCAGGCGCGCGGCCTCCTGCCTCACCGTCTGCATGACGCCGGCCGTTTCGGCCGGGAAGTGGTTCTCGTCGACGAGCTGGAGCTGCATCTCGATGGAGGCGAGGGGGTTCCCCATGTCGTGCGCGATTCCGGCGGCGAGGAGCCCGAAGGCGGCCATCTTTTCCTGGTGGATGAGCCGGGCCTGGAGCTTTTTCTGCTCGGTGACGATTCTCTCGACGAGCAGAACGTACCGCCGGCCATCCGGCAGCTCGAGCGGGTGGCTCTCGACCGAAAGCATCTCGCCGGTGCGTGGGTCGGTGAGCGAACGCGCCTCGGGAGACGAGATCCCGTGCGCGAAGCTGTGAGCGGCCGGACACTCCCCGCACATCTGCGTGCACGCCGCGATTGCGTCGGAGCAGCGGTGGCCTTCGAGGCCGTGGCCGTGGACGCGCTCGGCGGTCCGGTTGGCCTGGACGATGCGGAGATCCCGGTCGAGGACGACGAGCGCCGCCGGGGTGTTGTCGACGACGAGCTGCAAGAGGGCGCGAGCCTCGTGGGCGGCCCGGTCGCTCCTGGCTGCGATCGACCGCAGCTCCTCTTTGTGCCGGCGTTGCTGACGCCAGGCGAGCGCTCCGACGAGGAGCCCCGTCAGGAGGCTCGTCGAAACGCCCCGGGCATAGTGGAAGCGGTCTCGGGCGGCGTCGGAGAGCCCGATCGACTGCTCGACTCCAGCCCAGAGAAGAAAGAGGATGAAAACTGCGGCTCCCGCGAGTCCTGCGAGCGCGAGAATGTCGGGCGCGGGGGCCTCGGGCGATTCCCGGATCGGTTCGGCGGCTGGAGCGACGGGCGGAGCGGCCGAGTCGGCGGACCTCATGTCAACCTTCCTTTACCGGACGCTATGCCTCCGGGGGCGGAAAGCGCATGACGGGCATCATATCGAGGCGCGGCCTGGAGCAATTCAGCCTCTTCGCGGAGCGGTTTTCTGCTTAGACCGCGCGGGAGAGGCGCTCGAGATCGCGTAGGTGCAGGCGTGGTCTCCGTCCGGAATGAAAGTCTCCCGACGCAGCCGTTCGCCCAGCAGACCCTCGATCAGCTTCATCTCGAACCGGCACGGCAGCTTGGAGATCGCGACGAGATCCAGGACCGGGCAGTGGCAGAGCCGCAGCCGGGGCGCGGCAGCGCCGGCGACGACCTCGGCGACGAAACCTTCCTCGGAGAGGATCTCGGCGATCGCCTCGTGCCGCCTGCGGCCACGCAGCCCGGCAAGGCGGGGCGCCGCTTCCCGGCGCCAGCGTGCGAGCCGAAGGTCGAAGAACTTCTCGAGCAGGTCCCGGCGGCCCTGTTCGAGCAGGAATTTGGCGATCTCTCGCAGCAGCGCTCCCTCGCGGCGCGGAAAGAGAGCTTCCCCGGCGGCCGTCAGCCGGTACAAGACGTGAGGCCGTCCGGGCCCGGAACGGCGGACGCCCGATCGTTCGACGAGCCCCATCGCGGCGAGCGACTTCAGGTGGGCGCGGAGAGTCTCGCGGTTCAGCTCGAATCCGGCCTCGAGCTGGACGAGGGTGCACTCGCCGAAACGCTTGATCAGATAGAGGAGACTTCTCTGGCTCTCGCCGATCCCCGGTCCGAAGACTGCCGACGCGGTTCGCATCGACGTTTCTCCGTCTCTCATCGGGGCTCCGCGCCCAAGGAGATGTCGTCGCCACGGGACGGGCTCTCGAGCCGCACCGCCGTGCGCGAATGGAGCAAGCTCAGCAGGCGGGGAGCGATCCAGCTCGCCCACCACACGAGGCCGGCGACCTCGAGCAGCCCCGAGGCGCCGGCGATCGGGAAGGCGGCGGGGGTCAGGTCGGTCAGGATCTGCTGCGTCACGCGCAGGGTGCAGCCGAGGTTCAGCAGGACGAACGGCGCGAGCGGCACCGCCGCATGGGCCGCCGGGCTCCCCACTGGCCTTGGCGCGACCCGCGAGGCAACGCCAACGATCATCAGGCTGATGAAGCCGACCGTGATCGCGTGCCGGGTGGCGCCATGCCAGGCATGCGAGAACGGCAGACCGAGCAGGTGCGACCAGAGCGGCCCGGCCACCAGCATCGCGAGCGACACGCCGAGCCACACGTGCGCCGCGCGCACGAAGGCGAGCGGCGAGAGGCGTGGCAGAGCGAAGCGGGGCCGCGCGAAGACCCGCAAGCTGGCGGCGGCGAGGACGGCGCAGACGGCGAAGCCGGCCCATGCCGCCCAGACGACGGCGAACAGGGCCGGCCGCCGGGAGGTCATCGCCACGGGGAAAAGCGCCGACTCGGCGAGGATCGTGGCCTGCAGCGGCCAGAAGAGGCGGAAGGCGCGGCGCTCGTCGGCGACCGGCGTGCCGAAGAGCCCGGGCAGCACGCGCAGAGAGACGCCGAGGATCATCGACAGCGCGAGGCCGTGGATCTGCAGGTCGCGCAGCGGCAGCTGCCAGATCGCGATCTCGGCAAGGAGCGACGCGCGATCGGGCGCGCCGATCATGAGCGCGAGATGGCGCAGATCGAATACGGTGGAGACGAGGAACCAGGCCAGCCCCGCCCCGATGTAGAGGTCCGCGACGCGGCCCCGCGCCCCCTTTCGGCGTGCCGTAGCCGCCAGCAGCGCGACAAAGGTCGCGACGATGGCCAGCTGCAGCACCCCCGCCGCGACTGCGAGGTCGCCGAAAAGGCCGGCGTGGCGCGCCTCGCCGATCGTCCTCACGACGACCGCGAGGGTCATCAGCGGCAGCAGAGCGCGGGCGAGGCGCGGCGCGGCCAGGCGGACCCCCCAGAAAGCGGGGAACATCTGGAGCGAGAACCCCATGATGAAGAGCCCCATCCAGCCGTAGATCTGCGCCTGACCGTGGGCGTTGATCTCGAAGATCGAAGGCGCCGAGAAGTTGCGAGCACGGGCGATGTTGAGGAGGAGCCAGGCGCCCCAGCCCGCTCCGGCGGTCAGCGTGATGCCGAGGCCGGTGAGGAAGAAGCGCGGGTGGATCGGCCCCTCGGGTGCGGCCGACGAGATCGGGGAAGAGATGGTTTCCATTGTTATTATGATGTTATGAATGACAATCAAAGGAGTCAAATTCCCGGAGCGAGAGAGCCGCGAAAGGAAACGGACATGAAACCCAGGGTCGAATATGGCAACGTAACGCCCGAAGGCCTCACGGCCATGCTCGGGCTCGAGAAATACGTTCGCGCCTCGGGGCTCGAGCACGAGCTGCTCGAGCTCGTGAAGGTCCGTGCGAGCCAGATCAACGGGTGCGCCTATTGCCTCGACATGCATACGAAGGACGCGCGGGCCGCGGGAGAGACGGAGCAGCGCCTCTATGCCGTCGCGGCCTGGCAGGAGACGCCGTTTTTCAGCGAACGCGAGAGGGCGGCGCTGGCGTGGACCGAGGCGGTGACCCGGGTCGGCGAGACCCACGTGTCCGACGAGCTGTACGACGAGGTACGGCGGCACTTCGCCGAGAAAGAGCTCGTGGACCTCACCCTGGCGGTCGTCGTGATCAACGGCTGGAATCGTCTGGCGATCGCATTCCGGTCGGTGCCCGGCAGCTACCGGCCGGACCTCGCCCGGTAAGAACGCCGCGGAAGGCCGGTGGGGTAGCCTCGCCGGCGGAGGTCTCGATGAAACTGACATCCGCGTCCACGGTCGGCACGATCGCCGCCGAGCACCCCGCCACCATCCGCGTCTTCCAGGCCCACGGCGTCGATTTCTGCTGCGGTGGCGACAAGACGCTTTCCGAGGTCTCTGCGGCGCATGGGCTCGGCCTCGAAGGTTTCCTAGCGGAGCTGTCGGAAGCGGCCGCGGCTCCGAGGTCACCCGAGCCGGTCGTGGCGAAGGCGGCCATCAGCGAGCTGATTTCCCACATCCTCACCCGGTACCACAGCTCGCTCTGGCGGGAGCTGCCTCGTCTTGGCGGAATGGCCGACAAGGTTCTCGCCGCGCATGGCGAGCGACACCCCGAGTCGGTCCCCGAGATGCACCGGCTTTTCGGCGCCCTGCGCGCCGACCTCGAGCCGCACCTGACCGAGGAGGAGGACGTGGTCTTCCCCGCGCTCGTTGCGCTCGAGATGCGGCAGGCGTCCGGGCGGTCGGCCGGACGGACGGCGTCCCCGGCGCCGGTCGAGGCTGGCATCGCTCTTCTCGCTCGGCAGCACGAGAAGGTGGGGGACCTCCTTCGCGAGCTGCGGCGCGTGACCGCGGGATACACGGCTCCGCAGGACGTCTGCAACACCTTCCGAGGGCTGATGCACGGGCTCGCCGAGCTGGAACGCGACGTGCACGAGCACGTCCACCTCGAGAACAACGTCCTTTTCCCGGCCGTGGCGAAGCTCCGCTCGCCCGCGCCTCTTCCGGCAATCTGAAGTTACGAGGAGAAGGCGGCCCTCCGGGCGGCCGCGCTGGCTATGTTCGATTGGCTCGGGCTCGAAACACGCATTCGGTATGACGGCCGTCATGTCGGCCGAGCGACGCCGCGGGAATCATGGCGAGACACAGGAGGACGCGATGGCCGGGACATCGACATCGACAGCCGCAATCTACGACTTTGCAGGACTGGCCCCGCTCGACCGCGGCCGCACTCTGCTGGAGCGCTTCGACGCTCTCGTTCCCGGTGAGACACTCGTCTTGAAGGCAGAGCGGCCGGCCCACGACCTCCTCGAGACCCTGCAGCGCGAGCGAAAGGGCCAGTTCGAATGGACGCCGGGAGGCGGCGCCGCCGGACCGGACGGGATCGAGGTCATGCGGCGCGACACCGCCCGGGGCTCGGGGCGCGGCGTTCTCGAGGCGCTGGCCTGGGATCACGACCGGCTGGACGCCCTCGACGCGGCCGCTTTCGCCAGTTTCGAGGCGGGCGACATTGCGGGCGCCCGCGCGATCTTCGCCGCCTTCGCGCGTGGGCTCGAACGGCACATCCGCTTCGAGGAGGAGATCCTCTTCCCGGCCCTCGAGGCGCGTGCCGGTTTCGGACCGTCGGCGGGCCCCACGGCCGTCATGCGGACCGACCATGTCGAGATCCGTGCCTGCCTCGCCGGAATTGCGGCCGCTCTCGATGGCGGCGGTGCCGGTGCGTCGGAAATTCGCGTGCGGCTAGCCACCCTCCTCGGCGGTCACAACCTCAAGGAAGAGCAGATCCTCTACCCCCTCGCGGATCGCGTGCTCGGCAAGGCCGAGGCCGATGCGCTCGTTGGATTGATCCAGCGGCTGGACTGACGCCGGCGTCACATCAGCGGCTTCGCAACCCGACCGCGGACCAATCGCACCGGAGGCTGGGCCGGGCTCCTCTCCCGGGCCGCTGCGGGGCTTCTCGTGTACCCGGTCGTGAGCACCTCCAACTCTTCCTTGCGCCGACGTTGCTGACGCAGACGAGCGCTCCCAGCAGAAGTCCCGTCAGGAGGCTCGTCGAGATGGAGAAGGCAGAATGGGGCGAGAGAGACATTCGATGACGTTGGCTGGATCGGTCGGGACCGCACCTCAAATGGAGGCTGTCCGCACGCTCCATCCCGCCTACTTCGCGCTCGTGATGGCGACGGGGATCGTGTCGATCTCCACGCACCTCATGGGAATGCCGGAGGTGGCCGAAGCGCTGCTCTGGGTGAACGCAGCGGCGTTCGTCGCGCTGTGGGCCGTCACGCTGGTCCGGATCGTCCGCTTTCCGCGCGAGGTCCTCGCCGACCTCGCGGACCACCAGCGAGGTGTCGGTTTCTTCACGACCGTCGCGGCGACGAGCGTCTTCGGGTCGCAACTCGTCGTCCTCCGCGACGCGCCAGGACCGGCGCTCGTCCTCTGGTTCCTCACGCTCGCGTTGTGGCTCGTCCTCGTCTACGCGGTGTTCACGGCGCTCACCGTGAAGGACGAGAAGCCGGCGCTCGACGCGGGCATCAACGGCGGGTGGCTCTTGACGGTCGTCGCGACGGAATCCGTCTCGACGCTCGCCTCGCTCCTCGCCCCCGCTTTTCCCGCGCGGGCCGAGGTGATGCTCTTCACATCGGTCGTCTTCTGGCTCGCGGGCGGGATGCTGTACATCTGGCTGATTTCCCTCATTTTCTACCGCTACACCTTCTTCAGGCTCTTACCTTCAGACCTCATGCCGCCCTACTGGATCAACATGGGCGCCATGGCGATCGCAACGCTCGCGGGGACGCTCCTCTACGCGAGCGCGCCCCTTTCGCCCCTCCTCGCCACGCTCTCGCCCTTCGTCCTCGGCTTCACGCTCTTCTTCTGGGCGACCGCGACCTGGTGGATTCCGATGCTTTTCATCCTCGGCGTCTGGCGGCACATCCTGAGGCGGTTTCCGCTCAGGTATGACCCTCTCTACTGGGGCGCCATCTTCCCTCTCGGCATGTACACGGCCTGCACGTTCCGGCTGGCGCATGTCGTGAACCTACCGTTCCTCCTCGCCATCCCGCGCGTCGTCGTCTGGGTTGCGCTGGGCGCCTGGATCCTCGCGTTCGTCGGCCTCCTGCGACGGCTCGTCCGGCTTGCGGTCGGCACGGCGTCCCCGTGAGGACGGCGTGGCTCCACCACGGTAGCGAGGGGTTCCTCCAACGGGTCAGGCGCGAGATTCCAGATTCAGACGACTCCCGCGTCCCCCCAGCGACCCGCCACGTTCAGTGCTTATGCTCGGCCGCGGGCGCCCCAGCGCCGTGTGAGGCCGACGTCGTGGCGTCGAGGTGCAGGCGCTCGACGTAGTGCGTGAGCTCCACGTACGCCTCAACGAATTCCCGCCCGGACGCCACGCTCGTGCCGGATTCTTTCTTTGCGGCTGCGGCGCGCGCGAACCGCTCGCGGATTCCCTCCTCGACGTGGTGCGCGATGGCTTTCACGAGCTTGTCGGCGCTGCCGCTGCCGAGGGCCTCGTCGGCCAGCGCGATCGCCGGCTCGATGGGCGTTCCGGCGGGCAGGATGCCCGTGTAGGGCGCCCCCTCTCCGGCCCGGTGAATCCTCACGAGGTTCTCGAAGAAGTACTCGTCGGCCAGCGCCCGGACCTCCGGGCCCTTCCCGCGCGCCGCGAGCGCCCGCGCAAAAGCCGCTTTCACTTCGGGCTCCGCCGCGGGTTTGATCCACTTGAGGACGGGCGTGACGTCCCCCTTTTCAAGCGCGGCCTTCGCGTCGGCGACGACGGGGCCGTCGGCCGTGTCGCAGTGGGCCGAGGCAACGCGCGCCGAAAGGACAGAAGCCAACACGAGCGCGGGGACGATGACGGAGACGCGAACGACACTCTTCATTGATATTTCCCTCTTTCTCAGCTCTTCTTCTTTCATACACTTTCCGGAGATCAGAGATCCGCCCGGTCCAGCCGGCGCGCGGCGAGCAGCGCCGGCGCGACCATCCAGACGAGGAGAGACACGGCGAGAAGGATCGCGGCGCCTGCGGCGCCGTGCGTGAAGCGCAGAAGCGCGAGAGACGCAGCGCCGAAGGCGCCGCTGCCCTCGATTCCCAAGAGCGCGCCGGTCCGGACGGCGTCGGCGGGGTTCACGAGCACGGATACGATCAGGACTCGCGAGGCGGGGCCGGACGGGAGGAGCGAGGCCACTCCGAGCGCGGCCACGTCGAAGAGCACGACGGCGCCGAACCACACCACGAGCGCGATCGCCAGCGCCCGAGTCCGCCGGCCCACGGTTCCCGACGAGACGAGAGCCGCCAGGACGAGAAAGACGGCTGTCAGGACGAACGAGCCGAGGACGAGAAGGGCGAAGCCCCCGAGCCCGGAGCCGCCCGCCCGCGAGAAGATGACGAGGCCGGCCGCGCCGAAACCGAGCGCCTGCGCCGCGGCGAGGGCGCCGAAGAGCCCCGTGACCTTGCCGAAGAGGATCGCGCGCCGCGCGACCGGCTGCGAGAAGAGCAGCTCCGCCGCGCCGCGCTCGGGCGCGAGCGAGAGCACGCCGATGAGGAGCGCGGTGAGGGGCACGAGGAGCAGGACCAGTTCGACGAGCGACGCCGCCGTACGCGCGAAGTCCTGCACGCCGTGGCCTCCCGAGAGCACGTAGCCCGAGGAGGCGACGGCGAGCGCGAGCACGGCGAACACCGCTGCGAAGATCTGCGTCCACCGCGAGCGGACCGCGAGGAGCAGCTCCTGCCGCGCGCAGAGGAGGAAGGGTCCGGGCGCTCTCATCGGCCGCCGTCCGGGACGCCGTTCGGGCCGAAGACGTCCCGCACGGAAACCGGTGCGCCGCCCGCGGCATCGGCGTCCGCATCGCGGGATGCGGCATCCGCGTGCGCGACGAGGCCCGAGCCCATCGGCGTCTGGAGGCCGGGCTTCTTCGTGTAGACCGCGGCCGCCGCGCGCACCCAGTCCTTCGTGCGGTGGTCGGCCACGTATGCGATCTGGCCCTTCGCCGGGGCGCCGCCCGATTTCAGGAACGTCGCGAGACACCCGATGTCGTCGAACGCGCGAGGCTCCTCCGACGGCGACACGAGCTGCGCCGCGAAACGCGCGTCCGACACGGCCATACGGCACCACCCGCAGCGGTCGTTCTTCGTGTCAACCGCGACAGGCGCCGCGGGACCCCGAGAGCAGCCCGCGAGCGCCGAAACCGCAAGAGCCACGAAGAGAAGAGCGATCGAGCCTGCGCGGGCCTTCATGCGTCTCCTGCGACGAGCTCACGATAGAGGTCCTCGAGAGGGCTCGTCTCGGCGCGCACGAGGGGAACGCCGTGCGCAAGGAGCCAGTCTTCCAGCGCGCGCCGCGTCAGGAGCGCGACGAGCTTCCCGCCCACGAGGATCGCGACGCGGTCCGCGAGGCGCTCGACGTCCCCGAGCTGGTGCGTCGTGAAGAGGACGGTCTTGCCTTCGCGGCGGCGCTGCTCGGCAAGCATATAGAACGCGCGGAGCCCGTCGGGGTCGAGTGCGGCCGTGGGCTCGTCGAGGAGAAGGAGCGGCGTGTCGGGCAAAGCGGCGACGGCGAGGCCGAGCCGCTGCGTCATGCCGCCCGAATACGTGCCCACCGCGCGGGACGAAGCGCCGTTCAGGGACGACATCCTGAGGACGGCGTCGACGCGCTCGCGCGCCACGCCCCTGAGCGCGCGGTAGAAGTCGAGGACCTCTCGCCCCGTCAGGGAGTCGGGGAACGTGACCTTCTGCGGGAGGAACGAGAGCGAACGGCGCGCTCCTGGATCGGTCGCGGGGCGGTTCCCCTCGCCCACGAAGACGCCGCCCTTCGTCGGATGGATCAGGCCCGCGGCGGCCTTCAGGGACGTCGTCTTTCCCGAGCCGTTCGGCCCGAGCAGGGCGACGATCTCCCCGGGCGAGATCGCGAGCGTCAGGTCCGAGACCGCCCGCTGCTCGCCGAAGCTCTTCGAGAAGGCCTCGAAGCGGATCACGCCCGCCTCCGCCCCGTCAGGAGAACGCCGGCGCCGCCGAGAACCGAGAGGCCCGACGCGGCGAGCGCGAGCGTCCCCCGTCCCGCGGGCGGTCTCTCGGGTCGCGGAACGCGCGGGAGGGTCGGCGGGCGCACGAGCGGCGAATGGTCGAAAACCTCGACTTCCCGGAGCACGGGGAAGCCGCGTTCAGCCGCCCCGAGCGCGCGCGCGGCGACGCTTCTCGAAAAAAGGTCCGCGGCCGTGAGGTTTCCGCGCAGGTGGTCGAAGACGCTCGAGAGCGGGAACGGCCGGTCCGAGCGGCCGTCGCCGTCCAGATCCGGCTCGCCGTTGTCCGACCAGTAGTTGCCGTCGAAGACCGTGTCCGTACGACGTCCGACGAGAGCGAGCGGCGTCAGATTCCCAACGAAGGAGTTGCCTTCGAAACGGTTCTGGCCGCACGAGTCGTAGAGGACGATCGCGGCGTCCGAGAGCGCGACCACGTTTCGCCGGAAGATGTTTCGATAGGAGCCTTCGAGGAAGATCCCCCGCGCGTTGTCCGCGATGAGGTTGTCCTCGGCGAGAACCTCGTCGCAGGCCTTCAGGAGGAGTCCGACGGACGCGAAGCCGCGGTTCTTCAGAAAACGATTGCGGCGAAAGACGATGCGTTTGCTGTACATGAGCGCCGCGCCGGCCGCGCCGTTCTCGAACGTGTTGTCCTCGAACGTGTTGTCGTCAGAGAACATGTAGTGGAGGCCGTAACGGAGGTCCCGCGCCACGTTGCTCACGATCGTTCCGCCCGAGGAAGACTGGATGTAGAAGCCGTCGCGCACGTCCTCGATCACGTTGTCCCTGAACGTGAACCCCTTCGTGTCCCAGACGTGCAGGCCCGAGCCCTTCTCTCCCGGATCCTTGCCGTGGATGCCGCGGATGCGGCAGCGCTCCACGACGACGCCGTCCGCCTGCCGAAGATAAATGCCGAAGAGCGCTTCCGAGATCCGGCAGTCGCGCACGACGACGTTTCGGCCGGCGACGTGAACGCCCGAAGAATCCCGACCGAGGTCGCCTCCTCTCCTGCCGTCGATGTCGAACCCTTCGAGGACGACGCCGTCCGCGCGGACGCGCACGACGCTGCCCTTGCCGGAGCCCGCGAGCAGCGGGCGCCCCTGCCCCACGAGCCGGATGGGACGGTCGAGGACCAGATCGCCTGAATACGTCCCCGACCCCACGACAACGGTCTCTCCAGGTGCCGCGCGATCCACGCGTGCCTGCAATGGCGACGCCTCCGTCGCGGGCGGCCGCCCCTCGAGTCCCCCCGGCGTCACCGGCGCCATGTCGCCGGTGATCTGCAAGAGGAGCGCGAAGGGCAGCGCGATCATCAGGCGCCAGCGGCGCGCGCGAGAGTGCGCTTGCCTTCGCGCCAGGCGAGCGCCATGGAGAGGACGAGGACAACCGCGACGAGGCCGAGCGCGTACGAACCGACGCCCGGATACGAATAGACCTCGAAGTTCGCGAGCTTCTTGT
The DNA here is from genome assembly GCA_039934255.1 of Acidobacteriota bacterium. GTDB lineage: Bacteria > Acidobacteriota > Thermoanaerobaculia > UBA5066 > UBA5066 > Fen-183. The sequence goes on along the minus strand of JBDTML010000020.1, from coordinate 12 downwards.
AACCGAACATCG
>JBDTML010000019.1:0-10976 GCA_039934255.1 Acidobacteriota bacterium | reverse complement strand
ACCGTCCACAGCTACGGACCCGCCGTCGGCCGGATGGACGTGCGCAGCGAGATCGCCGAGTTCTTTAACCGCGACGGCCTTCTCGACTATCCCGCCTCGGACGTCCGTTTCCTTCCCGACGAGGTCATCTTCACCCCCGGCACGCGCTCGGGCCTTGCCATGGTGCTCGAGGTGCTCGGCACCGACGGCTCCGGCGTCGTCGTCCCGCGCCCGAGTTGGGAATACGACTGGTTCGTCGAGCGCGCCGGCAAGCACGTCGTCGAGCTTCCGACCACGCCGCCTGATTTCCTGCCCGACCCGTCGGAGCTCGAGCGCCTGCTAGAGGGCGGCGGGATCTCCTCGGTCATCGTCAACAACCCCCACAATCCGACCGGCCGCGTCTACCCGCGCGCGCTCGTCGAGGAGCTCGTCCGCGTGGCGGCAAAGCACCGCGTCTATGTGCTCTACGACTCGGTCTACCAGCGTCTCGACTATGTCGGCTCGTTCGTGAACCCGGCGTTCGCGAACCCCGAGTGGCGCGATTGGGTCGTCACGCTGTCGGGCCTGTCGAAGATGGACATGTTCGGGGCATCGACGGGCGCACGCGCATGCTGGATGGTGCTGTCCGACCAGATCAAGACCGGCGGCGTCCGCGCGCGGGAGATCGTCGCCAACCTCTCGGCGTGGCTCGTCGCGACCCCCTCGACGCTCGCGCAGGACTGGGCCCTCGCCGCGCTCCAGAGCCCGCTCGCGGCCCTCCGGCGCCCCTCGCCGTACATGCGCGAACGGCGCGACTTCATGATTCAGGCAGCGGACGCGCTCGCCCCCCTCGGCGTGACGCGCACCGACTTCGGCGGCACGTTCTACTCCCCGCTCGCGTTTCCCGGCCTCGTCGGCGAGTCGTTCGAGCGCCTCCGGAACGGCGTCCGGGAGCGGGCGGTGGTGAAGACCTCCGTGGACGCTTTCGACTTCCTCCTCACGGGCGGCGTCGGAGGCATTCCGTTCGCGGCGTTCGCCGGCACCGACCCCGCCCGCTACGGAACCTGGCAGCGCCTGTCCTACGGCTCGAAGGACGTGAGCGAGCTCGCGGTCTTCATGGACCGCGTGCGCGCCCGAATCGAGAACCGGGGGCGCGCGGGTTCGAGCGCGCCGCCGCGTCCCGATGAGAAGCGATCGATCGAGGACGCCGTCTGGCTCAGCGCGTGCACGGAATCCCGGTACGACGCCCTCGACGCTCTCGACGTCCCGGCCTTCGAGGCGGCGCGGCGCCGCTTTCTCGAGCACCCGCGCCTCGAGTCGCTCCGCCTGACCGGAACGAAGCACCCGGACTCCACCGCGCACCGCGCCGAGCAGCTCGCGCGCGCTCTGCTTGCCGCGCCGGAAGGCACGCCGGACCGCGCGGAGAGCGCGCTGACGCATCTCGAATGGAATCCGCTCGTGGAAGCGCGCCAGGAGTTCGAGGAGTCGATCGCCGACCTCCTCGGGCCGTGCACGGAGGTCCTCCTCGACTACGAGGGCCGGCAGATCAGTCCAGATTGGCTGGAGGTCCCCGAAAAGGTCGTTCTCACGCTGCTCCGGCACGGCGTCATCCCGGGGCAGGATCGCCACCTTCTCTTTCGCGTGCCGAATCCCTGGCTCGAGCAGGACGAAGAAAAGATTTCCAAGATCCTCGCAGCCGTCGCGCGCGCCAACTTCCTGTTCCTTCTCGCCTGCGAGCGGCTGGGGATCGAGCCCGTTCAGAACGCGATCTACGAGCTGTCGGTGCCGCAGGTCAACTCGCGCACGGAGCTCGGTGCGGTCGTCAAGATCGGCACGCTCTACATCCAGGCGGTGGACGGCCTCTTCCGCGGCCTGCCGGAGCGTATAGACGCGTTCCTATCTGCGCGCGTTCCCGAGGCGCGCCGCGCGGAGCTGTCGGCGCGCGTGTCGCGCGTCCGTCTCGTGCCTCTCGTCGAGAACGTCGGCGCTCTCGCGCACATGCCCGACCTCCTCGAGGCGTATTACCAGGCGCTCGAAAGGGGCCGCGGGGCCCCGGATCTTCCGGGACCAGGCGGCTTCAGGACGCGCTTCGACGGGTCCGGGGCGACCGTGAGGGTGTTCGTCGCGATGTCCGACACGGCCGAGCAGAGCGGCAAGATCGCGACCGACGCCGCCTACACGCTGACGGTCGCAGGAAGGGACGAAGCCGAGCGCCGCCTCGCCGCGCACGCCCGGCGCATCGGGGAGCCCGCCCCCGCCGTCACGTTCCTCGTCGGCGCGGGCCGGGCGGGATTCCGCGGCGGGTTCGACCCGGATCACGAGGGTGTGATCGGCCAGTTCGCCCGCGCGGACGGGGTGACGATGCAGGGGATCCGGGCCGACGCGCCGGAGGAGACCAAGCGTCTCGCGTCGATGTTCCGCGCCGCGGTCGCCGCGAAGCGCGCCGCGCCGGCCGTCGGGGCCGCCGACCGGGAGTCGCTGGGAAGACTCCTCGAGGCCGGGGTCAAGGCGCACACCGAGACGCTTCTCCGGATCGCTCCGCTCCTCGCGCCCTTCAGCGGGCTCGTCCCGCAGACACGCGTGCGGATCCGCGCGACCGGCTCGGTCAACTACGGCCGCTCGATCCCGGAGTACCCCGAGGAGTGGGGCGGCGGCCGGGAGCTGCCGGGCAATCGCGATCTGCGTGACGCGTGGCCCGAGGGCGTGACGCTTCCGCGGGCGATCAACTACAACCTCGGCTGCACGACACTCGGCCTGCCCGCCGTCACGAGCGATCTCGCCGCAATCGACCGGCGCGCCGCGGCCCTCCTCGAGCGGCACGTGCCGGGCTACCGGGAGATCATCGCGAGCGAGCTGAGCTTCTTCGTGCGCGAGTCGGTGGCGCTCGTCTTCGGCAAGCGCCTGGCCGAGACGACGGCGAAGCGGTGCCTGCGCGCCGCGGCGGCGCTCTGGGCCAACGCCCGCGTGCGCGAAGAGCTCGTCCAACCGACGTGCCTCTTCGCCATGCTCTACCTGCGGTACGTCGCGGAGGATTCCGACAGCTGGGACGAGCCGAAGGAGCACGAGAGCATGACGACGCGCGAGGAGGAGCTGATCCGTGAGACGAGCAGCGGCGCGTTCGCCGCCCTGTGCGCGGAGCGTCCGGGAAGCCGGTGGAGCGTTCTCCAGGCGATCATCGACGCCGAGGAGGCCGGGCGCCTGCTCCTCGCGCGCGAGCTCACGATCGAGGAGAAGCGCGAGTTCGTAGACCTCCGGATCGAAGGCTGGCTCCGCACGCTGCCCGACCCGCTTTCACGCGAGCTGCGGCGCGACTGGTCGGGGCTCCGCGAGCTCGGCAAGGCGGAGCTGACACTCCGCACGATCGAGCAGTTGATCGCCCTCGAGAAGCTGCGCGGAAGCCACGGGGCCTGATCGGGACCCTCGTTCCTGCTACGCTCCGTCCCATGCGCTGCCCCTATTGCGGCGCGGGCGACGACAGGGTCGTCGACTCGCGCGAGAGCCGCGAAGGAGCGGTCATCCGCCGGCGGCGGGAATGCAACGCCTGCCAGCGTCGCTTCACGTCGTACGAGACCGTCGAGGACATCCCGCTCCTCGTCGTGAAGAAAGACGGCCGGCGCGAGCCGTTCGACCGCAACAAGCTCCTCCGGGGCCTCATGAAGGCCTGCGAGAAGCGGCCTGTCGAGACGAAGACTCTCGAGGCGGTCTGCGACGAGATCGAGTCCGCGCTCTCGGCGCGCGAGCCCCGGGAGATGACGACCGTCGAGCTCGGCGCGCAGATCATGGAGAAGCTCAAGGAGCTCGACCAGGTGGCCTACGTGCGGTTCGCCTCGGTGTACCTCCGCTTCGAGGACCTCGGCGACTTCGTGGACGAGCTCAAGGCGCTCCTCGGGCGCGCGCCCGGGACGGGGAGAACGAAGTGAAGAAGCACGAACGTCCCGTCGCTTTCCTCTTCGGCGAGGAGACATCCCTGCCGACCGACCGCCGCGTGCCGCCCGTCGACGTCGTCGAGGACGCCGCGGGCTGGCGGCTCGTGTTCGAGATTCCCGGCGCCGACCCCGACCTGATCGCGGTGAACGTTCAGGGCCGCGTCCTCACGCTCAAGGGCGTTCGCCGCGCGACGGACCGCGCGGACGGCCTCTTCCTCCGGGTCGAGCGCGCGGCCGGAGCCTTCGAGCGCGTACTCCAGCTGCCGGGGGATCCCGACCCGGAGCGCACGCGCGCGACTTACACCGACGGACTCCTCGTCCTCGAGGTGCCGAAAAAGGCGGCTTCCCGCGGCCGCGCGATTCCCGTCGTCAAGGGAAAGAAGGGCGCATGAGCGCGGAAACCCTTCCCGCCGAGAAGGTCGTCATCCCTGACATCCTTCCGGTCCTCCCGCTGAAAGACGTCGTCCTCTTCCCCTACGTGATCGTGCCCCTCTCGGTGTCGCGCGAGAAGTCGATCTTCGCGGTCGACGCGGCGCTCGCCGAGCAGCGCGTGCTCCTGCTCGTCGCCCAGCGGGACTCTTCCGTCGAGGAGCCGAAACCGGAGGATCTCTACACGATCGGAACGGCTGCCGCCGTCATGCGCATGCTCAAGCTGCCCGACGGCCGCATCCGGCTTCTCGTGCAGGGCCTCGCGCGCGTGAGGATCGACTCGTTTCTCGCCGAATCGCCCTCCCTGCGCGCGAAGGTGACGCGCATCGCCGAGCCCGAGGAAAAGGCGCCCCACTCCGAGGAGATCGAGGCGCTCACCCGGAGCGTGAAAGAGGCGCTCGAAAAGACGGTCACGCTGGGAAAGTCGATCTCGCCGGAGGTCATGGTCGTCGCGGCCGGTCTCGACGATCCGGCGCGCCTCGCGGACCTCGCCGCTTCGAACCTGGAGCTCAAGATCGAGGAGTCCCAGAAGATCCTCGAGACCATCCCCACGCTCGAGCGCGTGCGCACGGTGCTCGAGATCCTGCGGCGCGAGGTCCGCGTCCTGACCGTCCAGCAGGAGATCACGGGCGCGGCCAAGGGAGAGATCGACAAGAACCAGCGCGAGTATTTCCTGCGGCAGCAGCTCAAGGCGATCCAGCAGGAGCTCGGCGAGACAGAAGACATCTCCGAGGAGATCGCCGCCTATCGCAAGAAGATCACGGAGAAGCAGATCCCCGAAGAAGCGGCGCAGGAAATCGAGAAGCAGGTCAAGCGGCTCGAGCGCGGCAACCCGGACTCCGCCGAGAACGCGATGCTGCGCACCTACCTCGACTGGCTCGCGAACCTGCCGTGGGGAACCGTTTCGAAGGACAACCTCGACCTCCCGCGTGCGCGAAAGATCCTCGACGAGGACCACTACGACCTCGACAAGATCAAGACGCGCATCATCGAGTTCCTCGCCGTGCGGAAGCTCGCGCCGGACTCGAAAGGCCCGATCCTCTGCTTCGTCGGGCCGCCCGGGGTCGGCAAGACTTCGCTGGGGCGCTCGATCGCGCGCGCGCTCGATCGCAAGTTCCTGCGCCTGTCCCTGGGCGGCGTGCGCGACGAGGCCGAGATCCGGGGCCACCGCCGCACGTACGTGGGGGCGATGCCGGGCCGCATCGTGCAGGGCCTCTCTCAGGCGGGCACGTCGAACCCCGTCTTCATTCTCGACGAGGTCGACAAGATCGGCGCCGACTTCCGCGGCGATCCGTCCTCGGCGCTTCTCGAGGTGCTCGACCCCGAGCAGAACAAGACGTTCCGCGATCACTACCTCGGCGTGAACTACGACCTCTCGAAGGTCCTCTTCATCACGACCGCGAACGTCCTCGACACGATCCAGCCCGCCTTCCTCGACCGCATGGAGGTCATCCGGCTTTCGGGCTACACGCTGGAAGAGAAGCTCGCCATCGCGAAGGCGCACACGATTCCGAAGCAGCTGAGGGAAAACGGACTTCCGCCCCAGGCCGTCGCGTTCACCGACGCGGGCCTCCGGGCGATCGTGGAAGGGCACACGCGCGAGGCCGGTCTCCGCAGCTTCGAACGGGAGATCGGTTCGTGTTGCCGCAAGGTGGCCGTGCGCTGGGCCTCCGGCCGGAAGAAACGCGTCTCGGTGACGCCCCGGGAAGTCCACCTGTTCCTCGGCAACCCGAAATTCACGCGTGACGAGGCGCTCCGGACCGATCAGGTCGGGACGGCGACGGGCCTCGCATGGACGGCCGTCGGCGGCGACGTCCTCATCGTCGAGGCCCGCGCCGTGCGCGGCAAGGGCAAGCTCCAGCTGACGGGCCAGCTCGGGGACGTCATGAAGGAGTCCGCCCAGGCCGCCCTCACGTTCGCGCGCTCGCGCGCGGACCGCTACGGCCTGGCGGACGACTACTTCGAGACGCACGACATCCATGTCCACGTCCCGGAGGGCGCGATTCCGAAGGACGGACCCTCGGCCGGCGTGACCATGGCGACCGCCATGATCTCGGCCTTCGGAAACCGCCCGGTGCGCCGCGACGTGGCCATGACGGGCGAGATCACGCTTCGAGGAGACGTCCTCCCGATCGGGGGATTGAAGGAGAAGGTTCTCGCGGCGCGCCGCGCGGGAATTCGCATCGTCGTGATCCCGAAGGCGAACGTGCGCGACCTGTCCGAGATCCCGAAGGAGCTGCGGCGGGACCTCACGTTCGTCCCGGCGGCGCGCGTCGACGACGTCCTTAAGGCCGCGCTCGGCACGACCAAGAAGAAAAAATGAAAGCGGGCCTGCCTCCGGAGGATGCGATCGTCCAGCGCCTCGCGGCGGCGTTCGCGACGCGCCGGCGCGACGTGAAGACCGGCATCGGCGACGACGCCGCAATCCTGGCCGCGCCGGCGCGCCTCGCGGTGACGACCGACGTCCTCCTCGAGGATCACGACTTCCGGAAGGACTCCGATCCCCGCCGGCTCGGCCGCAAGGCTCTCAACGTGAACCTCTCCGACCTCGCCGCAATGGGCGCGACGCCCCTCTGGGCCGTGATCGCACTCGGCCTCCCGAAGAAGACGCGCCCCGAATGGCTCGACGCGCTCACGGAAGGCTTGCGCGAAGCCGCCGCCGAGCACGGCGTGGCCGTCGTGGGCGGGGACCTTTCGGCGTCCGAGAAGATCTTCGTTTCCGTGACCGTCATGGGACAGGCACCGGAGAAACCGCTTCTCCGCTCCGGCGCCGAGCCGGGCGACGCTCTCTACGTCTCCGGAACGCTCGGCGCGGCGGCGGCCGGCCTTCGCCTGCTCGAAGCCGGCTACCGACTCTCCAGGGAGAAGGACGTTCTCGACCCGAAGGGGAGGCGCGTCCCCGCGCCGCGCGCGCCCGAGAAAGCGCGTCTCATCCGCCACCAGATCGATCCGCGGCCGCAGCTCGAGCTCGGAATCGCCCTTGCCGGGGAAGGGCTCGCCTCCGCGGCCATCGACGTGTCCGACGGACTCGCGCGCGATCTCTACCGGCTCTGCCGGGCCTCGGACGTGGGCGCGACGGTGGACGCAAGCCTCCTGCCCGTCGATACCGCGCTCCAGGATTTCGCCGGCGTCCTCCATCTCGATCCGCTCGCGACGGCGCTCTATGGCGGCGAGGACTTCGGGTTGCTCTTCACGGTTCCGCGGCGCAAGCAGGCCGCGATCGAGGCCCTCACCGGCCGGTTCGCACTCAGGCGGATCGGCACGATCGACGACGGCGCGGGCGTCCGGCTCGTGCGGGGCGGAAAGCGAGCGCCTCTCCCGGACGCGGGCTTCGACCACTTTGATCCCTGAAGGCTTCAAGCACCGGTTTCTTCACATGCTCGGGAGCGACTCGTCCCCCGAGACCGTCGCGGCGTCGTTCGCGATCGGCGTCGCGATCTCCTTCACGCCGCTCCTCGGCCTTCACTGGATCATCGCGCTGCTTCTCGCCTTCATCCTGAAGCTCAACAAGGTGGACGTTCTCCTCGGGACGCTCGTCGTGAATCCGATCACGCTGCCTCCGGTCGCGGCCGTCGCCATCCCGATCGGGCGCCTGCTCCTGCGCGCCCGGCGCGAGGCCGTCGCCCACCTGCCGTGGCACGAGATGTTCCGGCGGTCGTTCTGGACGACCGCCGGTCCCACGATGAAGGCCATCGGACTTCAGATGGCCGTCGGAATGTTCTTCATCTCGGTGATCGCGGGCGCCCTCACCTACGTGATCCTCGTGAACCTCATCCGGCGCCACCGCGCGAAGCTCGCCGCCGCCGCGCTCGTGACGGAGAGCGAGCGGGAGGAGGCGGCAGCGGCCGAGCAGAGTCCTCCGCCGGTCTAGCGCGCCCCCCTCGCCGCGCTGGAACGCAGCGTCGTCGTCGAACGCCCGGAGTCCGCGAGCCGGACAGTCAGGAGAACGGACCCGAGGAGGATCGCGTCCACGTCCCTGAGCAGGACGGGCGTGGTGACGGGCTTTCCGCCGAGGAACGTCCCGTTCTTGCTGCCGAGGTCTTCGAGCATCGCCTTCGAGCCGCTCACCGTGATTCGCGCGTGGCGGCGCGAGACCGCGGTGTCGTCGAGAAAGACCTCCGCCGCCGGGTCCCGCCCCAGCACGTTCTCGCCACTCGCGAGCGGGAACGTGCGCCCGGCGCCGATGAGCGCGATCCCCCCCGGCCGCTCTCTCGGACCCGCTGCCACCGCCTCGGCTGGGACGGAATAACCGAATCCGTGGACGGTGCGCAGGGAGCCGGCACGGCGTCCCTTCTCGCCGAGGGCGGCGCGCAGCTCGGCAACGAGGTTTGCGAGATTCGTCTCGACGACGAACGTATCGGGCCAGAGGGCCTCCTGAAGCTCGCCCTTCGAGCACGCTCTGGGCCGGCGCGCGATGAGGAGGTCGAGGAGGTGAAACGCCTTCGGGGAGAGAGGGACGGGACGCCCAGCGCGAGAGAGCTCGCGGCTCTCCCGGTCGAATACACAGTCCCCGATACCGAGGCGCATTGCTTTTCCGGACCATAATAGATGAATAGCTTGATAATCCAGAGAAGCACGCTCCGCAGAGCCAGGAGCAGACTTGAGCGTCGAACCTGACACCTTCGTGGGGACGGATCGGTTCACGATCCAGCGCTGCCTGGGAGCCGGCTCTTTCGGAACTGTCTACGAGGCCTTCGATCGCGAGCGCGGCGCGTCGGTCGCGCTGAAGGTGCTCAAGCAAGCGGACCCGGCGGCGATCTACCGCTTCAAGAAAGAGTTCCGCGCCCTGACCGATCTCACGCATCCCAACCTCGTCGAGCTCTACGAGCTGATGAGCGATGGCGATCGATGGTTCTTCACGATGGAGCTGGTCGACGGAGTTCCATTCCTCGCGCACCTCCGCGGGAGCGCGCCGCTCCCCCTCCGGAAGGCGATCGGTCCAACCGTGCCGTTGACGGAACTCGACACCGCCGAGCTGGCCCCCGCGACGCCCGGCGCCGACATGACACCTCCCCTCTATTGGAATCGCCTCCGCTCCCTGTTCCTGCAACTCGCGGAGGGTCTCTCCGCCCTGCACGGCACCGGCAGAATTCATCGCGACATCAAGCCGGAAAACGTGCTCGTGTCCAGGGACGGGCGCGTCGTCATCCTGGACTTCGGGCTCATCGCCGAGGTGGCACCCGTGCGGCTGGACCGAAGCTCGGGGCTGCACGCCGTGGGCACGCCCGCCTACATGTCCCCGGAACAGGCAAGAGGGCACACGATCGGCGAATCCAGCGACTGGTACAGCGTCGGCGTCATCCTCTACGAGGCGCTCACGGGCTTTCTGCCCTTTCGGGGAGAAGCGATCGACGTCCTGGCGCGCAAGCAGCAGTCCGAGGTCGTTCCGCCGCGCGAGCGAGCTCCGGGGGTCCCGGAGGATCTCGACCGGCTCTGCCGTCAGATGCTTCGGCGCCACGAGGAGGAGCGCCCTCCAGGTGCGGAAGTCCTCCGCCTCCTTCGCGGCGGCGGAGTGGGGCCCAAGCTCTCGGGAGAACACGGCGCGCGTTCGTCTCGGGGTGCCCCTTTCGTCGGGCGAAAGGAGCAGCTCGCCGCCCTCCACGCGGCCTTCGCCAGGACAAAGGAGGGCCGCGCCGTCACGCTTCTCGTGCGCGGACCCTCGGGGATGGGAAAGAGCTATCTCGTAAAGCGATTCCTGCAAGAGCTCGGCGAGAGAGAGCCCGCGTGCGTCGTCCTCGCGGGGCGCTGCTACGAGCGGGAATCGATGCCGTACAAGGCCCTCGACAGCCTGATCGACGCGCTGAGCCAGTACCTGAGGGCCCTTCCGCTGCACGAGGCCGAAGCGCTCCTTCCCCGCGACGTTCTCACGCTGGCCCGCCTCTTTCCGGTGCTGAAGCGCGTGGAAGCCATCTCGCGGGCACGGCGCAGAGGGCCCGAGATTCCGGACTCGCAGGAAATCCGGCGCCGCGCGGTGGGCGCTCTTCGCGAGCTTCTTGCGCGACTTTCGGACAAGGTCTCGCTCGTCCTCGTGATCGACGATCTCCAATGGGGCGACGTAGACGGCGCCGCGCTTCTGTCGTCGATCGTCCGCCCTCCCGACCCACCGGCCTTCCTGCTGATCGGCTGCAAGCGAAGCGAGAGCCGAGGCGCCCCGGGATCGGGGTCGTTTCTTCCTGCCGAGGTGCCGCCTGGCGAGGACGACCCTCTTTCGAGCCCCGAAGAGCTCTTCGTGGATCAGCTCGCGCCGGAGGAAGCCGAGGACCTCGCACAGAAACTCCTCGGCGGCGGCCGGGGCGTAACGGAGGCGGCGCGGTCCATCGCAATGGAGTCGCGCGGAAACCCGCTCCTTCTCGACGAGCTGGTCCACGCCTCGATCGTCGAGCCGGGGGCGGAACGTGCGGGCAACCCGCTGACGCTCGCCGAGCTCATCGGGGGCCGCGTGTCGCTTCTGCCGGACGACGCGCGCAAGCTGATGGAAATTCTTGCCGTGGCAGGCGAGCCCCTCGAAAAATCAGTGGCCCTCCGTACGGCTGATCTCGGCGCACGCGCGGCGGCGGTCCTGTCGTTGCTTCAGGCGAACGGGCTCATTCGTTCTCACAGACTGAAGGGCCGGGAGGTGCTCGAAGCGGCCCACGACCAGGTCCGTGAAGCGGTCGTGCGCGG
>JBDTML010000018.1:0-2660 GCA_039934255.1 Acidobacteriota bacterium | reverse complement strand
GCGAGAACGCCGTCGAGTTGTTGAACGCGATGAAGAGATAGTCCACGAAGCGCGGGGACCACCCCTTCGGCCCCGGGCAGCTGTCCATCATCTGCGGAAAGAAGAAATCTCCCTCGGTGTGTCCGGGCCGGTCGTCGCGGGCGTGGGGACCCCCGGCGTCGAGCCTCCAGTACCAGAGGGCAAACACGAGAACGTTCGTGACCCAGAGGCAGGCCGCGGACTTCGCGAGATCGAGGGGGGTCTGGGACTTCTTCGGCAGGCCCGCGAGCAGGAGCGCGAGCGAGCCGACGAGCGCGGCCGTCACGACGCCGCTCACGACGAGCCCAAGCGCGCGATTGAGCGGCGTGTTGCCGGCGCGGTGGGCGAGGACCGTCGGCACGAGGAGAACGGCCACGACGGCGAGGAGCGCCCAGCGCGGGCCCACGGTGAGCGTCGGCGGAAGCGCGAAATTGAGGATGCCGACCGCGACGAGGGCGAGGAGCGCCGGCCAGCGGGTCTCGTACGTTCCCTTCCTTTTCGTCGGCATCGCCGCCGAGTTTATGCCCGAGGCGGAGCCTAGAATCGGCGCGTTCGTTTCGAGGAGGTCTCCTTGACTCATCGTGCCGCTTTTCGTGGCGCTCTCTGCGCCGCCGCGCTCTCGTCGTTCGCCGCGCTTCCGCTCCTCGCCGAAACCGTGCCGCCGGCCCGCTTCGAGGATCCGGACCGGCGCGGCAAACTCGCCGCTGCGTTTCCCGAGGTCGAGAAGATCTTCGCCGAGGCCGTCGAGAAGCAGCACATGCCGGGCGCCGCGATGGGCATCGTGATCGACGGGGAGCTCGTTTTCACGAAGGGCCTCGGCGTGCGCGACGTCGCCGCGAACGCCCCCGTCGACGCCGACACCGTCTTCCGGATCGCCTCGATGACGAAGAGTTTCACGGCCGTCGCGATCCTGAAGCTGCGCGACGAGGGCAGGCTTTCTCTCGACGACGCCGTCTCGAAGCACGTGCCCGAGCTCGCGAGCCTCGCGAAGGCGACCGGCGACGCGCCGGAGATCACGATTCGCCACCTTCTCTCGCACTCCGAGGGCTTCCCCGAGGACAACCCGTGGGGGGACCGGCAGCTTTCGGTGACCGACGAGACGTTCACGCGCTGGCTGAAGGCCGGCATCCCCTTCTCGAACACGCCGGGTGTCGCCTTCGAGTACTCCAATACCGGCTTCGCGATCCTCGGCCGCGTCGTCGCGCGCGTTTCAGGCATGCGGTATCGCGACTACGTAGACCGGAACGTGCTCCGCCCGCTCGGCATGACCTCCACGTTCTGGGAAGAGGCGTCCGTCCCGAAAGATCGCCTCGCGAAGGGCTATCGCCGCGAAGGCGAGGAGTGGATCGAAGAGCCCCGCCCCGCCGACGGCGCGTACGGGTCGATGGGAGGCCTCTACTCCACGGTGCGCGACCTCGCGCGCTACACGTCCTTCTTCATGTCCGCGTGGCCGCCGCGCGACGGGCCCGAGACGGGCCCCATCCGCCGCAGCTCCGCGCGCGAGATGCAGCAGGTCGCGCGTTTCGTGGGCGGCGACGCGACGCGGGACACCGTGGAAGGCCCGCTCCGGATGAGCACCGGCGGTTACGACTACGGCCTCGGCACCTCCCAGACCTGCCGCTTCCGGTTCGTCGTCGGCCACGGCGGCGGGCTCCCCGGCTACGGCTCCACGATGCGCTGGCTTCCGGAACACGGCGTCGCGATGGTCGCGCTCGGCAACATCACGTACGCGGGATGGGGACGTCCCGCGCTCAACGCGTTCGAGGCCCTGGACCGCACGGGCGCTTTGAAGCCTCGCGTCCCGCAGCCCTCCGGGGCCCTTCTCGCCGCACAGACGGGCGTGAACAGGCTGATCCTCGAGCCGTGGAGCGATGCGGTCGCCGACGGCCTCGCCGCGGACAATCTCTTCCTCGACACGCCGAGGGAGAAGCGCACGGCCGCCTTCGCGGAGCTGCGCGCGAAACATGGCGCCTGCTCTGCGGGACCGATCGAAGCCGAGAACGCGCTCCGCGGCTCCTGGAAGCTCGCGTGCGACACCGGCTCCATCCGGGTCGAAATCACGCTCGCGCCCACGCTGCCGCCCCGCGTCCAGCATCTCGAGGCGACGTCCGCGCTTCCGCTCTCCAAGAGCCTGGCTCTCGCGGCCGACGGCCTCGCGACTCCGGCGGCCTGGGGGCCATGCCGGCGCGGCGAAGTGTTGCGCGGCGACGGCGAGACGAGCGCCGTCGTGCGCATCGACTGCGCGCGCGGCCGACTCGACGCGGATCTCGTCTTCGACAAGGAGAGCGGCCGCTTCACGTCCGTGAAGCTCTCCCCCGCCGCCGGTGCGACCTGCGTCCCGTGACCTCGCCACTTTCATCCGCAAAAAGAAAACCGGCGCCGAATGACTGACGTCACCGGCGCCGGAAAAAAAGCGAAGCGCTTTAAGAAAAAAACCGAGGACTAGTAGCGGCCGCGGCCACCACCGCCGCCGCCGTAACCACCGCCGCCGCCGCGGTTTTCCTGGGGCTTGGCCTCGTTCACCTTGAGGGCGCGACCGTCGTGGTCGCGGCCGTTCAGGGCGCCCATGGCCTTCTGGCCGTCTTCGTCGGACATCTCGACGAAGCCGAAGCCCTTCGAGGAGCCGGTGTCGCGGTCGGAGA
>JBDTML010000017.1:0-10124 GCA_039934255.1 Acidobacteriota bacterium | reverse complement strand
GCGCGCTGAACTACCTGCCCGGCCCCGGCAGCGAGGTCGGCGACGTCCTCGTCGAGCACGCCCAGACGCGGTTCATCTCGTTCACGGGCTCGAAGGAAGTCGGCCTCACGATCAATCAAAAGGCGGCCGCGGTCGCGAAGGGCCAGCGCTGGATCAAGCGCGTCGTCCTCGAGATGGGCGGCAAGGACTTCATCTTCGTGGACGAAGACGCGGACTTCGACTTCGCGGTCTCTCAGGTCGTCGCGTCGGCGTTCGGGTTCCAGGGCCAGAAGTGCTCGGCCTGCTCGCGGGCAATCGTCCACAAGAGGCTGTACAAGCGCTTCGTGGACGCCGTCGTCGCGAAGACGGCGAAACTCACGCAGGGCCCCACGCGGGACCACCTGAACTTCCTCGGGCCGGTCGCGTCCGAGCGTCAGTTCAAGACCGTGACGGACTACATCAAGGTGGGCAAGCGCGAGGCGAAGCTCGGGACCGGCGGGACGTGGCAGGGCCGCGTAGGCAACTTCGTCGCGCCGACGGTCTTCTACGACGTGAAACCGGCGGGTCGCATCTTCCAGGAGGAGATCTTCGGACCCGTCCTCGGCATCACCGAGGCGAAGGACTTCGCGCACGGAATCGCGCTCGCGAACGCGTCGGAGTACGGCCTCACGGGCTCGTACTTCGGCCGCGACCGCGCGCGCATCGCCCAGGCGAAGAAGCGGCTCCACTGCGGGAACCTCTACATCAACCGTAAGTGCACGGGCGCGCTCGTCGGCGTCCATCCGTTCGGCGGCTTCGACATGTCCGGCACGGACAGCAAGGCCGGCGGCCGCGACTACCTCGGCCTGTTCCTGCAGGCGAAGAGCATCTCGGAGCGGCTCTGAGGACGGACGGGCGCCGCCGCGCCCTCATCGCGCTACAGCCGACCGCAGGTCGGGCAGGTCGCGGCAGCAGACCTCGCGGCAGCGCTCGTAGACCGAGCCTCGCTTCACCGGTGTGAAGCCCGCGTCGCGGATGAGCGCGAGCATCGCCGGCTCGCCCATCTTGTTGTGCGAGCCGGCGGCCGCGACGACGTTCTCCTCGATCATGATCGAGCCGAGGTCGTCCGCGCCGAACGACATCGCGACGCTGCCGATCTTGGCGCCCTGCGTGAGCCACGAGCCCTGGACGTGCGGGACGTTGTCGAGGTAGAGGCGCGCGATCGCGAGCGTGCGCAGGTAGTCGTAGCCGCCCGCCGTCTCGACCGTGCCGTCCATGGCCGTGTTCTCTTCCTGGAACGTCCACGGGATGAAGGCGGTGAAGCTCTCGTTGCCCTCGGCGAGGGACGCGTCCTGGACGCGCCGTACGACGTCGAGGTGGTGGAGACGCTGTTCGTGCGTCTCGCCGACGCCGAACATCATCGTGGCCGTCGTCGGCATGCCGAGGCGGTGAGCCTCGCGATGAACTTCGGCCCACTTCTCCGTCGGCGCCTTCGTGAGCGCCCAGATGCGTTTACGCACCTCGTCTTCGAGGATCTCGGCGCCGCCGCCGGGAACCGACTGGAGGCCGGCCTTCTTCAGGCGTCGAAGCACGTCCGCGACGGACGTCTTCTCCTTCTTCGCGAGAAAGTAAATCTCCGGAGCCGAGAACGCGTGGCGATGGACCTGCGGATACGCCGTCCGGAGGAACGAAAGGAGTTCCTCGTAGTAGGAAAACGGCAGTTCCGCGTGGACGCCGCCTTGCAGGAGGATGCCGGTGCCTCCGAGAGCGAGCGTCTCTTCGACTTTCTTCCCGATCACCTCGAGCGGGAGGACGTACGCCTCGGCGTCGCCCGCCGGCCGGTAGAACGCGCAGAAGGCGCAGCGATAGATGCAGACGTTCGTGTAGTTGATGTTCCGGTCGATCTGGTACGTGACGCGATCCGGGAGATGCATCCGACGGCGCACGGCGTCCGCCGCCGCCCCGGCCTCGAGGAGCGTCGCCTCGCGAAACAGCAGGTGGGCTTCGTCGTGGGTCAGGCGTTCGCCGCCTCGCACCCGCGCCAGCGCTTCGGCCACGCGCGGGTTGCCCCCGAGTCCCGGTACCGGCGCGTTTGGGAGAACGTCGGGAACCACAGGAGCGGCGACGGACATTCGATTGCTCAGCCTTCCCGGCGGGGGACGAGCGGGACGCCCGCGAAGGGAGGCAGGTCGGGCGAAGAGAGAAGGCCGTGCGCGTGGGCGCGGCGGTAGAACTCGGCGAGTCCCTTCTCATCCTCTTCGGAAAGATCGTGGTGCAGGTTTCCGTCGAGGTATTCCGCGAGAGGCTCGCGCGGCATTCCGGTGCGCGCGACCGCGGCGTCGAGGATCTCTGGGGCGTGTGTCTTCGCATATTCCCGCGACCACAGGAACGGCTCGGGCGGAACGGACGGGCGGACCGCCCAGACCGCGAACACGAACGGCAGTCCGGTCAGCCGGCGCCACCCGTCCGCGAGGTCGAGCACGTGAAGGCCCGACACGTCGGCTCGAAGCGCCGGATCGCCGATGAGAAGGGCCGCGTCGTGGTGCGACAGCATCTCGTCGAGGTCCGGTGCGGCGGCGTGGAACTGCGGCTTCACGCCGAGAAGGTCGTGGAAGAGAATGCGCGCCATCGCGGCGGAGGATCGCGACGCGATGTCGAGGGCGACGGTCTTCGCGGCCTCGAGCGGCTGGCGGCCGACGAGGATGACGCTGCGCACGCGTTCCGTCGACGCGATCCCGACGCCCCGCACGATCCGGATGCCCGGGATGCGCGCGGCCTCGACCGACGGCACGAGCCCGGCATCGACTTCGCCGCGCTGGAGCCGCTCGGCGCACGCCGACGGCACATCCGTGACACGGTCCGTGCCCTCGACGGCACCGCGCAGGAAGCCCCACGTCAGCGGCCAGGCGTTGACGTAGTCGACGAGCGAGACGCGAAACGCTGCGGTCATGTCCCTCCTCAAAAATACACTACGCGGGGAATTCGGAGACGGACTCGGCGAGAATGAGCCTATGCCGCCTGTCGGGACGATCCGGGTCTCCGTCGTCATGCCCTGCCTGAACGAGGCGGAAACGGTCGCGCGTTGCGTCGCCGAAGCCCTCGCCGCGCTCGCGAAGGCCGGCCTCGACGGCGAGGTCGTGGTCGCGGACAACGGCTCGACGGACGGGTCGCGGACGCTCGCGGAGGCCGCGGGCGCGCGGGTGATTCCCGTCCCGGGGCGCGGCTATGGCGCGGCCCTCGCGGGCGGGTTCGCGGCGGCGCGTGGGACGACCATCGTCATGGGCGACGCCGACCTCTCCTACGATTTCGGCGCCGTGCCGGACTTCGTGAAGGCGCTCGATGCCGGCGCCGATCTCGTCATGGGGTCACGCTTCAAGGGCGCGATCGAAGAGGGCGCGATGCCGCCGCTCCACCGCTGGCTCGGGAATCCAGTCCTCACGGGCCTCGGACGTCTCTTCTTCCGGACGGACGTGTCCGACTTTCACTGCGGCCTGCGCGGATTCCGCCGCGCGGCGCTCGAGAGGCTCGACCTCCGGACGACGGGCATGGAGTACGCGAGCGAGATGGTCGTCAAGGCGGCGCTCTTCGGGCTGACGATCCGCGAGATCCCCGTGACGCTTCGCCGGGACGGGCGCTCGCGTCCGCCCCACCTCAGGACGTGGCGGGACGGTTGGCGCCACCTGCGCTTCCTCCTCCTCTATTCGCCGCGGTGGCTGTTCCTCGTGCCGGGCCTCGCGCTCGCCCTCTTCGGGGCGGCGCTCATCCTCTGGCTCCTGCCCGGTCCGCGCATGGCCTTCGGGGCGACGTGGGACGTCCACTCGATTCTTGGCGGCGCGGCGATGGTTCTCGTCGGAGCGCAGGCGGTCTTCTTCGGCGTCTGTGCGAAGGTCTTCGGGATCACGGAAGGCCTGCTCCCGAAGGACCCGCTGCTCGAGTCCCTTTTCGACCGCTGGATCACTCTCGAGACCGGGCTCGCCGGCTCGGGCCTCGCTCTCCTCGCAGGCGCTTTTCTCGTGGGTCACGTTCTCCTCGCCTGGACCGCCGCTGGCTTTCACGACCTCGCCTACGCCGTGACGATGCGCTGGATGATCCCCGGCGTCCTCTTCCTCGTCCTCGGAGCCGAGGGCGTCTTCGGGTCGTTCCTGCTGTCGCTCCTCGGCGTGCGGCGGCGGTGAGGGCTTCGTCGCCCGACGACGGTCTTGTCTCGGACGTCTCTCAACGAATGCCGACGACGCGGATCAGGGCGAAGCTCAGCACCGACATGAACGCCGCCGCGCAGAGCCCCGCGTAGAAAGGCCTGAAGCCGATCTTCCTCATCGCGCCAACGTGCGTTTCGAGGCCGACGCCGGCGAGGGCGCAGACGATCAGGAACTGAGAAACCGTCTGGATCGCCTTGCGCACCTCGGGCGAAAAGACTCCGAGCGAGTTCAGGACCGCCATCGCGAGAAAGCCGAGGATGAAGAGCGGCACGGCCTGACCCGGCGTCAGATGGCCGCCCGCCGCTCCGGGATCCGCGGCCCGGCGCCGCCGGAAGTGGAGCCAGCTGAGGCCGACGATGACGGGAGCCATGAAGAGGTTCCGGGTCAGCTTCACGACGGTCGCGATCTCGCCCGCCGGCTGGCTGTAGATCAGTCCCGTGGCCACGACCTGACTCGTGTCGTTGACGGCGGTTCCGGCCCACGTGCCGAAGAACGTGTCGGAGAGACCCCAGAGGTGCCCCAGGATCGGGTAGACGACGACCGCGAGGAGGCCGAAGACCGTAATCGTCGCAACGGCGAGCGACGTCTCCTCTTCCTTCGCCTCGATCACGGGCGCGGTCGCGACGATCGCCGTCACGCCGCAGATGGAGGTCCCGACTCCGAGGAGCGTCCCGAGCGCGTCCGACATCCCCATCTTCACGCTGATGAAGCGAACGACGAGGAGCGCCGAGACGATGCAGATCGCGACGACGAGAATCGAGGAGCCTCCCGTTTGAACGACCTGCGCGAGGCCGAGCTGCGCCCCCATGAGGCCGATTCCGAGCCGGAGCACCCTCCTCATCGCGAAATCGGTTCCTTTTTTGCAGGCTTCCGGACGCCCTGCGAGATTCCGGATCAGGATCCCGGCGACGATCGCGATCGCGACGGCGCTCACGACCTCCTTCCCGGAAACCGTGATGAGGCTCTGGATGATCCGGGCCGGCACCGCGATGGCGAGAACCAGGGCGATTCCGGGGAGGAGGCTCCTCACGTCGACGGTTTCTCGTGATGCCCGCCGAACTGAAAGCGCATCGCCGAGAGGAGCTTGTTCTGGAAGTCCGCCTCACCGCGTGAGGAGAAGCGCTCGTAGAGAGCCGCCGTCAGGACGGGCGCGGGAACGGCCTCGTCGATGGCCGCCTTGATCGTCCAGCGCCCCTCGCCGGAGTCGGAGACGCGGCCCGCGAAATTCGCGAGCGCGGGGTCCTCGATCAGCGCTGCGGCGGTCAGGTCGAGGAGCCACGACGCGACGACGCTCCCCCGCCGCCAGACCTCGGCGATGTCGGGGAGGTTCAGGTCGTACACGTAGTTCTCGGGGTCGCGAAGTGGCGTCGTCTCGGCGTCGCTCGCGTGCGTCTCCTTGCCGACGTTCGCGGAGCGGAGGATCCCGAACCCCTCCGCGTAAGCCGCCATGAGGCCGTACTCGATTCCGTTGTGGACCATCTTGACGAAGTGGCCCGCGCCGTTAGGCCCGCAGTGAAGATAGCCGTCCTCCGCCGTCCCGTTGGCCTGCGCCTTCTCGCGCCCCGGCGTCTGCGGAACGTCTCCCTTGCCCGGGGCGAGCCGCCTGAGGATCGGATCGAGACGTTTCACGACGTCCTTCTCGCCCCCGATCATCATGCAGTAGCCGCGCTCGAGACCCCACACGCCGCCGCTCGTCCCGACGTCCACGTAGTGGATCCCCTTCGAGGCGAGCTCCTTCGCGCGGCGGATGTCGTCGATGTAGTACGAGTTGCCGCCGTCGATCAGCGTGTCGCCCTTCTCGAGGAGCGGCAGCAGGCCGTCGATCGACGCGTCGACGACGGCGGCGGGCACCATGAGCCAGACGGCACGCGGCTTCGCGAGCTTCTTCACGAAGTCGGCGAGGGAGGAGGCGCCGACCGCCTTCTCCTTCGCGAGATCGGTCACCGCCTTCGGCGCCCTGTCGAAGACCACGCACTCGTGGCCGCCACCGATCAGCCGGCGCACCATGTTCGCCCCCATCCGTCCGAGCCCGATCATTCCGAGTTGCATCAGATCCTCCTCTTCTTCGCGTTCCGATACCGGCGGATCAGGGCGTTCGTCGAGCCGTCGTGCGTGAGCGCCGGCTCGTGCTTTCCTTCCAGCTCCGGAATGATCCGCTGAGCCAGCACCTTCCCCAGCTCGACGCCCCACTGGTCGAACGAGTCGATGCCCCAGATGGCGCCCTGCGTGAAGACGGAGTGCTCGTAGAGCGCGACGAGCGCGCCGAGGGACTCGGGGGTGAGCCTCTGCGCGAGGATCGTGTTCGAGGGACGGTTCCCCTCGAAAACCCGGTGCGGCACGAGCCCGTCCGGCGTCCCTTCCGCTTCCACCTCGGCCGGCGTCTTCCCGAAGGCCAGCGCTTCGGTCTGCGCGAAGACGTTCGCCATCAGGATGTCGTGGTGCCGGCCGAGCGGGTTCAAGGGCTCGACGAACGCGATGAAGTCGCACGGGATGAGCCGCGTCCCCTGGTGAATGAGCTGGTAGAAGGAGTGCTGCCCATTCGTCCCCGGCTCGCCCCAGTAAACCGGACTCGTGTCCGTCTGGACGCGCCTTCCATCGAGCGTCACGTGTTTGCCGTTGCTCTCCATCGTGAGCTGCTGGAGGTAAGCAGGAAAACGCTTCAGGTACTGCTCGTATGGGAGGACGGCGACGGTCTGGGCGTCGAAGAAGTCCGTGTACCAGAGGGTCAGAAGGCCCATCAGGACCGGAAGGTTCTTCTCGAACGGAGCCGTGCGGAAGTGCTCGTCCATGGCGTGGAAGCCGTCGAGCATCGAGCGAAAGTTCTCGGGACCGATCGCGAGCATCGTCGACAGACCGATCGACGAAGTCATCGAGTAGCGTCCGCCGACCCAGTCCCAGAAGCCGAACATGTTCGCCGTGTCGATGCCGAACGCGGCGACTTTCCCGGCGTTCGTCGAGACCGCCACGAAATGCTTCGCGACCGCCTTCGGGTCCCTGCCGAGCCGTTCGAGGCACCAGGCGCGCGCCGACTCGGCGTTCGTCAGCGTCTCGAGCGTCGTGAAGGTCTTCGACGAGACGATGAAGAGGGTTTCGGTGGCGTCGAGCTCGCGGACCGCCTCCGCGAAGTCGGTCCCGTCCACGTTGGAGACGAACCGGAACGCCATCGAGCGCTCGCTATAGTGTCGGAGCGCTTCGTACGCCATGACGGGCCCGAGATCCGAACCGCCGATCCCGATGTTGACGACGTTCCGGATTCGCTTCCCCGTGTGGCCCTTCCACGCGCCGCCCCTGACCCGGTTCGAGAACTCGGCCATCTTGTCGAGGGCCGCGTGCACCTCGGGGACGACGTTCTTGCCATCGACGACGATCGAGGCGCCCTTCGGCGCACGGAGCGCCACATGGAGGACGGCCCTCTTCTCGGTGACGTTGATCTTCTTCCCCTGGAACATCGCGTTGATCCGGGGTCTGAGGCCGGACTCCTTCGCCAGCGATACGAGCAGTTTCATCGTCTCGTCCGTCACGCGGTTCTTCGAATAGTCGAGCGTGAGGCCCACGGCCTCGACGGTCAGGCGGTCCGCCCGCTTCGGGTCTTTCGCGAAGAGATCGCGGAGGTGCAGCGCCTCGACCTTCCGGGCATGGTTTCGAAGGGC
The DNA here is from genome assembly GCA_039934255.1 of Acidobacteriota bacterium. GTDB lineage: Bacteria > Acidobacteriota > Thermoanaerobaculia > UBA5066 > UBA5066 > Fen-183. Next base: position 2,317 of record JBDTML010000017.1, on the reverse strand, counting down.
CTTCCACGCGGCCCGCTTGGACAGGGGCAGGAGAGCGGTCGACATCGTCCGATTCCTTTCCAGAGGCGGAGGCCTCGCCCGAAGGCGCGGTAACGTCGCAGAATATAGCCGGACAACGTCCCTGAAGGAGACTCCATGGCCCGCAAGTCGAAGGCTCCGGAAGAACGCCCCGCAAACGTGGATCTCGACGCGTTCATCAAGAAGGCCCGGAAGTTCATTCGGCCCTATCGGGTCGGCAAAGGAAAGAAATTCCGGCTGAAAGACGTCGACCCCGGCGAAACCGCCGGCCTCGGCTCCGAGGCCAAGCCGCGTTCGAAGGAGGCCCTGCAGAACGGGGTCGAGGCCCTCGCGAAACTGCAGGACATGCTCTACGCGCAGGACCGCTGGAGCGTGCTCCTGATCTTCCAGGCCATGGACGCGGCCGGGAAGGACGGGGCCATCAAGCACGTGATGTCCGGCGTCAATCCCCAGGGCTGCCAGGTCGCCTCGTTCAAGGCGCCGTCGTCCGAGGAGCTCGACCACGACTTCCTCTGGCGCTGCAACAAGCAGCTGCCCGAGCGGGGGCGCATCGGAATTTTCAACCGCTCGTACTACGAGGACGTCCTCGTCGTGAAGGTGCACCCGGAGCTTCTCGAGAGCGCCAAGATTCCGCCCCGGCTGATCGGGAAAGACATCTGGGAGAACCGCTACCGGGACATCCGGAGCTACGAGCGCTATCTCGCGAACAACGGCGTCATCGTGCGAAAGTTCTTCCTCCACGTGTCGCGCGCGGAGCAGAAGAGGCGCTTTCTCGAGCGGATCGAGAACCCCGACAAGAACTGGAAGTTCTCGGCCTCCGACGCCAGGGAGCGCGCGCACTGGAAGGAGTACATGAAGGCGTACGAGGAAATGATCAGGGAGACGTCCACGGAGGACTCGCCCTGGTACGTCGTTCCCGCCGATAACAAGTGGTTCACCCGAGTCGTCGTCGCGGCCGCGGTGATCGAGGCGTTGGACTCGCTCGACCTGCATTACCCGGAGGTCGGTGCGGACAAGCTTCGCGAGCTCACCGCGGCGAAGAAGGCGCTCCTGGCGGAGTAAGGCTCAGAAGCCCAGCTCCTCCCCCACGGCCGCGGCTGCGATTTCCTCGCGCTCGCTCCCGCGGCCCGTCACGTCCGCGACGCGGGCGCCCGCCGCGCCGAGCGCCGCCGCGAAGAGCGCGTGCATCTCGTCCCGTGCCGCTGGCCGATCGCGCAGACCGTCGGATTCCCACGGCAGGTCCGGCGCGCACAGGAGATAGAGGTCGCCCCGCCTCTCGGCGGCGAGCCGCTCGATCCACGAAGGACAGCTCCCGTAGTAGTGCCGCGCGTAGACGGCCGTCGAGAAGAGGTCCTGGTCGAGAAAGACGATCGGGTGGCCCGCCTCCAGCGCAGCGCGCTCCGCCGCGTCCGCGAGCCGGACGTGCGTCTTCGCGATCACGGGTACGTCCTCCGGGCCGAGGACGCCCGCGCGGGCGAGCGCCACCTCGCGCGCGGCCTCGGCGGCCCACGTCGTCCGCCACCGCGCGGCGAGCGCGCGGGCGAGCGTCGTCTTGCCCGTGCACTCGCCTCCGGTCAGGACGACGCGGCGCATCTCAGAACCCCACGTCCAGCGACACGTACGCGCTGCGCGTCGCGAGCGGGTAGTAATACGGCACGCCCGCGAGCGTCTCGACGCCCGAGGCGTCCCGGTTCGCGTAGAGGTACGAGTAGCCGCGCGGCCAGAGCCTGCGGTTGTCGAGAACGTTGTTGACCTGCACCTTGAGCCGCGGCCTTCCCGCCGAAATCCAGCGTGAGAGGTCCACGACGAGCGCGGCGTCCAGTTGAAATGTCCTCGGTGCTTCGAGACCTGGGGTGTTCGTGTTGTCCAGCCACGAGGCCGCGACGTACCGGGCGATCGCGCCGATCGTAAGGCCGCGCATCGCCGTCGTCTCGGCGCCGAGCGCTGCTTGAAATGCCGGCGTCGCGACGGGCGCGACGTCGCGGTACGTCCGACTCATCGCTCCTGCGGGGTCCCCGTTCGCGTCGTACACGTCGTAGAACTGCGTCCACGTCGAGATCCGGTTGCGGCTCGCGTTTGCCGACGCCGAGATCCGCAGGACGTCGAGTGCCTGCCAGGATGCCTCGATCTCGATCCCGCGGCGGAAGCTCCTGTCTACGTTCTGACGGAGCGCCTGGCCGATCGCCGAGAGCTCCCCCGTCGCGGCAATCTCGTCGCGGAACTCCATGTCGTACAGGTTGACCTTGAAGAGCAGGCTCTTCGTCTTCCACTCGGCGCCGAGCTCCACGTCCCAGACGCT
>JBDTML010000016.1:0-11902 GCA_039934255.1 Acidobacteriota bacterium | reverse complement strand
CGTTCGTCCACGCGGACTGCGAGAACGCGGGACCGACGAGCGCGAGCGCGAAGGCCAGGACGAGAACGCCGATGCCCGGGGCTTCGGCGCCCGCGGCCCCCGCAGTTGGGGCTGGGGGAGCTTTTCCGAAGAGGATCCCTCCGGCGGTGAGGGCCACGAGGGCGGCGACCTTGATCGCGGTGAGCGTGTTCTGGACGCGCGTGCCAGCCCGCAGTCCGAGCGCGTTCGTGCCCGTCAGGACCAGCACGACGAGCGCCGCGACGACTTTCGTCGCACCGCCCGAGACCGCAGGCACGAGGATTCCGAGAAACTTCGAGAACGCGACGGCGACGGCCGCGATCGTGCCCGTCTGGATGACGAGCACCGTCGTCCAGCCGTAGAGGAAGCCGTAGAGCGGTCCGTAAGCCTCGCGAAAGAAGACGTAGGGGCCGCCCGCGAGCGGGAACATCGTCGCGAGCTCGGCGCACGCGTTCGCGGCGAGGAGCGTGAGCAGGCCGGCCACGAGCCACACCGCAAGGAGCCGGGCCGGCGTTCCGACGAGCCGCGCGGACTCGGCCGAGACGATGAAGATGCCCGAACCGATCATCGAGCCGACGACGAGGGCCGTGGCGTCTACGAGGCCGATAAGGCGCCGCGGGGCGCCGGACGGCTGCTGCATGGGTGGCGGGACGTTAACTCATTGCGGCTCCCGCTTGAAACGCGCCTGCCTCTTCGCGTCGCAGGTGAGCGACTTCCAGCGTTCACGCTCGGCCCTCGCGAGGCCCGCATCCTCCCTTCGCGAAAGCCACGCGCTCTCCTTCAGGAGCTTCCGATGGCTCTCGAGTCTTCCTCGATCGAGCCGGCCCTCCGCGACGGCCGCCCCCACGGCGCAGCCCGGCTCCCCGCCGTGTGCGCAGTCGCGGAATCGGCACCCGGGGGCGAGGGACTCGATGTCCTCGAACGCGGCGTCTCCCGGGCCGTCCCACAGGGCCAGCTCGCGCATTCCGGGCGCATCCAGCAGGAGGGCGCCTTCGGGCAGGAGCAGGAGGTCGCGGCGCGTCGTCGTGTGGCGGCCCCGGCCGTCCGAAGCCCTCGTCTCTCCGACGGCCTGGACTCCGATGCCGAAAAGCGCGTTCACGAGCGTCGACTTCCCGACGCCGGACATGCCGAGGAGGGCATGCGTCTTCCCGGGGAGGAGAAACGCGGCAAGCGCAGGGAGGCCGGCGCCCGTCGCGGCGCTCACCGCGAGCGCGTCGGCGGCGGTGACCGCGCGGGCCTCCGCGACGCGCGGCTCGACGTTCGCGCACGAGTCGGCCTTCGTGAGAACGACGAGCGGAATCGCCTCGCTCTCCCACGCGAGCGCGGCGTAGCGCTCGAGACGCCGTGGGTTGAAGTCGCCGTCGAGCGCCATCGTGATGAGAAGCACGTCCACGTTGGCCGCGAGAACCTGCACGCGCGCCGCATCCCCTGCGGCCTTGCGGGCGAGACGGTTGCGGCGCGGGAGCACGGCGTCGATGACCTCCGGACCTCGATACGACGACGAACGGAGGGCGACCCAGTCGCCCACGGCCGGCAAATCGAGGCGGCTCTTCGCCGCGTGCCGCAGACGGCCCGAGGTCTCGGCGACGAACTCGCCGTCCGGAGCGACGACCAGACAGGACTCCCGTTCCTCGCGGACGACGCGCGCGGGAACGAGCCCTTCCTCCGCGAAGGGGAGAAATCGGGATTCGAAGAACGCTGACCAACCGAAACGCTCGAGGAGCGTCATGGATTTCTCCTTGATGAAGGTTGTCGGGAGGCGCACGGGTGACGCGGCCGCTGGCGCGGCCGGACGCGAGAACGGCGCGGCGCCGCTCGGGGCGGCGCCGGGTTCTCAGAGCGGGGTCACAAGATCGTGTGTCAGAGGCCTTAACCGAATTGCATTCTAGGGCTCCTCTTGAATGAGCGGAATAGCAGGACGCATGGGCGTGTTTTCCCGGCGTGGCGAAGCTGTCCGAGCGCCTTCCCGAGAACGCGGAAGGAGACTTCTACGTCGACCGCACGTGCATCGACTGCGCGACGTGCCGGCAGATGGCGCCCGAGGTCTTCGCCCAGGGACGCGGCTTCTCCTTCGTGGCGCGCCAGCCGGGAGACGCCGCGGCCGAGGGCCGCGCGCTGCGGGCGCTCGTCGCGTGCCCGACGGGGTCGATCGGGGCCGGCTCCCGCGCACGCCAGACGCGGGACGCAGCGAACGCCTTCCCCGAGCGCGCCTCCGGCGACGTCTATTTCTGCGGCTACACCTCGGAGAAATCGTTCGGGGCGTGGAGCTGGCTCCTGAAACGTCCGGAAGGGAACGTCCTCGTGGACTCTCCGCGCGCGGCCGCCCCCCTGCTCAAGGGACTCGAGAGGCTCGGCGGCGTGACGACGCTGTTCCTGACGCATCGCGACGACGTCGCCGACCACGCGGCGCTTCGGAAGCGTTTCGGGTGCGATCGCGTGATCCACGAGCGGGACGCCGACGCCCTCGGCGAGCCTCCGGAGCGAACGCTGACGGGCGACGAGCCCGTCCGGCTCGCGGACGACCTCCTCGCGATCCCGACCCCCGGCCACACGCGCGGCCACGCGGTTCTCCTCTTCCGGGACGCGCTCTTCACGGGCGACCACCTCGCGTGGTCGAAGCGGCGCGGCCACCTCGTCGGGTTCCGCGACGCGTGCTGGTACTCGTGGGAGGAGCAGATCCGCTCGATGGAGCGTTTGCTCGACTTCTCGTTTACTCGGATCTTCCCCGGCCACGGCGAGACGTTCGAGGCCCACTCTCCCGCCGCGATGCGGAAAGAGGTTGAGACGTGCGTGGCGTGGATGAAGACGCGCTGAGCTCAGGCGAGCTCGATGTCGGTCTTCGCGAAGTCGTGCCCGCTGCAGAGGAGCGGCTGTCCGGCGAGCTTCGCGACCGCATAGCTCATGCAGTCTCCGAAGTTCAGCGCGGCGCGGTGACGACCCTTCCCGAAACGTGCGAACGCCTCGGCTGCCTCACGCGCGTGATCCTCCGAGAAGGGGACGACGACGGCACCGCCGCGTTGCAGGAATCCCTCCAGGTGCGCGGCGGCGGCGGGTCCGAATCGCGTCGTGAGGACCATAAGCGTCTCGACAAACGTGGGTGCCCCGACGCCAAGCGCCGCGGCAGCGGCAACCTTCGCCTCCAGCTCGTCGGCCGCGTCTTCTCTGAGCAAGATAGCGATGATCGCGGACGAGTCGAGAATCACACGCCGTGGGGGCCGTACCCGAGGATGGCCTCGCGCTCCTTTTTGGTGACCCCTCTCCCGAGAAACTTCTTCGGAATCGTCGGCCACACCACTTCTTCGAGGAAGCGACGAATGCGCTCGCGTTTCGCCGCTGCCGCTCCCGAGAGGGCAAGCCTGTCGCGCCGCTCACGAAGAGCCACGCGCACCGCCTCGGTCTTGCTTTCACCCGCCATTTCCGCCACCTGGGCGGCGAGCGTTTCGGCGACGGGATCCTTGATGTTCAGCGCCATGGTGTAATTCTACCAAAAAGGTGTACTACGCCCCGTGCATCGCCATGCGCGTCGTCGCGAAGGACTTGAAGAGGCGCGCCCCGTCCGTGCCGCCGAGAAGCTCTTCCGCAGCGCGCTCCGGATGAGGCATCAGCCCCACGATGTTGCCCTTCACGTTGCAGATGCCCGCCACGTCGTCCAGGGAGCCGTTCGGATTGCCCCCGTGCCCCCTCGAGCCGTCCGCGAGCACGTAGCGGAAGACAACCTGGTCCCGCGCGAGCATCTCCTCGTACACCCTTTTCTCGGCGGTCCAGTTCCCGTCTCCGTGGGCGATGGGCATGCGAAGGACGTCGCCTTTGTTGATCGCGAGCGTGAACGGGGTGCGCTTCGATTCGACGCGCAGGAAAACGTCCCGGCACACGAAGCGGAGGCCTTCGTTCCGGAGCATCGCCCCCGGCAGGAGCCCGGCCTCGCACAGGATCTGGAAGCCGTTGCAGATGCCGAGCACCGCTCCGCCCTGCCCCGCGAACGCCGCGACGGACTCCATCACGGGCGAGAAACGCGCCATCGCGCCGCTCCTCAGGTAGTCGCCGTACGAGAACCCTCCCGGGAGGATCACGAGGTCGGGATCGCCGAGGGCGCGCTCGTCGTGCCGCACCATCTTCACGTCCGCCCCGAGGACGTTCCGTGACGCGACGGCCGCGTCCTCGTCGCAGTTGCTGCCCGGAAACACGACCACGGCGACCCGCGGCGTGCCCGCAACACCGGCCGGCGCGGCACCGCTCACCGCGGTTCTCCGGCTTCCGTGCCGGCCACCGCCCCGGATTCCTCGAGAACGAGCTCGTAGTCCTCGATGACGGGATTCGCGAGCAACTTCTCCGCCATCTGGGAACCCACCTCCCGCGCCACCTTCGAATCGTCCGTCTGAACCTCGATGCGGAAGAGCTTCCCGGCCCGGACGTCCGTGACGGCGCCGTAGCCGAGGCGGTGGAGGGCGTCGGCAATGGCCTTTCCCTGGGGATCCAGGACACCCGGCTTGAGCATGACCTTCACGAGAACCGTCATCGTCGACTCCTCTTCTTCACGTGTACGCGCCGATCCATTCCGTAGGCACGTCGTGCCGGGCGACCGTCAGCGTCGCGCGGGTCCCCGTCGTCGCGAGCCCCTCGCGAAAGACCCTTTCGGCGAGAGCCCGCGTATTGTTGTGCCGCGAGAGGTGAAGGGCGACGACCGCGGCCGTGCGAGGCCCGACGAGGCTCTTCAATCCGTCGGCGGCGCATTCGTTCGACAGGTGGCCCACGGCCGAGAGAATGCGTTTCTTGAGATAGGGAGGATACGGACCCGAGCGCAGGAGGTCCTCGTCGTGGTTCGCCTCGAGCCCGAGCACCTCGCAATCCCCAAGCGCCTCGAGGACCGCTCGCGAGAGATGCCCGAGATCCGTCACGATTCCGACGCGGCGCCCCCCGGCCTCCGCGAAGACGTAGCACACCGATTCGGCACCGTCGTGCGGTGTGGACGTGACGCGCACGTGGAGATCACCCACGACGAACTCTCTCCCGCCGGCGACGGGCCGCACGTCGGCGAAGAGGGGGCCGGGAAATCCGCCGGCGATGGCGGTCCCGCGGGAAGCGTAGACGGGAATGCCGCGCTTGCGGTTCAGGTCGAGAGCCGCGTGCACGTGGTCCGCGTGCTCGTGCGTGATGAAGATCGCGGAAATCTCGTCGAGCGAGGAGCCGCGCAGGGCGAGCCGGCGCTCGGTCTCCTTCATCGAGAGGCCGGCGTCCACGAGAACGCTCGTTCCGTTCACGCGCACCACAGCGCAGTTTCCGGAGGAGCCCGATCCGAGAAAACAGACCTCGAGAAGTCCTCCGACGCCGCTCACCGCGCCCCCGTGCTTCCGAAGCCGCCGTCTCCCCGCTCCGTTTGCGCCAGCCGGGGAGCCTCCTCGAACAGGGCGCGCGCGACGGGCGCGATCACCAGCTGCGCGATCCGGTCCCCCCGCGCGAGAGTCACGGGCTCGCTGCCGAGGTTGACGACGAGGACGCCGACCTCTCCGCGATAGTCCGCGTCGATCGTCCCGACGCCGTTCGCGAGAGCGAGGCCCTTCTTGAGCGCAAGGCCCGAACGCGCGCGCACCTGCCCCTCGAAGCCCTGAGGGATCTCGAGCACGAGGCCCGTCGGGACCACGAGTCGCGCCCCGGGAGCCACGACGAGCGGCTCCTCGACCGCGGCGCGCAAGTCGGCGCCAGCGGCGCCCGGCGACGCATAGGCCGGAGGAGCGAGATCCCGAAACGCCTCGGCCATGCGGTAGCGCACGCGGACGGGAAGGCCGGTCGGCTGGGCCGTCACGCCGCGAGCGCCTCGGAGACATCGTCGGCGAGATGGCGCACGAAAGCTTCGGGCCGCGTCCCCGCCGGCAGCGGCCCGGCGATGCCAAGACTGAACGGGCCCGAGCCCTTCGAGGAGCCATAGAGGGATGCAATGGCGGCCGAAACGTCGTTCAGCGTCACGCGGTCCACGTCCGCAAGGAACTGCTCCGTCGAGTAGGGGCGGCCCCGATAGAGCCAGGCGCGAACGGCGCTTTCGCGCCGCGCGGCCGTCGACTCGAGAGAGAGCGCGGCCTCCGCGTGAAACTGGTTTCGGGCGCGCGCGAGCTCCGGCCGCGTGACGCCCTCTTCGCGGAAGCGCCGGAGAGCCCGGGCCGTCGTCGCGACGAGCCGCGCGAGGTTCTTCGGCTGCGTCGCGGCGGAGATGAGGGAGACGCCCGCCGCTCGATGCAGGGTCAGGCCCGTCCCGATGGAGTAGGCCAGTCCGCGCCGCTCGCGCACGTCGCGCCAGAGGCGCGACGAGACGCCGCCGCCGAGCACTTCGGCCGCGATCCACGCGGCCGGAACGAGCGGATGGGCGAACGGAATCGTCGGTCCGCCCACGAGAAGGTGCGTCTGCTGAAGGTCCGGCCGCGCCAGGTGAAACGCGGACCGGGCCGCGCGCGGCTTCGCCGGCGCGGGCGCGGGTGCGGCCGGCCCGGCCGGATGCGCCCGGGGGCTCTTTGCGCGGGCGCGCGCCAGGAGATCCACGAGCCGGTCCGGATCGAAGGCGCCCGCGGCCGCGACGAGCGTGCCTTCGGGGCGCGCGATCGCGCGGAAGCGCGCCGCGAGGCGGGCGCGCCCGAGATTCGTCACCGACTCTCTCGTTCCGAGAATGGGCGCGCCGAGAGCGTGCGCCGGCCAGAGGCGCCGGAGGAACGCCTCGTGCAGCAGGTCTTCGGCGAGGTCTTCCGCCTCGGCCATCTCCTCGAGGATCACGCCGCGTTCGACCTCCACGTCGGCGGCGGTGAACGCGGGCGCCGCCGTGAGGTCGAGGAGGAGGTCCACCGCCTCCGCCGCCCGTTCCGACGGGACGCGCGCGTGAAACGAGACGGACTCTTTCGTCGTGTACGCGTCGCACTCCCCGCCGAGCCGGTCCGTGATGCGCGCGACGGCCGCGCCCGAACGGCGGCGCGTCCTCTTGAAAAGAAGATGCTCCAGAAAATGCGTCGCGCCGCGCTCTTCCGGCTCCTCGCCCGCCGAGCCGCCGGCCATCGTGACCGAGAGCGCGAGGCTTCGGACGTCGCGCATCGGGTCCAGCCACACCGCCGTCCCATCCGGAAGCTTCTTGACGAGCACGGCCGATTCTAGTTCGAGGAGAGAGGTTTGGAACGCGCCGGGGCGACAATGAGTCGGGACGAAAGGAGCGAGCGATCGCCTCGAAGGATTTCCGGCGCAATGCCGCTCTCACGCTGACCGCGCTCGCGCTCTCCGCCCTCGTCGCGGAAACCGGCCTTCGGCTGTTCTTCCCTCAGCCCCTCGCCGAACGCTACGCCGCGCCCCGGGCCGGCGGGCCTCTCGTGCGCATCGACCCGGAGCTGGGCTGGACGCTTCGGCCGGACATCGACGGCCTCGCGAGCGACGAACCCTGGCAGGCGGGCCTGCGGACGAATGCGTTCGGCTTCCGCGACGTCGCCCACGCCGGAAAGGCCGCCGGCGTGACACGTGTCGCCGTCCTGGGCGATTCGTTCGTCTTCGGAAGCGGCGTCCGGCAGAGCGAGACGCTCACGTCCCGGCTCGCGGATCTTCTCGGACCGGCTTTCGAGGTCGTCAACCTCGCGGTGCCGGGCTACGGGACGGACCAGGCCCTTCTGACGTTGCGTCGCTGGGGACCCCGCCTGTCGCCGGACGTCGTCCTCGCGGGATTCTTCTGGAACGACGTGATGGAGAACGCGAGCTCGAGGATCTACGACATGGAGAAGCCGCGCTTCGTCCCCGAAAAGGGGGACAAGAACGGCGTCCTCACGCTCCTGCCGCCGGGAGAGTCGCACGGACATTCAGCGTTCGCGCGCCTGGACGCGTTTCTCGGCCGGGGCTCGCACCTCTGGTCGCTTTCGCGCCGCGCTTTCCGGAGGGCGGAGGGCGGGGGCGCGCCGGAGGCGCCCGAAGCACGGCCCGTCATGCTCGACCTCTCTCTCCGCGACACGCCGCCGTCCCGAAGCCCGGAGTTCGACCTCACATGGGCTCTCCTCGCCGCCATCGCCCGCGAGGCGCGCGCCCTCGGCGCCACGCCCCTCGTCTTCACGATCCCGCCGAGATTTCTCGTGGACGACGCCGTGAAGGCGAAGGTACTCCGGGTTTACGCGCTCGGCCCGGAGGCGCTCGACCCCGACGGCTTCTCACGCGTCAAGGAGGCCTGCGCGCGAAGGAACGTGCCGGTCGTCGACCTCCTCCCGCCGTTCCGGGCCGCGACGGCTGCGGGCGAGGCGCTGTTCTCCCCGGCCGGTGGCATCCACTGGAGCGCGGCCGGGCAGGCTTTCGCGGCGCGCGTCCTCGAGCCGGCAGTGCGCGACGCGGCGCGAGTTTCGCGAAGCGGAGCGCTACTGGAGATACCCGAACGCGTCCAGAATCACGTCGACAGTTCCCTGCGAGTTATTCGCAATACCGATCGTCCCAGCCCCATCCGAGTCTCGCGTGTCGAAGACCCTGCAAGGGGTAAGCGACTGGAACCCGGTTGGCACCGGATCCGGGACGATGTACCCGCCTATCAATGTCGCAATACCACCGTCGGGATTCGTGACCACCACGTCATACTGACCGAGAGGAAGCGCCGGCGATAGGCTGTTGAGCTGACCTGATGAGACGTAGCCCGGAGTTCCCAGACCCGTCGGTCCCACCTTCACGGTTGCGCCAGATCGAAACCCGCTCCCGAACACTTCCCACCCCGGCAGTCTCACTTCCTGATCGACATGGGCACGAACGACGAGATCACGGTCCCCTTGCATCGTATTCAGCTGGCAGATCACCGTCTCGGGGCATAGCAGCGCGGAACATTCTGGCGAGGCATTCAACTGGGCAAACTTTGTTCCCGAAGGCAACTTATCAGAAACGACCACGTGGTGGGCAGTGCCGCCCCCTGTTGACACGCGAAGCGCGACGTTTACGTTCTGCCCGGTTATCAAACAGCTTTGGCTGGGGATATTCCACACGACACGGAGGTCTACGGCGCCGCGGAGCTCTCCCGTCACTGCTATTGCGACTCCTAGACCAAGCGACGCGAGGAGTGCCGCGTGCCGATCTTTCGCGGCCCGGATAAGTTGCGTATACATGGTTCACACCTTTACTGTTCGGGCCCACGTGCTTCGTAAACCGTAACGGCATTGGTCCCCGGTTCGCCGCCTTCGAAGATTGTTGTAACGTAAGCGAGAAACGGTTGTGAAGCCGTAATGCTCAACCAGATCCGAGCATCGAAGCCTTCATTCAACTGCAGGTCGTCACTGATCGCGATCGGAATAGAATTGAGCTGCCGCACCTCTAGTGGTCCGAGAACGACGGGTATTTCAAATACTGGATCCGGCCGCTGCCTCAATCGGCGTCCGGCCACCCGAAAATCAGCGGTGACGACACCGGCGTTGAAAAGCGTGACATTCACCCGCCGTTGGTGCGTGAGCGATCCCGTGATACACGTACGTGGATCGTCGCGAGCCCCGAGATCCACTGGGCCGGCCACGGCTGTACTGTTTGCCGGCATCAGGCTTTTGTAAACGGGCAGAGGCGCCGTCCCCTGCGACACGATGTTATAACCCAGCGTCCCGTCAATTGTGGTTCCCCCGCCACACTCTGCCACCCCAATTACCCGCTGTACGTCGCCTCTGACCGCGACGCTGGTATCCGCGGTCAACTCGACGAAGCCAGGCCCTCTACCTGCGCCTATGCAACCGCCCTCCGTCGTCTCCATTTCAATGCCCGCGAATGGAAGAATGACCGCGTCGCGACAACTGGGGAACGGGCCAAAAAGACCGCTCCCAAATAAAGCCTTGTAGGAAACCCGTGCCGGCGTCCCGCTAGTGTTGAACGCCGACAGGGTCGAGGCCCAATACACGTACGAGAGCGGCCTGCCAGGAACCCCCGGTATTGCCGAAAATGACGTTCGCACGAACGGCACGTAGTAAGTCACGTCCTCCGCGTGCGCTACGCCCGAAGCGGCTGCGGCGACAAGACCGACTGTGAAGGCGGTTACCGGCCCGAGTCTAGTGCGCATTGTCGACAAAGACCGCAAAGTCCAGGCTGAAGCGCTGGAAACAACCTTCTCGGAGGGGATAGTGCTGGCAGGTGACACCTCCGTAGGTGAGAGCGGTCACGGTCGCCGTCATGCTGCTACCCGCCGATGGCGCCTCTTCGGTTCGGATCGTTACGCGCTCCACGTTATTGGCTCGGTCGAAGGCAGGTGTTTGGGGATTGGGGAGCGAGAATCCATGACCGTTGGGATTACCGTAGAGATTTCCATAATAGGTTCGTACAATCCCCGTTTCTTCATAGAGGCCGCCTCTCCAACGTAGGAATGGTGCCCCTTCCAGATCAATGGTGCAGGTGTATTAACCCGATCGGGTTAGTACAGTGGCATCAAGTTCTCAGCCAACATGCCTCGAGATTGTCCAAAGGTGCAGGGGCTCTATGCGGGCAGCAAGATATCCGCGGTTCTCGGTGCTCCGGCTCAGCGCCCGATGCCAGGCCCTGGCGGGAGCGGCGGACCGGATGGAGACTGGTTCAAAATCGTTTGCTCCGTGAAGCGCCACTCGTTGTAGTTCTCGCGCCCCGTGAACTGGCGATAGCCCTTCTTCTTCGACGTCGAGTAGACGCCCGTGATGGGGCCGGGCGGAGCGTCCCCAGGTTTGCTCGTCCCGAACCCGCCTCCGGCCCCCGGCTGCGGCGTCGGTGCGGGAGTGGGTGTCAGCGGGCCGGCGCCGGGCAGGCCTCCCTGCCTCGCTCCCGGGAGCGGCACCCCGCTCGCCAGCGTAATGAGGCCCCAGTTGTTGGAATTCGTCATCGGGTCCTTCCAGAGCTTGCGCAGCGTCCTCGGGCGAATCTCGAACATCTCTTTCAGTGTGTTCGGGTACCGGCCGTAGCGCTTCCGGAAGTTGCGGATCCCCTCCGCGTACTGGGTCCCCCGGAAGATGAGCTCGGCCTCCTTGTCGCGCTGCGCCTCGGTCGACGCCAGGGGAAGCACCGCCGCGATGAGAATCGCCATCACCGCCATTCCGACGATGAGCGCGACGAGCGTGTAGCCCCGGCTCGGGCGGGTCACCTTCACCACGTGTTGTAGAGAGACCCGTCGAGCGACGGCTGTTTCGCGCCGCTCTTCACGTCGATGATGCCCGGCGGGTCCTGCGACGCCGTTTCCGAAGAGTCCGGTTCGTCCATGACGACCTGCCACGTGTCGGCCGATTTCGTGAACGGGTCGATCGGGATCTTCCGGATGTACTTGTCCGTCACGAGCGTCTGGAGCGTCTCCGGATAGTGGCCCTTGTCCGCGTAGTACTGGTCGAGACACGAGCGAAACGTGAAGAGGTCCTCGCGCAAGGTGGCCTCTTTCGCGCGGATCGGAGCTTTCTGGAGCTGCGGGACCGCGACGGCCACGAGAATGCCCATGATCGCCATCACGACGAGAAGCTCGACGAGAGTGAAGCCCTTTTCTCTTCGCATCACCAGTCCTTGTATTTCGTCTTATCGAGTCCCGTCAGCGGCGAGAGCGAGTACACGTCGTACACGTTCTGCCGGCCCCACGAGCGCGCGTCCGGGTCGTCCTGGTAGCTTCGAAGACCCCATTCCGCCTTGCCGGTCATCGGGTCGATCGGGATCTTCCTGATGAACCTCTTCTTCTTCTTGACCTGACCCACGAGATCGACTCCGTCCGCGAGCTTCTCGAGCGTCTTCGGATACCCCTCGGTATCGAGGTCCACCGGGATGAGGCCCTGGTCAGAGAGACGCTTGAAGTCGTCGATCGCGCTCCGCATGGAGCGCAGCGCCGCCTTGAGCTCCATTTCCTTCTGGCGGACGACGCCGAAGCGGGTCACCGGCACGATCATCGCGGTGAGAATGAGGATGCACGCGCAGACGATGACGAGCT
>JBDTML010000015.1:0-20058 GCA_039934255.1 Acidobacteriota bacterium | reverse complement strand
ATGCCGCGCTCCTCGTCGTGGACGCCGTCGCGGGAGTCCAGGTCCAGACCGAGAAGGCCTGGAAGCTGTGCGACGAGCTCGGCCTCCCGCGTCTCATCGTCGTCAACCGCATGGACCGCGAGAACGCGGACGGCGGCCGCGTGATGGAGCAGCTCGTCCGGAAGTTCGGCCGCACCTGCGTCTGCCTCGAGGCGCCCATCGGGCGTGAGAAGTCGTTCCGGGGGGTCATCGACCTCGTCGCGATGCAGGGGTATCTGACGGACACCGCCGGGAAGACGGCTGCCGACGTCATCCCCGAGGAGTTCGCGAAGGACGCGGCGTCGCTCCACGAGGCGCTCGTCGAGATGGTCGCCGAAGGCGACGACAAACTCATGGAGACGTTCTTCGAGCAGGGCAACCTCTCGGAGGAGCAGATGAAGCCCGCCCTCACGAAGGCGATCCGCGAACGGAGGATCACTCCCGTCCTCTTCACGGCGAGCGGCGACCACGAGACCGGCGTCGAGAAGCTCCTTGACGAGATCGTCGACCTTCTCCCGACGGCGGACTCCTTCCAGACGGTCGCCGTCAACAAGGCCGGGACGAGCGAAGCCCTCGCCGCCGACCCGGCCGGCCCACCGGCCGCGTTCGTCTTCAAGACCGTCTCGGACCCGTACGCGGGCCGCCTGACGCTCTTCCGCGTCGTCTCGGGCACTTTCAAGAGCGACGGGACGTACCTCAACCCGACGCGCGAGACGCCCGAGCGCTTCGGTCAGGTGTTCTCGCCGCTCGGCAAGGCGATGCAGAACGTGCCCGAGATCCCGGCCGGCGACATCGGCGGGGTCGCGAAGCTCAAGGAAACGCTCACGGGCGACTCGCTCTCCCTGAAGGAGAAGCCTTTCGTGTTCGCGCCGCCCGCCTTCCCGGAGCCGGCAATCGCCTTCGCGATCGAGCCGAAGTCCAAGGGAGACGAGGACAAGATTTCCGTCGCGCTCCACAAGCTCATCGAGGAAGACCCCTCCCTCCACTTCTCACGCGACATGGACACGCACGACTTTCTCCTCGCGGGGGCCGGGCAGCTCCACGTCGAGATCGCCGTCGCGCGCATGAAGCGCAAGAGCGGCGTCGAGGTCATCCTCCACCCGCCGAAGGTCCCCTACCGCGAGACGATCACGCGCCCGGCCGAGGGGCACGGCCGCCACAAGAAGCAGACCGGCGGCCACGGCCAGTTTGCGGACTGCAAGATCCGCATCAAGCCCCTCGCGCGCGGCGAGGACTTCGAGTTCGTCGACGACCTCTACGGCGGCTCGATTCCGCGCAACTACGTGCCCGCCGTCGAGAAGGGCATCCAGGACGTGAGGAAGCGCGGCTTCCTCGCCGGCTTCCCGATGGTCGACTTCCGCGTCGAGCTCTACGACGGGCAGTACCACGACGTCGACTCCTCGGAAATGGCGTTCAAGATCGCAGGCTCGCTCGCGTACAAGGACGCGATGGAGCGCGCGAAGCCGACGATCCTCGAGCCGATCATGAAGATCGCGATCCGGGCGCCACAGGAGTACATGGGCGACCTGATGGGCGACCTCACGTCGCGCCGCGGTCGTCCCGCCGGCATGGACCAGGAGGGCGACGACTCCATCATCCGCGCGGAGGCGCCGCTCGCCGAGATGATCTCGTACGGATCCATCCTGCGCGCCATCACGCAGGGCCGCGGCTCGTTCCACATGGAAATGGGCCACTACGAGGAGGTCCCACGTCTCCTCCAGGACAAGCTCATCGCCGAGCGAGCGAAGCACCGCAAGGTGGAGGTCGTCGAGGAGTAATCGGGCCCTCTTTTTTCCCTGATCAGCCCGCATCATGGCGGGCGGAGGCCCCCCGAGAGACGCTTCGTCTCAAGGGGTGTGCCCATGACGATCGCCATGGCCGGGGAGGATCTCCTCGGCGGACTGATCGCGGACGGCTTGGTATCCCGCCCGTCCGCCAACGCGCCCGAAACCCTCTGGACCCAGCGTTTCGCGCAACGGACGCAGCGCATCACGGCCTCGATGATCCGCGAGCTCCTAAAGCTCACGGAACAGCCCGACATCATCTCCTTTGCCGGCGGACTGCCCGCGCCCGAGGTCTTCCCCGTCGAGGAAATCCGCGCCGCGACGGAGAGGGTCCTCAGGGACCACGGCACGACGGCCCTCCAGTACACGACGACCGAGGGCTACCGGCCCCTCCGCGAGCTCCTCGTCCGCCACATGAGCCGCTACGGCGTCGAGGTGAAGCCGGAGAACGTCCTGATCACCTCCGGCTCGCAGCAGGCACTGGACCTGATCGGGAAGCTCCTCATCAACCCGGGCGACCGCGTGCTCGTCGAGGCGCCAACCTACCTCGGCGCCCTCCAGGCCTTCAACGCGTACCAGGCCGACTACCTCCCCGTGCCGATCGATGACGACGGAATGGACGTCGACGCTCTCGAGGAGCAGCTGCGCGCCGGGCCGAAGTTCGTCTACGCGCTCCCGAACTTCCAGAACCCCGCCGGCGTCACGCTGAGCATGGAGCGCCGCCGGCGCCTCGTCGCGTGCGCGGCGCGCGCCGGGATCCCGATCGTCGAGGACGACCCGTACGGGCAGCTCCGCTACGAGAGCCAGCACCTCCCGTCCCTCGTGAGGATCGACGCGGAGACGCACGGATGCGGGAGCGGCGAGCGCGCGTTCACCGGGAACGTCCTCTACCTCTCGACGCTCTCCAAGACGCTCGCGCCGGGCCTGAGGGTCGCATGGGTCGTCGCGCCCGAAGTCGTCATCTCGAAGCTCGTGCAGATCAAGCAGGGCGCCGACCTCCACTCCTCGACGTTCTGCCAGCACGTCGCGTACGAGGTCTCGAAGGGCGGATTTCTCGACACGCACGTCCGCCGCATCCGCGCGGTCTACGGCGAGCGCCGCGACGCGATGCTCCGCGCGCTCGACAAGCACGCGCCCCCGGGCGTCCGCTGGACGCGGCCGGGCGGCGGACTGTTCCTGTGGGCGACGCTGCCCGAGGGCTTCGACACGCTGAAGCTCCTCGACGAGGCGATCGCCGAAAAGGTCGCGTTCGTCCCCGGCGCCGCGTTTTACCCCTGCGGCGGGGGCGAGCGCACGATGCGCCTGAACTTCTCGTACGCGCCGCCGGACGTCATCGAAGAAGGGATCAAGAGGCTTTCCAGAGTTATAGAAAGAAAGATCAGGAAATAGAGAGACCTCTCAAGCCCCGTGGATGCCCTGCTTCGATTCCGCGATGAAGTCGTACAGAAGCTTCACGTCGGCGGAGGAAGCCGCGACCGGCTCGAGCGCGGCCATCATCGCTGCACGGTCGTGCCGATGCCGGTGGAGGATGCGGTAGGCCTTTTGCAGGGCCGCCACGCGCTCCTTCGAGAAGCCCTTCCGCTCGAGACCGACGCTGTTCACCTTCCAGGCCCGGACGTCGCGATCCGAGGAGCTCCAGAGGAACGGCAGGATGTCGTGGTTGATGCCCGCAAACGCCCCGATGAAGGCGTGCCGCCCGATCCTCAGGAATTGCCGGACGCCCGCGAAGGCCCCGAGAACGGCGTCGTCTCCGACGACGCAATGGCCCGCGAGCGACGCGCCGTTCGCGAAGACCGTTCGGCTCCCGACGACACAGTCGTGCGCCACGTGCGCGTATGCCATGAAGAGGTTGTCGTCGCCGATGATCGTCGTGCCGTGACCCGTGACAGTGCCGCGATGCATCGTGCAGAACTCGCGGAAGGAGTTCCGATGCCCGATGACCAGCGTCGTCGGTTCGCCCTTGTACTTGAGGTCCTGCGGAGGACCCCCGAGCGCGGCCAGCGCCGAGACGCGGTTGTCTTCGCCGAGCGTGGTCGGTCCCTCGATCACGGCGTGGGCTCCCACCGTCGTTCGCGCTCCGATCGTGACGTTCGCGCCCACGATCGCGTAAGGCCCGATTTCGGCCGTGGCGTGAACGGACGCCGACTCGTCGACGACGGCCGTCGGGTGGATCGGCATCAGGCAGCTCCTGGACGGTTGACGAGGCTCGACATCATCTCGGCCTCCGCGCAGAGCGCGCCGTCCACGCGGGCCTCCGCCTTGAACTTCACGAGGCCGAGTCTCACGTTCACGATTTCGCCGGCCACGACGATCTGGTCTCCGGGGACGATCGGACGCCGGAACCTGGCCTTGTCCACGCCCGTCATGAACATCAGCTTGCCCGAGGGATCGGGCTCGTTCGCGAAAAAGAGGCACCCGGCGACCTGCGCCATGCACTCGATGATCAGGACACCGGGCATGACCGGGTTGCCCGGGAAGTGGCCCTGGAAGAAAGGCTCGTTCACGCTCACGTTCTTGAGGCCGACGACCTTCGAACCGACGACGACCGGACCGGGCGACATCTCGAGGATGCGGTCGACGAGGAGGAACGGGTAGCGGTGCGGCAGAAGCCGGAGGATCTCGAGGATATCGGCCTTCGAACCCGGGTCGCTCATGAGTCTCCTCCCTTGTGGAGTCCGGCCTTCTCCGCGAGGCGGCGTACGAGGCGTGCGGTCTCCGGTAGCCGACGGAGCTCGATCCAGGACTTCTGATAGTCGCGATAGCCGAAAGCCGGCGTCCCGTGCTGCGCCTGCCCAGGCGGCACGTCGGCCCCGATGCCGCTCTGGGCCTGGACCTTCGCGCCGTCGCCGACCGTGAGGTGGCCCGCGATGCCCACCTGGCCGCCGAGGACGACGCCGTCGCCGAGAACGGCCGAACCCGCGATCCCGGTTTGAGCGCAGATGACGTCGTGGCGGCCGATCGTGACGTTGTGGCCGACCTGGACGAGGTTGTCGATCTTCGTTCCGGCCCCGACGGACGTCGCCTCGAGGGCCGCGCGGTCGATGCACGCGTTCGCGCCGATTTCAACGTCGTCGCCGATCGACACGCGGCCGACCTGGGGAATCTTGACGAGACCCTCGCTCGTCGTCGCATAGCCGAATCCGTCCGCCCCGATGACGGCGCCGCTGTGGACCTCCACCCGCTCGCCGAGGACAACGTCATCGTAAAGGACGACGTGGGGATGCAGCCACGAACCAGCGCCCACCCGGCAGCGGGATCCGACCACGGCGTGCGCGCCGACCACCGCGTTCGCCTCGATCCGCGAGAGATCTCCCACGACGGAGTAAGGCCCGATTTCGGAAGAAGGATCGACGAAAGCGCCCGCTTCGACGACGGCCGTCGGGTGGATGCCGGGCCGCGGGGCCCGCGCCGGGTAAAAGACGCGGAGGGCCGCGATGAGCGCCCGCTGCGGATCGGCCACCTCGATGACCGTCTTTCCGGGAAGAACGCCGGCCGAACGGGCGAGGAGCGCGCCCGCTCTCGATGCGGCGGCGCGCTTGAGCGCCTTGACGTCGCTGACGAAGGACAGGGACTCAGGGCCCGCGCTCTCGAGGGCGCGGACCCCGGTCAGTATCGCGGCCCCGTCGCCGACGACGCGCCCGCCGCAGGCGGCGGCCACCTCGGCGACGGAGATCGACTCCACGCCCGGGTTACTTCTTGGGCGCGGCGGAGGGGGCGGGAGCCGCAGGCTTCGCCGCGGCCGGCACTGCAGGCTTCGCCGCGGCCGGTGAGGCAGGCTTCGCCGCGGCCGCCGCGGCCGGGGCGGCGATCATGGAGTTGAACTTCGTGATGACGGCCTCGGTCAAGTCGACTGATTTGTCATCCGCGTAGAGCAGCCCCGAGTTGAACTTGTTGAAAACGAGCGTGTAACCCTGCTCGCGCGCGACCTCGTTGATCACGGGCATGATCCGTTTCTCGAGGTCTCCGAGCTCCTTGCGCTGGGACTCCTCAAGCTCACGCTGGGCGTCGTCCTGGAAGCGCTTCAGATCGAGCGCCTTGGCCTGGTAGTCCTTCTGGAGCTTTTCCATGGCGTCCTCGGACAGGGACTTCCCCTGGTCCTGGATCTTCTGTTCCATGTCCCGAAGCTCCTTCTGGCGCTTGGCGAGCTCGTCCTGCTTGGCCTGCTGGACCTTCTGGACCCGGGCCAGGCTTTCCTTGCCGACGGCGGACTCCTGGACGATCTTCTGGACTTCGATGATGCCGATCTTTCCGCCGGCGACGGCCGGCGACTGGGCGGATGCGCCGCCGGCGAGAGCGCCGAGGGCGAGGGCGCCGGCGGCGAGGGTGACGGTGCGATTCATGGATGGAACTCCTTCGTCATTATTGTCTCCGCGAGGACGCGGTCTTCACGGAGGCGCGGATCATACTGGAAATGGCTAGAACGTCGTCCCGATCGAGAACTGGAAGTCCGTCTTGGATTCCGTCTGGATGACCGTCCCCGCCGCGTCCTTCAGGTCCTTTGGTTTGAGGTTGATCCCGTAGATGAACCGCAGGGGCGCCTGGAAAATCGGAAGAAAAACCCGCATTTCCAGGCCCGTCGAGGTGCGCATCGAGCCCAGGTTCAGAGACTGGCCCTCGAGCCAGGTGTTGCCCGCGTCGAAGAAAGCGGCGATCTTCAGCGGGCCGGCGAGCGCGTAGACGTACTCGAGATTGAAGACGAGAAAGCGGTTGCCTCCGAGGAGCGCGCCGGAGCTCGTGAAGAACGCCCGGTCCTGGTCGTCCACGGGATAGATGGACCCGTACTTGAAGCCGCGCACGGAGCGGTCTCCGCCGATACGGTAGCGTTCGAAGAGGGGAATCCGGCTGTCGGAACCGACCTCGTTGGGGTCCTTGTCGCCACTGTACGGCTGGAGGAGTCCGAGGTCGACGTTCAGGGCGAAGTTGGCTTTCCTGCCGAACGGGACGTAGCGCGTCGCGTTCGCGCTGATCTTGTAGTAGGAGAAGTTGCCCCCGAACGGGCCGCCCGCCACGGACAGCGAGGCACCCACCTTCGTTCCCCGGTTGGGGTCGAAGGGGTCGTTCCTGCTGTCGTATCGGTAGCCGGGGGTGACGGCCGACGTCTTGCCGAAGTACGTGGCGAACGCCACCGGGACGACTCCGCCGCCCGGAGGCGCGGGCGGCGGGTAGACCTGATAGGTGCTCTGGGTGTCGGTGTACCCGTAGAAGATCGAAACCAGGTCGAAGACTCCGAGCCCGTAGCCCAGAGAGAGACTCGCGCCCTTGCTTCTCTGGTCGAGCCCTCCGGCCACGTCGCTGTAGTCCAGCGTGCGGTTGAAAATCGAGCCGCCGATCGACATCCGCTGGTCGAGGAACCATGGTTCGGAAAACGAGACGTCGAAGAAGTTCGACCGGTTGCCGCGCTGGAACTGCACGCCGAGGGTGTCGCCCCGGCCGAGGAAGTTCCGCGTGTTGAACTGAAACTGCCCGAACAGGCCGTCGAGCTGCGAGTAACCCGCGCCGAACTGGACCTCGTTGCGGTTCGTGTCCGTGCCCTTGATCGAGACGTCGACGGTCTTCTTTTCGGGGTTGACGCGGAAATCGGGGTCTTCCTCGATCTTGAAGTACCCGAGCTGCGTCACCTTGAACAGGCTCTTCTTGAAGGTCTCCATGTCCATGATGTCGCCTTCGAAGACCTGCAGCTCGCGCCGGAGCACCTTGTCGCGCGTCGTCTTGTTGCCCGTGAACTCGATGCGCCCCAGCCGGTACTGGTCGCCCTCGGTGATCTTCACGACCACGTCCACGACGTGATCCGGCTTCTCGGAGTTCTCGGGGTTCATGAAGACGTAGATGTATCCGCGGCTGCGGTAGGTGGCGTCGATCGCCTTCATCGCGTCGACGATGACGGCCCGGCTCATCGGCTTTCCGGCCTTGTAGCCGAAGAAACGCTCGAGCTGATCCGGCCGGAACACCGTGGAGCCCTCGACCGTGACCTTGCCGAAATAGAACCTCTCGCCCTCGACGATCGGAATCGTGATCCTCACGCGCCGGTTGATCTTCTCGTGACGCTTCTCCCGCGGGTTCGTCACGAAAACGTCGAGGATCGGGTCCTTGATGACCACGTCCTTGTAGCCCACGTCCTGATAGGCCTTGCGGAGGCTCTCGACGTCCTCCTCGTAGCCCGCCTGGTTGAAGGTCGACTTGCTGTCGAAGAAGCGCCACCAGTGCGCCTGCTTCGTCTTGTGGATCGCGTACCGGAGCTTCGTCTGGCCGAAGACCGTGTTCCCCGAGAAGACGATCGACTCGATCAGCATCTTGTCGCCTTCGTCGATGAGGAAGACGATGCGGCGCTGCGTCTCGGAAACATTCTCGGTTGACGCGTCGATCGCCACGGACCGGAATCCTTCAGCCTTGTACGCGTCGAGGAGGACCGTCTTTGCCTTCGCGACGTCTCGCAGGGAAACAGGCGCCCCCACCCGGATCTCGGCTTTGCCTTCCTTGAGCTTGTCCTTGAGCTGGGACGTCGTCAGCTTCTTGTTTCCGCGGAACTCGAGGTCCGCGACGATGGGCCGCTCGACGACGGTCGCGACGAGCACGACGCCGGCGGGAGACTCCTCCTTCTCGAGTGTCACGTCCTCGAAGAGTCCCGAGTCCCAGAGCTTGCCGAAGCTCCGCTTGATCTGGAGGTCGTCGTAGGGATCGCCCACCTTGACCCCCAGGTAGAAACCGACCGTCTCGGGAGCGGTCGTCTTCCCCCCGCGCACGACGATCTGCGCGATTTTGGGTTTGGAGGCCGCCAGTGCGGGCGTCTCGGCGGCCGGAGAAAGGGACATCGACGGCTTCGGCATCGTGCCCGAGAGGGGCGAATCTTCCCGGATCCCGAAGGAGGAGGCGCCCGAGGGCGGCGAGGCCGGCGTCGGGGTGGGAGGGGGCGATTGGGCGAGGGCCTTCTGGAAGGCCAAGAGAGCCAGCAGAGCACCCACAAGGGCACCGGCCGGAATGGCGCGCGCGGATCGGCCGAAGGCGGACCCGGCGGGGGCGCCGGACGAGCGATTCAGAGACACCCGGGTTACCGGCCCGTACCGATTGGTTCGGGAGCCCGAACCTGAACCTTCAGTTCGTCTCCGGATACGGTCACTTCGACACACTCGATAGGCTCTCGCGAGGCAATCAGCAATTCCGATACCGCGTCCTCGACATGCCGCTGGATGGTCCGGCGAAGCGGCCGCGCCCCCGAGTGCATGTCGTGGCCCGAGACGTTGAGGAGCCAGTCCACGGCCGCCTCGTCCACCACGAGCTTGAGGCCGCGGTGCTTCAACACCTCGCTGACGTCGTCGAGGAGAAGGCGTCCGATCGCCCGGAGCTCCGGAAGGCCCAGCGCGTTGAAGACGATGATCTCGTCGATCCGGTTGATGAACTCCGGCGAGAACTCCCGCCGCAGCTCCTTGAGGACCATCTCCTCGACCTCGCGCTTCTCGGGGGCGTTCTTCGTGTCGCCGAAGCCCATGCGGCTCCCGGTGACGAGGTACTTCGTCCCCACGTTCGAGGTCATGATGATGAGCGTGTTCTTGAAGTCGACGACGTTCCCGTAGGCGTCCGTCAGCTGGCCGTCTTCCAGAATCTGGAGGAGCAGGTTCGCGATGTCGGGGTGGGCCTTCTCGATCTCGTCGAGGAGGATCACGGAGTAGGGCTGGCGCCGGATGCGCTCGGTGAGCTGGCCGCCCTCCTCGTGCCCGACGTACCCGGGAGGCGAGCCGATGAGCTTCGAGACGGCGTGCTTCTCCATGTACTCGGACATGTCGAACCGCACGAGCGCCTTCTGGTTGTTGAAGAGAAACTCGGCGAGCTGGCGTGCGGCCTCGGTCTTGCCGACGCCCGAGGGCCCGAGAAAGATGAACGAGCCCATCGGGCGGTTCGGGTTCTTCACGCCGAGGCGGGACCGGCGGATCGCGCGGCTGATCGCCTCGAGCGAACGGTCCTGGCCGATGACCCGCTTCTTGAGGGACTCTTCCATGTGGAGGAGCTTCTCGGCCTCCTCCATCTGGAGAGAGGTCACCGGAATGCCCGTCCAGGCCGAGATGATCTCCTCGACGTCGGCGCGGGTCACTTCGACGGGCGCCCCGTCTTCGATCGAGGAGGTCTTCGTGCGCTCGATCTCCTCCTTGATCTCGATCTCGCGCTCCCGGAGGAAGACGGCCCGCTCGAAGTCCTTCTCGGAAATGGCCTTCTTCATCTCCTTGACGATCTGCTTGATCTCGTTCTCGAGCCGCCTCAGGTTCTGGGTGTCGGCGGTCTTCCGGAGCTTCACCTTCGCGCCGGCCTCGTCGAGGATGTCGATGGCCTTGTCGGGGAAGAAGCGGTCCGGGATGTAGCGGTTCGCCTGGTAGACGGCCGTCTTGATCGCGTCCGCCGTGTAGCGCACGCGATGGAACGACTCGTAGCGCTCGCGCACGCCCTCGAGGATCCGGAGGGTCTCCTCCTCGTCCGGCGGAGCGACCGTGATCGCCTGGAACCTGCGCAGCAGCGAGCGGTCCTTCTCGATGTACTTGCGGTATTCCTTCAGAGTCGTCGCGCCGATGCAGGAGATCTCGCCGCGCGAAAGCGCCGGCTTGAGGATGTTCGCGGCGTCGAGCGAGCCCTCGGCCGAGCCCGCCCCGATGAGCGAGTGGATCTCGTCGATGAAGACGATGAGATCCTGGTTCTCCTTCAGCTCCTTGAGGATTCCCTTCAGCCTCTCCTCGAACTGGCCGCGGTACTTCGTCCCGGCCACGATGAGCGACAGGTCCAGGGCGAGGATCTTCCTCTGCGCGAGAAACAGCGGAACGCCCCCCTCGACGATGCGTTGCGCGAGGCCTTCGACGATGGCCGTCTTTCCGACGCCGGGCTCCCCCAGGAGGATGGGGTTGTTCTTGGTGCGCCTCGAGAGGATCTGAATGATGCGTTCGACCTCGTCGTCGCGTCCGACGAGCGGATCGAACGCGTTCTGCTGCGCGAGGGCGGTCAGGTCCCGCGCGTACTCCGCGAGGAACGGGAGCTCCTTTTTCTGCTTCGACGCCTCGCGCTCCTTGATGAGCGCGATCGTCTCCTCGCGGACGCCGTACAGGTTGAAGCCGTGCGCCATGAGGATGCGTCCCGCGACACACGGGTCGACCCTGAGGATGCCGATGAGGAGATGCTCCGTGCCGACGTAGGGATGCATCATCGACTCGGCCTCGTGGGAGGCGTACGCGAGGATCTTCTTGGATTCCTCCGAGAGCGGGAGCTCCTGCGTGGAGGACACGCGCTCGACGAAAACGCGGTCGCCCTCGACCTCGCGGCGGATGTCGTCGGGCTTCACGTTGAAGCGGGCGAAGATCTCCTTGATGATCTCCTCGCCTTCGCGCAAAACGCCGAGCAGGATGTGCTCGGACTCGATGACCTTGGACCCCAGCTTCGAGGACTCGTACCGGGCGAAAAACAGGGCTCGGCGCGCCTTCTCGTTGTATTTTTCGAACATCGTCAGACTACCGTTTGGCCCCCTGAAACAGCCGGGAAGGCGGGCCGAGCCACATCGCTCAAACCCTCTTCTCCCAGCAATTTGATCGTAGCACAGCGCCGCGCCCACTCCGGGTCGTGAGTCACGATGATCGCGGCGCCCGCGCGCTCCTTCGCGACCTCGGCGAGCAGGTCGAAAACGCGCGCCGCGTGGGCGGCGTCGAGACTGCCCGTCGGCTCGTCGCAGAGGAGGAGGCGCGGCCTCCTCACGACCGCGCGAGCGATGGCGACGCGCTGGCGCTCCCCGCCCGAGAGCGTCCTCGGGAACGCGCCTGCCCGTCCGAGAAGGCCGACGCGGTCGAGCACCTCGCGCGCCTCGCTCCGCCCGTCCGCCTCGGAACGACCCGCGAGGAAAAGAGGAAGCGCCACGTTCTCCTCGGCCGTCAGCTCCGGAAGAAGGTGATGGAATTGAAACACGAACCCCACGCCCGCCCCGCGCAGCGCCGCGCGCGGCGCGGGCGCGAGGGCGGCCCAGTCCGCGCCGTCGAGCGCCACCATGCCGGCGTCGGGCGTTTCCAGTCCGGCGAAGAGATGGAGGAGCGTCGATTTCCCGCAGCCCGAGGGTCCCGTGATCGCGAGAAGATCGCCCGCGAGGACGCGGAGCGACACACCGCGGAAAACCTCGACGCGTGCGTCGCCGGAACCGAAGCCCTTCGCGAGGCCTTCGGCGACGAGCAGCGGTGCCGTCTCAGGCGCCACGAAGGGCCTCCACGGCTGGCTGCCGCGCAGCGGTCCGAGCCGGCACGGACGCGACGACGAACGCCCACAGAATCGACAGGGCCGCGACGGCGGCGACGTCGAAAGGGTCCACGCGGAACGGCGCGTGGTTCATTCCGTAGAGCTGGGTCGGGAGCGGGACGACGCCGAACCTCTCGAGGAGCGTCGCGACCGAAACGCCGAGAACGACGCCGAGGAGCGTTCCGGCGAGACCCACCCCGCCCCCCGCCGCGCGAAATACCCTTTCCACCGTCTTCGGCGACGCGCCGAGCACCGAGAGCACCGCGGCGTCCCCCGCGCGCGTGGCCGCGAGGACGGCCGACGTCGCCGCGAGGTTCAGGCCCGCCACGATCACGATCAGGAAGACGGCCGCGAAGAGGACGAAGCGCTCGAGCCTGAGGGCGAGGACCAGGGCGCGGTTCTGCTCCTCCCAGGTCGTGACGGCGACGGTGGGGCCGAGCGCCGCGGCAACCGCGGCAGCCGCCTTGCCGGGATGCGCGGCGTCCTTCAGGAACACTTCGTAGCCCGTCGCCCCATCGGGGCCGAGCGCGAAGAGGCGCCGCGCCTCGTCGAGCGGCAGGCTCGCCTCGGCCGCGCGCCTCCCGGTCGACGCAGGAGCGAGGCCCGTGACCTGCATGGTCGAGACGATCGGAATGGGCCCGAGCGGCGAGAGGCGCGAGCGTGAAGACACGAGCGTCACGCTCTCACCGGGCACGATTCCGAGCGGCCGGGCCTGCGCGACGTCGAGGACGAGACCCTTCGTCTTCTCGCGGCCCACGACCTCGGCCGGCGCGGCGTCCCGCCCCATCGAAACCCAGACGCGGCCACGCGCGACGGGAGAGACGGACACGACACCGGGGACCTCGGCGATCCGGCCGCCCACGCGGTCGGCGTCGTGAAACACGCCCCGTCCGGCTGGCGTCACGAGGAGGTGAGGCGTCTCGGAAAGGAGCCGGCTCCTGACGTGCGTCTGGAATCCCGCGAGAAGCGCGAGCGACACGACGAGAGCCGCCACGCCGAGCGCGAGCCCAAGGAAAGCCGCCAGCGCGACGACCCCCACCTGCGCGTCGCGGCGCGACGCGAGGAGATAACGGCGGGCAAGAAAGTATGAGATCAATCTCTCTTGGGTCTCATCAGCGGAAAGAGAATGACGTCTCGAATGGAGGCCGAGTTCGTGAAGAGCATCGCGAGGCGGTCGATGCCGACGCCTTCGCCAGCCGTGGGCGGCATGCCATACGCGAGAGCCTCGACGTAGTCCTCGTCGTAGAGCATCGCCTCGTCGTCGCCTTTGCCCCTCTCGGCCACCTGCGCGCGGAATTTTTGCGCCTGCTCGTCGGGGTCGTTCAGCTCCGAGAAGCCGTTCGCAACCTCCATCCGCCCGATGAACAGCTCGAAGCGGTCGGCGGTGTCCGGGTCGTCCGGCTTCGTCTTCGAGAGCGGGGAGATCTCCGCCGGGTAGTCGATGACGTACGTAGGCTGCAGAAGCCGACGCTCCGCGACGGCCGAGAAGATCTCTGCTAATAGCTTTCCTTTGGAGTCGCCGAACCTCTCGAGAGACTCCACTCCAACCTCACCGGCGATTGTTCTTAGAAGGTGGAGATCGCCGAGGGCCTCCCGCGTGACGGACGTGCGGCCGCCCCGCTGCGTGGGACCATTCGCAGAAATCTTCTCTTTCTCTCTTTCTTCCTCCGAAGCAAAAATATTCTCCAGAATCGCGTCCACCATGGAGACTCGCCGGAACGGCGCTTTCAGCGAGATCGTCTCGTCGCCCCACGGCAGCTCGGTCGAGCCCAGGATTTCCACCGCGGCCGCCGCGAAGAGCTCCTCCGTGAGCGCCATCTGGTCGCGTGCGTCGGCGTAGGCCGTGTAGAACTCGAGCATCGTGAACTCGGGATTGTGCTGCGTGGAGATTCCCTCGTTCCGGAAGTTCCGGTTGATCTCGTAGACCTTCGGGAACCCGCCCACGACGAGGCGCTTCAGGTACAGCTCCGGCGCGATGCGAAGAAAGAGATCGAGGTCCAGCGCGTTGTGGTGCGTCCGGAAGGGTCGGGCGGCCGCACCCCCGGCGAGCGTCTGCATCATCGGCGTCTCCACTTCGACGAAACCGCGCCCGTCGAAGAAGTTGCGGATGAAGGCGACGATCTTCGCCCGGATTTCGAACGCGCGCCGCGTGTCGGGGGAGACGATGAGGTCCACGTAGCGCTGCCGGTACTTCCGCTCGACGTCCGTGAGACCGTGCCACTTGTCGGGAAGCGGGCGAAGCGCCTTCGAGAGGAAATCGATCGACGCCGCCTTGACGGAAAGCTCCCCCGTCCGCGTCCGGAAGGCCGAACCCGCGATGCCCACGTGGTCGCCCAGGTCCAGCTGCTCGAGAAGCTCCCAGTCGCCGGGGCGAAGCGCGTCTTTCTTGACGTAGACCTGGACACGCTGGGCGCCGTCGGAAAGGTCGAGAAAGACAGCCTTCCCCATCTTTCGGATCGCGAGGATGCGTCCCGGCACGCGCAAGAGCCTCTCGGCCTCCGGCAGGGCCTCGAGAGCCGCTGCATCGAGAGTCGAGAATCTCTCGACGACGCCCGACACGAGGTGCGTCGGATCCCAGCGGTTCGGGTAGATCGGCCGTCCGAGGGCGGCGATACGCGCCCGCGCGTCGCGACGGTTAGCGATCTGCTCCGGTACGTCGAGAGTCTTCTCGGAATCCAGTGGAACGGGGACCTTCGGAGTTTCGACCATCAGGCCGATTAAACCATCGACGCGGACCCGAGTCCCGGCAGGCGCGCCTACTCTCCGCCGAGGGCGTCGAAGAGGAGCCAGAGGCCCGCAAACGCCCGAAGATGCCGGAAGCGCGAGCGCGTGAGATGGTTCCACGGCTCGATTCCCTCGGATTCAGCGGCGACGAGGGCTTCCCGGAACTGGCCGTCGATCTCCCGGGCGCGCGCCAGGCACTTGCCGGTGGGCGCGAGCGTGTGATCGGAAGCGGTCGAGTCTCCGACCTCGCCGACGAGATCGCGCAGCTTATGCGCCTCTTCGTCCATCTTCTGACGCAGGACGGCCGCGTTGAAAAAGAGCCGGTCTCGCGCGGCCGCCGGCTCTCCGTCTTTTCCCTTTCGCAGAATACGGAGCGTGGACCGGACTTCCCAGCTTTCGAGCCGGGTGCCGTATTCGGGCACGCCCCCCGGCGGATCCGAGCGCACGAGATCCACGCTGGCGAGGAGCCGGCGAGCGGCTTCGGACGTGAGACGGTCCGTCTCGGCGCGCCAGGTCGGGCCCCCGCCCGTGTCCCGCCGGAACGGGTGGGGCGTCGCGCCCTTCGAGACGACCTCCTTCTTGCGTCGGCCGCTGCCGGCCGTGGAGTCCGAGCCCACGTCGAATTCGTCGGCGGCGGCCGGGTCGAGCCGCGCGAGAAGCCGGTGTAGCGAATCCTTGAGGCGTTTGACGTCCCGCGGGCGCACGCCGCGCCTCCGGCTCGCCTTTTCGAACTCGTCCTTGTCCTTGCGGAAGCGCTCGAGATCCTCGCGGAACTCGGCGCTCATGAAGCGCGGGTCGTGCTCGAGGTCCTTTTCCTTCTCGAGAACCTCGCGGGAGGCCGTGACGATGCGCTTTTCCTCCACCTTGTAGAGGAGCTGGAACTTCTTCTTCACGGCGACGTTCGAGGACAGGACCGCGTGCATGACCTCGGCCTCGTAGAACGCCTTTCCCATCCGGTGTTTGAGCGTCCGGATGTTCTCGAGCGTCTTGCGGTTCGACAGATCCTCGAACCGCTCGCAGGCCTCCAGATCGCGCCGCAGAAGGTCGAGAAGGGAAACCACCGACTGCACTTCCGCGGCGTCGGCTCGGGGCCGTTCCATGAGCGAAAGGAGCGCGTCGCTCAGCTTCTGCAGCTCCGACGGAGCCTTCAGCTGCGCCTCGCCCCCTTCTCCGGGCTCCGTACCGAGACGCGTGAGGAGGAAGTCCACCTTGTCCATCTCGTCGGGCGTGAGCGTGTTCGCGTAGTAGTAGAACTTGAGGATTGAAAGGAGAAGCTCTTCGTCGCCCGCCCTCACGCGCTCGAAGAACTGGCGCATCGTGCTCGGGGAGATCTGCCGGTCATCCTCGACGAGCGTCGCGTGCAGCGCGTCGAGCTGTACGTCCAGGCGCGCCATTGCCGCCCGGGTGTCGGCGGCCGGTTCGACCCCCTTCGTCTCCTTGATGCGCTTGATCTGCTCGTAAAGGGGAGCGAAGGAGACAGCCGGGCCCGTGGACCCGTGCAGGCTCGTCCGGTGCACGCCCTGGAGAAATTGGTGAAACGTCCACAGGGCCTTGAACTTCGCGGAAAGCCGCGCATAGGCCTGCGAGATCGCTTCGGAGTCGGGCGCCGTGCTGGTCACGTTTTTCGAATGATAATCTGACTCGCGTGATCGACCACATCCTGCTTTCCGAAGAGACCATCGCGAAGCGTCTCGACGTCCTCGCGAAGGAGATCGACGTCGCATACGCCGGCAAGGACCTCCTCGCCGTCGGGATCCTGAAGGGTTCGGTCTTCTTCCTGACGGACCTCCTGAAGCGCATCCAGGTCCCTGTCGCGGTGGATTTTCTCCAGGTGCGCTCCTATGCCGGGACGAGCTCCTCCGGGAACATCAACATCGTGCACGACCTTTCGATGGACATCCTGGACAAGGACGTCCTCCTGTTCGAGGACGTGATCGATTCGGGGCTCACCCTTCGGAAGATCCTCGCGCTGCTCGGCTCCCGCAAGCCGCGCTCGCTCCGTATCGCGGCACTGCTGAAGAAGAAGCTGCCCGAGAACCGCGACATCCCCGTCGACTTCCTCGGATTCGAGATCGGCCCCGAGTTCGTCGTCGGCTACGGTCTCGACCTCGACGAGAAGTACCGAAACTTGCCGCACGTGGCGGTCTGGGACCCCACGCGTTGAACGAGGACGCCATGAGCATGAAAATCGTTTCCGTGCCCGATGCCCCCAGGGCCATCGGTCCCTATGCGCAGGGCATCGTCGCCGGCGGCCTGCTGTTCACGGCGGGCCAGACGCCCCTGGATCCCGCGACCATGAAGCTCGTCGAGGGCGACGTCGCGGCGCAGACGCATCGCGTCCTCGACAACCTCGAAGCCGTGCTGCGCGGCGCGGGGGCCACGCTCGCCGACGTCGTCCGCGCCGGCGTGTTCCTCGTCGACATGGCGGACTTCGCGAAAATGAACGAGGTCTATGCGGCGCGTTTCGGCGATCACCGCCCCGCGCGCACGACGGTCGCGGTCGCGGCGCTCCCCCTCGGGGCACGTGTGGAAATCGATCTCGTCGTCCGCGTAAGATAGGGCACGGTCCGGTCACTCCGGACGTGAGTCAAGGAGTCACCATGCCCTGGAATCGCTGCCTGCCTGCCCTCGCTCTGCTCGTATTCCTTCCCGCCCGCGCCGATGAGGCGAAGCCCGCCGATGCAAAGAAGATGAGCTGTTGCGCGGGCGAGGACGGCGCCGACAAGGCGCTTTGTCCGAAGGGAGAAACCAAGAAGGCAAAGAGGCAGACGGCGGCAAAAGCGAAACCCGCCGTTGTGGCCCCGGCTGACAAGCAAGCCGCAGTGAACGCGTCGCCCGGGCCGGCCGCCTCCAACATGTCCAACATGGTCGTCACCAGGGATCCCGAGACCGGCGAGCTCCGGAACGCGACCGCCGCCGAGCGCGCGAAGCTCTTCTCGGGCCGCGCGCCGCAGGCCGCCCCCGCCGCCCCGCGCGTCGTCACGCTGCCGGACGGAACCCAGATGGTCGAGCTCGGCGAGGACACGATGAACTACGCGGTCGCAACGAAGAACCCGGACGGCTCCATCGAGCAGGGCTGCGTTCACGGCTCTGACGCCGCCGCCCGGGCGCGCACCGCCCCGAAGCCTGCCTCCGCGCCCCGCGCGGAAGAGCGATAGTAGTCGCCTCCCCCATGCGTCGCGTCTCGCTCCTACTCGCTTCTTCGTGCGTCTCTTTCGTCCTCCTCCTCGTCGCCGTCCCGGCCGCGGCCGCAAATCTCGTCGTCGTCGTGACGGACTCCGCGGGTCAGGGATTCAATGATCCGACGCCCGCGACGCCCGTCGGCGGCAACATGGGGACGACAGTCGGAGACCAGCGCCTCAACGTCTTCAAGGAGGCCGCGCGCATCTGGGGGGGCCTCCTTCCGAGCAACGTCGACATCAAGATCAATTCGAGCTTCCAGGCGCTTTCTTGCGATGCGACGACGGCGACCCTCGGCTCGGCCGGCGCCGCCACGATCTTCTCGGACTTCCCCAATGCCCCCGTCGGGAACACCTGGTACAACAAGGCGGAAGCCGACAAGCTCGCGGGCTCGGAGATCAGCTCTTCAGGTAACGCCATCAACGCACGTTTCAACAGCGAGCTCGGAAAGTCCTCCCCTCCCTGCCTCACAGGCGTCTCTTTTTATCTCGGGCTCGACGGCAACCATGGCAGCGACATCAACCTCCTCGCGGTCGTCCTCCACGAATTCGGCCACGGGCTCGGGTTCCAGTCCGTCGCGAACTCCTCGGGCACCTTCCAGAAGGACCGGCCAGGAATCTTCGACCGCTTCATTCTCGACACGACGCAGGGGAAGACCTGGGATCAGCTCACGGACGCCACTCGCCTCGCTTCCGCGATCAACACGGGAAACCTCCGCTGGAACGGCCCCAGCGCCTCCGTGTATGCGAACTCGTACATGAGCGGCCGGGCGCGCCTCCTCGTGACGGCGCCCGCGCCCGTCGCGGGCACCTATGCGGTGGGCACCGCCGATTTCGGTGCGCCTCTCGTCGCCCAGAACGTGACCGGAGAGGTCGTCGCGGGTCTGTCGGGCTCGTCGACCGACGGATGCAATGGAATTACTTCGAACGTCAGCGGGAAAATCGCCCTCATCGACCGCGGTACCTGCAACTTCACGGTAAAGGTGAAGAACGCCCAGAATGCGGGAGCGATTGCCGTGATCATCGCCGACAACGTGACGCAGGGCGTCGCCGGCATGAGCGGGACCGACGCCACCCTCACCATTCCCTCCGTCCGGATCACTCTCGCGGACGGCACGGCGATCCGCGCAAACCTGCCGGCGACCGCGAGCGTCGGCCTGGACTCGACGCTCTATGCCGGCGCCGACTCCTCCGGGCGGCTCCTCCTGTTCGCTCCGAACCCCTTTCAGAGCGGCTCTTCCGTCTCGCACTGGGACACGACGGCCTCTCCGAACCTTCTGATGGAGCCCAACATCTCGAGCGACCTCGCCTCGAACGTGGACGCGACTCTCGCGGCCTTCCGGGACATCGGCTGGTTCCTCGGATCGACGGCGCTCCCAACGACCTACGTCCTTCCGTCGAGCGCGCGCGTCACGGGCGCGAACGGCGCCTTCTACACGACGAGCCTGACCGTCACGAACACCGCTTCCGTGGACGCGCGGCTCACGATCAAGTTTCTCGGCAACAATCAGGACGGCAGGACCGGCGCCGAGGTAACGCGCACGGTGGGAGCGGGTCAAACCGTCACGTACCCCGATGTCCTCGACACACTCTTCGCGGTGACGAGCGGCTACGGCGCCATCCGGATCAACGCAGACACGAATCTTCTCAAGATCGTGAGCCAGACATCCACACCGCCGCCCTCGGGGGGAGGAACGTTCGGACAGGCCGTGCCGGCGCTCGGCCCGAACGAGCTCGTCACGCCCGCATCCTCGCAGGTTCTCATCGGCCTCCGGCAGGACGCCGCCTTCCGGACGAACGCCGTCATCGCGAATGCCACGGAGACCGCGGCCCATGTGGACCTCACGCTCTATTCCTCGAGCGGGTCTGTCCTCGGCTCACGGGGCTACGATCTGCTTCCGCTCGAGATGCGGCAGATCAGCGCGGTGGCCACCGACCTCGGCGCTCCGAGCGGAGCCGCGAACACGGCACTCGTCGTCTCCACGACGACCGGCGCCGCCCGCATCGCGACGTACGCCGCGATCATCGATCAGCCGACGAACGATCCGAGGACGATTCTCGGGATCCGCGGGGGTACGGACGGGAATTCGAAGGTCTGGCTCCTG
>JBDTML010000014.1:0-3171 GCA_039934255.1 Acidobacteriota bacterium | reverse complement strand
TGCAGCCCTGGCGCCTCCTCGCGGACCCGAAGGGCTACATCTTCACGTGGCTCCTTGGCTATTCGGGCGGCCTCGGATCCATCGCCGGCGTCCTCGTGGCCGACTACTGGATTGTCCGAAAGAGGACGCTCGACCTGAAGGCGCTCTACCTGAAGGACGGCGCATACGGCGGATGGAATCGGGCCGCCGTCGTCGCGACGCTTGCCGGCTGCTTTCTTGCGTGGGGCGGGCTCGTGATCCCGTTGATCCGGCCCCTCTACGACTACGCCTGGTTCGTCGGGTTCCTCGCCTCGGGCGGCCTCTATGTGCTTTTCATGCGCGTCCGATCCGTCGAACGGAGCTGACGGCGAGCTTCTTGCTTCTCCGGAGGTCATGCGTCAAACCGGCGCGGCCGCCCTCCTCCTCCTCTTCACCTTCAAAGAAAATCTTCTGAATGCGTCCCCCGCAGACGGCCCTGTCCGCCTGGCCTCGCTGCTTTCGTCGCGCCACTCCGAGATCGAGCAGATGAAACTCGGCCTCGCGGCCGGCGAGTTCCGGCCCGAGTGGACGCGCCTGCGGGCCGAGATCGACGCCGCCGCCCACCAGCGCGACGCCGCATGGTCCGGGCTCTTCT
Organism: Acidobacteriota bacterium; assembly: GCA_039934255.1. GTDB lineage: Bacteria > Acidobacteriota > Thermoanaerobaculia > UBA5066 > UBA5066 > Fen-183. Next base: position 2,558 of record JBDTML010000014.1, on the reverse strand, counting down.
GGTACACGAGCCTGCCCGAGGCGCTCGCGGCCGCTCGGCGCGAGGGCAAGCCGGTCCTCTCGCTGCGCCTCCTCGGCCGTCTCGACGAGGAGCTCAGCTGCGCGAACAGCCGCTTCTTCCGGACAGCGCTCTACGCGAACCACGCGGTCTCGAACGAGCTTCGGAAGAACTGGATCCTCCACTGGGAGTCCGTGCGCCCCGCCCCCAAGGTCACGATCGACTTCGGCGACGGCCGGACGCTGGTCCGGACCGTTACGGGCAACAGCATCCACTACGTGCTCGACGCGAGCGGAAAAGCCATCGATGTGATGCCAGGACTTTGGGGCCCAGAAGATTTTCTTAGAAGGGTAAGAGGGGCGGCCTCACTCGACGCACCGCACCGCGCGGGTGCGCCCCATGAACCATTCAAAGAATCTTCTCTTTCCCCCTCTTCCTCTTCTCTTGACCAGAATTCCCTCCTCCTCATGCGCGCGAAGGCGCCGAAGATGAACGACGCGGCGTTTGCCCGGCTCGTCGCCGCCTTCGAAATGTCGCTCGACGCCGACACACAGCAGAACGCCCGGATGCGGACGAGGATTCTTCCCTGGCTTTCTTCCGCACCTTCCCTGGCGGCGCTCACCGACCAGATCTACCGCGACGCATTCCTCACCCCCCGCTCGGACCCGTGGCTCGGCCTCGTGGCTCCGGACACTTACTCCGCTATCGAGGGCGATCCCGCGCCGACTCCGGGTGCCCCGGACGCATTCCGCGCCGGGGGCCTCGCGATGACCAAGGTCATTCTCGAGCGTCCTCTTCTTACGAAGGTGGCTCCGGGCGGCCGCTGATCGCGCCTAGAATCGCAGCATGCGAATCAAGGCCGTTCTCGCCGCCGCCGCCCTTGCCGCGCTCCCTCTCGTCGCCGATGACCTCGAAACCGCGGTTTCGCGCATGTCGCGCGTGGGGTTCTCGCGATCGCCGAGCTTCTCCTCTGACGGGAAGACGATCGCCTTCGTTTCAAACCTCAGCGGCCTGCCGCAGGTGTGGACGTTGCCTGCGACAGGCGGCTTTCCGCGGATGGTCACCTCGTTCGAGGATCCCGTCGGCGGGGCCGAGTGGTCGCCCGACGGGAAGTGGATCGCCTTCACCCTCGCGCCCGGCGGCGGCATGAACACGCAGGTCTTTCTCGTGAAGCCCGATGGGACGGGCCTCAAGCGCCTTACCGACGGGGGCAAGGAGACGAACCGGCTCGGTGACTTCCGGCACGACGGCAAGAGGCTCGCGCTCGGCTCCAACCGGCGCACGGGGGCTGCCATCGACGCCTATCTCTACGACACGGAGACCGGATCGCTCTCCCTCGCCGTTGAAAACCCCGGCATCGGCGGCTTCGACGACCTTTCGCGGGACGGAAAGCGCGCCCTCTTGAACCGGCTGCGCTACCGCGGCAGCAACGACCTCTTCCTCGTGGACCTCGCGACGAGGAAGGAGACGCTCCTGACGCCGCACGAAGGACCCGGGACCTTCGATGGAGTCTTTTCGCCGGACGGGAATATCGTTTGGATTTCTTCGAATGGAGGAAGGGACCGACTTGCATTCGGCCGAATCGTGCTCGGGGCGGACGGCAAGCCCGGGCCGATCGAGATCGTCGCGGCGCGCGAGGACGCCGAGCTGCAGTCCTTCGCGATCGACGAAAAGGGCGAGAAAGCCGTCCTGGTATGGAACGTCGCGGGCAGACATGAAATGCAGATCGAAGATCTTCTTGGAATGAAAATGACCGCGACGCCGAAGCTGCCGGGCGACCTCGTCTCGGGAGTGACGTGGTCGAGGGACGGCAAAGCCATCGCGATGACCGTATCGAGCGCCACGGCGCCTGCCAACATCTTCTTATTCGAAGCAAATTCTTCTTCCTCATCCTCTTCTCCCGCTTTCACCCGGATCACCGACAGCCCGCACCCCGGCGTCGACCTGTCTTTGCTCGTCTCGCCGGAACTTTTGACGTTCAAGGCGCACGACGGCGAGCCGCTTTCCGGTTGGCTCTACCGCCCCCGCGGCGCCAAGGGCCCGGGTCCCGTCGTCCTGTCGTTCCACGGCGGGCCCGAGGGGCAGGAAGTCCCTTCCTTCAGGGCCGACTACCAGGCGCTCGTCGCGCAGGGCATCGCCGTTTTCGCGCCAAATGTCCGCGGCTCGTCAGGATTCGGGAAGCGCTTCGTGAACCTCGACAACGGCGCGCTGCGCGTCGACGCCGTTAAGGACATCGTCTCGTGCGTGGACGCGCTCGTGAAGGCGGGCGTCGCGGACCCGAAGCGTCTCGGCATCATGGGCGGCTCGTACGGCGGCTACATGACGATGGCGGGGCTCGTCGATTACCCCGACATGTTCGCGGCCGCAGCGGACCTCTTCGGTGTCGTGAATTTCAAGACGTTCTTCAAGCACACCGAGGCCTGGATGGCCGCGATCTCGAAGGTCGAGTACGGCGACCCGAACACCGAGGGCGACATGCTCGACCGCCTCTCGCCGCTCACGCGGATCGACAGGGTCAAGGCGCCGACGCTCGTCCTCCACGGCGCGAACGACACGAACGT
>JBDTML010000013.1:0-4111 GCA_039934255.1 Acidobacteriota bacterium | reverse complement strand
CATCCGAAGCGCGTGTCCGCGGGGCCCCCCGCGACTGCGGCGAGCAGGGCCGTGGCCGCTGCGTGGAGCTGGGACGGCTTCAGGGAGACGCGGTGGTCGGCGAGCGTCGACGAGCTCGTGGGCGTCGTCTCGATCGCGTAGTAGCGAGGAGGCGCCCCGCCTCCCGTTGCCGCCTCGCGCCGCCGCCGTGCGAACGCGCGCGCGTTCACCAGGGAGCCGGGCCCGAACGTGAAGGGGTCGGCGTCGAGCGAGACCACGACGTCAGCCTTCGCGAAGTCGTAACGGATCTCGACGGGCTGGCCGAACGCGAGGCGCCCGCCCGCCCGGACGGGATCGCGCCCGGCGGGCTCCCACTGGTGCCAGCGCGCCTTCGGAAGGACCGCGAGGACTTCGCGGAGCTTCGCGGCGAGAGCGGGCGACGTGACCGTGGTCGTGAGGATGCGGAAGCCCTCGCCGCCGATCGCGCGGCTCGTCTTGACGCGGGCCTGGAGCTCCTCGGCGAAGGCCGGCCAGGTGCGGATCTGTCCGAGCTTCGTGATGGTCTGCGACCGATCGGGGTCGTAGATCGAGAGGATCGAGGCCTGCGCGAAGAGATCCGTCGCGCCGAGGCTCGCGGGGTGCTGCGGGTTTCCCTCCACCTTCGTGGGGCGGCCCATGTTGCTTTCGACGAGGACGCCCGTGGCGTAGCCGCCGAGCGTGAACCCCGTCGCGAAGAAGAGCGGGCGGCCCGGGACCACGTCCTCCGGCTGCTTGACGTAGGGGACAAGGCCTTCGCGCGGCTGCTTCACGCAGGCCGTGAGGCCGGCGAGCGCGAGCGAGGCGCCCGAGAGCTCGAGGAAGCGCCGGCGGCTCACGCCGTCATCGCCGCCGTCCCATTCGGAAGCGTGCTGGGGAAACTCGCGCCCGAGCATCTCCTCGAACTCAGGAGTCCCCGCGTACTCCTCGAGGCTGCGCCAGAAATCGGGACCGTCGAGTGTTTTCATCTGTGGCACGTGCTGCAGTTCGTGAGCGCGATCGTCGACCGGAGGTGGTTCTCTTTCGCGAGATCGCGCCCGAGAGTCTCCTGGTCGGCGGCGACCCACGCGAGGTCGAAGATCTTGTCCTTCGGGCGCAGGAACTTCGCGGGATCGCGGTGGCAGGCGAGGCACCATTCCATCTGGAGGGACGGGTACTGCGCCGTCAGGCGCATCTTGTCGATGCGGCCATGGCAGGACACGCATCCGACGCCCTTCGCCACGTGGATGCTGTGGTCGAAGTAGACGAAATCGGGGAGGTCGTACACCTTTCGCCAGTTCAGGGGCTTTCCGGTGCGGAAGCTCTCGCGCACGGGCGCGAGCATCGGGCTCTCGTTCCAGACGATCTTGTGGCAGTTCATGCAGGTCGCCGTCGGCGGGATGCCGGCCGAGGAGCTCTTTTCGACCGAGGAATGACAGTAGCGGCAGTCGAGGCCGAGCCCGGAGACGTGGTGCTCGTGGCCGAATGGAACCGGCTGCTTCACCGTCACGCCCTGGTTCGTGTTGTACGCCGACCGATTCAGAATGGAGGCGGCCCATCCGACGCCCGCGAGAATGAAAACGGCCCCCCAGATCGAGAGGCGGGCGATCGCATTCGTACTCCGATTGAAGATCTGTGACATTGCTCGCTTAGGACTTCTTTTGAGGGCCGGAATATACCCGATCGCAACCGTCTTGGGACGCTACGACGACGATCCGCTCCGAGATTCCGCGCGCTCTAGAATCCCGCGTGACCTCCCTTCTTCGCCGCGGACGCGTCGTCGCCGCCGGAGTCTTTTTCGCGGTCCTCGCCGTTCGCGGGGCGTATCTCATCTCCCTGTCCCGGACGCCGCTCTCGCTCTGGCATCTCTGGGCGGAGACGGACGAGTGGGGATACGTCGACTGGTCGGCGCACCTCGCCGCCGGCAACTGGCGCGACGTCCCGCCCTGGCGGTCGTATTTCTCCTGGCAGACGGGTTACGGCTCGCCCGAGGTGTGGGAAGGCTGGTACCAGAAGAACGCGTATTTCTCCGGGCCGCTCTATCCGTACGGCCTCGCCGTGCTGCGGCTCGCCTTCGGATCGCCCGTCTGGCCGGCGAGAATTCTCCAGCTGCTCCTCGCGTGTCTTGCGAGCGCAGCGGTCGCTCTTGCTGTTTTCGGAATAGGGGGAGGAAGAGAAGAGAAAGATTTTCTTAGAAGGGGGAAAGAAGGAGGCGGAGCGCCGACCGGGGCGCCGCGGCGCTGGGTGGCGGCGGCCGCCGTCGCGGCGGGTCTCCTTTATGGCCTCTATGGCCCGCTGGTCTTTCACGACGGCTTCCTGCTGCGCGACGGACCGGTGGCGCACCTCTCGACGCTGCTCCTCGTCTGGCCGCTGCTCGCGCGGAGGTTCGAAGAGAACGAAGAGAAGATTTCTTTGAAAGGGGAAGAGGGAACCGCGGCGCGGGGTGTTTGGTCTCCGCTTTTCCTCGGGCTCCTCGGCGGCGCGGCCATTCTCCTCAAGCAGACCGTCGCCCCTCTGGCTCTTGCCTCGCTCTATTGCGTTTCTTCGTATTCACCTTCTAAGAAATCCCCGGGCGGCGCGCAGCGCCGCTCCCTCGTCCTCTATGGCCTTCTCGGTCTCTCTCTTCCCATTTCTCTTCTGTGCATCCGGAATGTCTCCGCCGGGGTTCCGCCCCTCACATTCGACACCCGCCAGGCCATCGGCCTGGTATGGGGGAACGCGGAAGGGGCCGACGGATCCACGAGCTCTCCCGCCTCGATGGGGGAGATCCTGGCCGAGGCAAAAGGCTCGACTCTGCGCACGGCGCGCCTCGTGCTCGAGAGCTACCGGGAGGCGCCGCTCGGCCTCCCGAAGCTCGTGCTGAAGAAATTCGCGACATTCTGGAACGCGTTCGAGGTGCCCGACAACGCTAATTTCTATTTCTTTCGGGATCGGCTTCGGCTGCTTCGCGTCCTGCCGGTCTTTTCCTGCCTCCTTGGTGTGGGCTTGGTCGGGTTGTTCGGCGCGCTTTCGCGCGGCGTGCTTCGAAAGGAAGAGGGCGCGCTGGCGGCCGTCGCGATCCTCGTGCCGCTCGCCGCGTGTCTCCTCGTCCAGACCACATCGCGATACAGGGCCGCGATGGCCGGGCCGCTGGCCCTCGGCGCAGGCCTGTTTCTTCTCTTCACCTTCAAAGAAATACAGGCTCGCAGATTTCGAGCTGTTTGCCTCTTGGCTCTGACGGTGGGTGCGCTATCTCTTTTGCCCCTTCTGCCGTCCACGATTCCCGCCGGCCACCATCGCTTCGCGGACGCGCTCGTCTACGCGACGCTCGTCGAAGCGAAGGTCTCGCCGGCCGCGGGAGCGGCGGAGATCGACCGTTACCTCGCGGAGGGTGCGGACGATCGGGACCGCGACACGGGGGTCGGCGCAGCCCGCGCCTGGCTGGAGTCCGGCGACCGCTCGAACATCGGGCTGATGCCGGAGGGCGTCGCGCCGAAGGAGCAGAGGTTTCGAAAGAAAGATTGAGGAAGAGCAAGAAAGATTTCTTAGAAGGGGAAGAGAGGTGGCTCCTCTCAAAGTGAAAGGAGCGCCCCTGATGGGACGCCCCTCTTGTCCTTCTAAGAAAATATTCTTCTCTTCTTCGGTTCTCTTTGGACCTCAACCGATCAGCGAGGCCGGAAGCCGCCGCCGCCACCACCGGGCCGCCCGCCGCGGAACCCCCCGCCGCCGCCCGGCCGCCGGTCGCGGTCGAAGCGGGGACGGTCGTCGCGATCGCGTCCGCCGTCGCCGTCACCCGCCGCCACCGCGGTCAGGCCGAGGCGCTCGACTTCCGCCGCGCTCTCCTCGGGAGTGAGCGCCTGGCGGCGCGAGAGCTTGATCTTCCCGTTGACGGGGTCGATCGCGATGATCTTGACCTTGATCTTGTCCTGCATCTTCACGACGTCGGTCGTCTCGCGCACGCGGCCCGGAGCGAGCTCCGAGATGTGGACGAGGCCGTCCATGCCGGGAAGGATCTGGACGAAGCATCCGTAGGGCTCGATGCGGACGACCGTGCCGAGGTACTCGGTGCCGATCTCGGGGACGGTCGTGAGCTGGCGGATCGCCTCGAGGCACTTCTCGGCGGTCGGCATGTCGCTGG
>JBDTML010000012.1:0-6024 GCA_039934255.1 Acidobacteriota bacterium | reverse complement strand
CATCACTCCCGCAGCAACCGGCACGCTTGGCAGGTTGTAAACGAATCCGACGAAAGCGGCGATAGCACCCGCGCCTATCAACGCGCCCGGGATTCCAGCGTCTAGAGTGAACGTGTCAAGAAACGTATACACGTTCGTTACAAAAGGCATGTCCGCATAAGGTCTCGTGAGACCCGGATAGACCCGGAGGAGACCTAGCTTAAAAAGCAGGTAATTCACGGGTTCGACAGAATAGAGAACGCCCGGCTCCCTCAGATAGGCTCCCTGGAGCAGAGTTTCGTAAGCGAGTGGGGAGGCGCCGATATAGGCGACGAGGGACTCTCCCGGCGAGATCTTCAGCCAGGCGTGGCGTTCAACCAGCGCCGTCTGCGTGACGAAAAAGACGAAGAGGCCCAAAGCAGCCAGAGAAGTCCCGAGAACGACCCGAGACCGCCTCGTGGGTGCGTAAAGAACGATCCAGGCGACGAAGGTGATGACGGCGAGGCCGATGAGGGGCAAGCGCGTGAACCTGGCGGAGGCTAATAGGATGGCCCAAGAATAAATTCCGAAGAGGAAGCGTCCAGAGATCAGCGATCTCGAGTGGAGAAAAAGAGCGAGTGGAACGTAGAGGACCTGGTCCCACCTCCAGACAGACCAGGACGGGAAGAACTGCGCGGAAAGCTCGCTGTCCAAGCGAAAGCGCAACGAAGCATTTACGAAGTCAGCGACGAACGCGAGTGGTGTGAGCCCGGCCGCCCGGAGTTCAACCCAGAACGCAATGCCCTGCATCGAAAGGAGACAACAGAGTATTGCGAAAGCTCGCCGCCGGTGGATCGGAAGAGCGGGTGCGGATGACACAAGTGGCCGCCTGATCACGAGGACGGTTACGCCGAGAAAAACGAACCACGCCCCGAAAAGAACCCAGATCGTCGCAAGTCTTGGACGTACGAGGCCGTCCAAGGCGATTTGTGAAACGAAAAGGTTTGCACCCCAAAACAGCGAAAACAGATGCGCATGTGTCAACCAAGTACCCGCACGCGCCGCGACGAGCCGGCACAAAAGAAGAGCCCCGGTGAAACCGAGTAAATTCGCAGTCCAATAACTGGCGTCGAACCAAAGCATATCCGCGGCCGTCGATCAGACGGATCTTACAGCGGAAGCAGTTACGTCCGTCCCGGCCTCTCTGCGGGACAGTGCGTCTCGACGGTGCGCGAGGGCGGAGGAGCCGCGCCGCCCCCGGCTTCCGCGAGCCGAGACGAGTCGGATAGCCGCGGGGCTGTGGTGCGGAGATAGAATGCGGTGGAAGGCCGCAGTGTGAACACGATATCCCAGGCTCAACGGCGCCTTCAAGGCGGCAAGGGCGACGAGCCGGCATTAAACCGAACAGGTATTCGCCTGACTCCTCTCGAACGCTCGCTCCTTAGGAAAGAATGAGCCAGGAATGAGGAACGGAGTTCCGCTTGTAAGCATCGGGATGCCGGTTCGAAATTGTCAGGGGACCCTGGATGCCGCTGTCCGGTCAATCGTTCAGCAAACATTTACCGACTGGGAACTGCTTTTGATCGACGACGGTTCGACGGATGACACCCTGGCGATCGCCCGACGCTACCGGGATCCGCGAATTCGCCTCACCTCCGAAAGTAACTCCCTCGGCCTCGCCGTGAGACTAAATGAAGCGATCGCTGCGAGTAGGGGAGGTCTTTTCGCCCGGATGGACGGTGACGACATTGCCTATCCCTGGCGCTTCGAGCGTCAGGTGGAATGTTTGGAGCGCAATCCGGATGTAGTGTTAACTGGCGCGGCGGTCGTCGTGTTCGGTCGCGCCGGTGTTGCGCTCGGCAAACGCACTGCGGAAGGCGCTCATGAGGCCATCTGCGCGACGCCGCGAGCGGGATTTGGCATAGTTCACCCCACCTTTGTGGGCCGCCTCGGTTGGTTTAGGCGCTGGCAATTCGAGCCTGGTGCGGGGCCATGTTGCGATCAGGATCTTCTGTTGCGCGCATATACCGAGAGTCGCTTTACAAACGTGCCAGCCATCTTGTTGGGATACCGGGAGGAAAGCATTCGGCTGAGGAGGCTGCTCGCGTATCGCCTACGGTTTTCCCGGTCTCTGTTGCGGCGATACGGAAAATCAAACCGACTGCTCGCTCTGCGGTCCGCCGCGGCGCAGGCGGCGAAGGGGCTCGTGGACTGTATTGCCGTGTGTTCAGGCTTGAAGTACCGACTGCTGCAGCACCGAGCGCAACCCCTGACGCCGGAGGAGCGGGAGGAATGGGATTGCGTGTGGAATAGTGTGCATTCTGCCGAGGGTCTCGCCGGGAGAATCCGTGAGTAACAGTCGGCGCTCACGTTGTCAAAACAAGGAGGGTGAGTTGCGTAGACCCGAGGGGACATGGCGTGGTCGAGAATGAGCCTGAGCGAGGTGTTGAGGAGTCGAGGAAACGGAGCGTCTCCTCGCGTGATCGTTACGGGCCCGACGGGCTTCGTGGGACGACATCTCGTAGAGAAACTGCTCGCGGACGGTATTCACGTGACGGCCCTGACGAACGAGAACTCAGGGCCTGCGTCGGCTGGGATTGAGTGGACCCCGGCGCGTGATGCCCGGGAAGGACGAGCGAAGGGCTTGTTCTTTGAGGCTACGGCTCTTTTCAATTGTGCGGGAAAGGTATCGGCGCCCGGCGCGATGAACGACGCGAACGTGGAGCTCGTACGGGATCTCGTGTCCGCGGTCCGAGGCAGACACCTCCACTGGGTCCAGCTTGGGAGCATCGGCGTGTACGGCCGATATCGGACGGGTGTGGTCGATGAAGATGCTGCCGTCGAGCCGTCAAATCTGTACGAACGGACGAAGGCGGCGGCGGACGACGTTCTGATGAAGGAGGCGGCAGCCGGGGGGATTCATCTGACGATTCTCCGACCGTCGATGGTGTTCGGAGACGACATGCCCTCCCGATGGCTCACGGCACTCATTGACTCCCTGGGTGGGCAACGGCCGCTGCTACTGGCCGGCGGAAGGGGCATCCTTCCCCTCGTCTATATTGCCAACCTGGTCGAGGGTCTTTTGGCCTGTGCGAGGCGAGACCCTGCTCGACCGCGCGTGTTCAACCTGTCCGAGGCTTTGACGGTTCATCGGTTAATGGAGATCGTGGGTGAACTGACGGGCGTCAAGCAGCGGCCGGTTAGCATCCCGGGTCCTATCGCGTGGTTGGCGGCGGAAACGCTCGGACGGTTTCCGGGATTCCCCCTGACGCCGAGCCGTTACGAGGCGTTAACCCGGATGGTTGAGTACCCGACGGAAAGGCTAAAGAAGGAGACTGTCTACCTCCCACCCATGTCGGTAGAAGACGGGGTGAGAGAGGTAGCCTCGGCGTGGCGGAAGCGTTCCTGAGGCCGAGGCTTTGCCTTGTCGTCACGTCAGAAGTGACGGTGCGCGCCTTCCTGCTCGATCACCTTCGGGCCCTCTCGGAAGAGTTCGACGTAACGGTTGTGACTTCGGCCTCGGACGAAAAGACGCTGCTCGAATCGTGCTCCAACGTTCGAGTCGTCCCGCTTGCGATGGAGCGCGGGCCGTCGGTCGGTCGTGACGCCCTCTCGCTCTTCCGGCTCACGCAGCTGCTCTCAGAGGGGGGATTCGACCTCGTTCACTCCATCACGCCCAAGGCCGGGCTGCTGACTGCGCTCGCCGGTGGTGTTCTTGGGGTCACACCGAAGATTCATACGTTCACCGGCCAAGTATGGGCGACTCGCAGTGGCTTCGTTCGTCGCTTCCTCAAGTGTCTTGATCGGATCATCGTCCTCACGTCTCACGCCGTTCTCGCAGACAGCGAATCGCAGGCGCGGTTTCTCGTGGCCGAAGGCGTTGCGCGCGATTCGGAGATTTCCGTGCTCGGCAAGGGTTCTTTCACGGGTGTGCCATTGAGCCGATTCGCCGAAAACCAAGCTCGGAGGCGAGCGGTCCGCGAAGATCTCGGCATCGACGAAGGCCAGGTCGCGGCCGTATTCCTGGGTCGCCTGAAGCGGGACAAGGGCGTCCTCGACCTAGCTACGGCTGCGGCTGACTTGGTGCGAGTGGGGGCCTTGTTTCACCTCGTTATCGCGGGGCCCGATGAGGAAGGGCTCACGGGAGAAATCTGTCGGCTGGCCGAACCGCTCGGTAATCGGCTACATCTCGTCGGCTTTACGCCCAACCCTGAGGAGATCCTGGCAGCGGGCGATATCCTCTGTCTTCCGTCCTACCGGGAGGGATTCGGTTCGGTGGTGATCGAGGCGGCCGTAAGTGGAGTTCCAGCCCTCGTGTCAAGGATTCCCGGCTTGATCGATGCCGTCGAAGATGGGGTGACGGGCTTGTTCCACGACGCCGGAGACATCCCGGCTCTCAAACGAGGCCTCGGGATGCTCGTGGGCGACTCCGCGCTCAGGGGTAGACTGGGCAGCGGTGCTAGAAAGAGAGCCGTGGCCTGGTTCTCTCGCGAGGCGAGTATCGCTGAGTGGCGGAATTACTATCGAAGGGTTCTCGCGTGCTCGTAGGTACGCCCTCCTGACCGCTGTTGCAGCCGATCCGTGTATCGGTCTTTTCTGAAGCGCGCCCTTGATGTGGTCCTGACCCTCGTCGTGCTGTGCTGTCTGTCTCCAGTCCTCCTTGTCGTGGCCCTATTGGTTGAGGTTTGGCTCGGTTCGCCCGTCCTGTTCAGACAGCGGCGCCCAGGCAAGGATGGAATTCCCTTCACCCTCTTGAAGTTCCGAACCATGACGCCTGCGGAGGGCCTCCCTGCAGAGACGACTACGGACGATCTGAGGCTCGGGCGGTTTGGCCGGTGGCTTCGACGCACGAGCCTCGACGAGCTGCCCGAACTCTGGAACGTCTTCATAGGCGACATGAGCCTCGTCGGGCCGCGGCCCCTTCTAATGGAGTACCTTCCGCTCTACAGTCCTGAGCAGGCGCGCCGACACGAGGTCCGGCCCGGCCTGACGGGCTGGGCACAGGTGAGCGGACGGAACTCGCTGTCATGGGAGGAGAAGTTTCGATTGGACGTGGAGTACGTGGAACACTACTCGCTGAGCTTCGACCTGAAGATTCTCCTGAAGACGGTCCTGGCCGTGGCATCGGGCCGGGGCGTCTCCGCCGAGGGAAGCGCGACGATGCCGGCGTTCACAGGCACGCCGAAGTGATCGTCGCGGTCCTGGGCGCCGGAGGACACGCGAAAGTCGTGGTAGCGACCTTGCAGGCCGCCGGGATCGAGGTCATTGGAGTGTTCGACGACGACCGGAGCCGCCACGGATCCGACGTGCTGGGAGTGAGGGTTCGAGGAGGGGTGGAAGACTCCCTTCGGGAGAAATGCCCGCTCGTGATCGGCGTCGGCTCGAATCGAGCACGCAAGGCTCTCGCGGAACGCATCGCGGGAGAGTTCATTTCCGCCATCCACCCGCATGCGTTCGTCCACCCCTCCTGCAAGATCGGGGCGGGCTCGGTCGTATTCGCGGGTGCGGTCATTCAGCCCGATACGGTGCTCGGCGAGCACACCATCGTGAATACGAGTGCGTCTGTGGACCACGACTGCCGGGTTGGGGCGTTCGCTCACGTGGCGCCCGGTGTTCATGTCTGCGGGGGTGTCGAAATCGGAGAAGGAGCGCTTCTAGGCGTCGGAAGTGCAGTGATCCCGGGCCGGAGGATTGGCGCGTGGGCGGTGCTGGGCGCCGGCTCGGTCGTCACGAAGGACGTGGAGCCCGGCCAGACCGTCGTCGGCGTGCCGGCGAGGCCACAGTCCTGATGGCGCGCCTGTACCTCTCGCCGCCGCATCTCTCGGGACACGAGCAGGAGCTCGTCGCGGACGCCTTCGCGTCGAACTGGATCGCACCGCTCGGCCCGCACGTCGACTCGTTCGAGCGGGAGATCGCGGAGGCGACCGGCATCGCGCACGCGGCGGCCCTGTCATCCGGCACGGCCGCGCTCCACCTTGCGATGCGGCTTATCGGCGTCGGCCCCGGTGACGAGGTGCTCTGCTCGTCGTTCACGTTCAGCGCAAGCGTCAACCCTATCGTGTACGA
>JBDTML010000011.1:0-25428 GCA_039934255.1 Acidobacteriota bacterium | reverse complement strand
CGTCGCCGGACACGAGGACGACGCGGGACGAAGGCAGCCGTTGCCGAAAATACTGTGCGTGTTCTTGGCGGAAACGGTAGGGTTCGTCGGGAAGAACGACAACGTCGGGTGACGCAGCGAGAATTTCGAATTCTTTGAAAGTGGGATAGTCGGATTCGGATGGGGATTCGGAAAGGGTTTTTTCTTCGAATGAGGAAGAGCCCCCCACGCGGCGGAGCAGATCGGCGACGTACGTGCGCGGGCCGACGGTCATCCACGGGTCCTTCCAGATCAGATAGACGTAGCGGAAGCGCGGCGGCGCTGACGCGGCCAGCCCGCCGCGCAGCCCCGCCTCGGCGCGCTCCAAAGCCCCCTCCACCTTCGAAGAAATCTTTCTCCCCTCTTCCTCCCTCCCCGTCATCTCACCGAAATGCCTGAGGAGCGCGGGAATCTCCCCGACCGTCCTCGGGTGGGAAACGTCCACGCGGAATTCCTTCTTCAGCAAATCGATATCTTCTCTCCTGTTCTCCTCCCCATTGCAGAAGACGAGATCGGGCTTGAGGGCCCGAATCGCCGCGAGCTCCGGGTTCTTCGTGCCTCCGACCCGCGGAATTCCCGCGAGCGCCTCCCTCGGGTGAATGCAGTAGCGGGTCACGCCGACGAGAGAGTCCAGGAGGCCGAGCGAGACGAGCGTCTCGGTGATCGACGGGCAGAGAGAGACGATGCGCACGTTGCGATTGTTCCACGCGGCCGGGAACGCTAAGATCGCGTCTCATCTTGCCGCGGCGGGCCCCCGAGGCCCGGGAAGCTCCGCGGCCCCGGAGGATCAAGGACCATGTCGAGCGTTCTCATAGAGACGACGTCGCGCGCGGGCGCGCCCGGCGAAGCCGTCGTCAACGACTTCTCGCTGCAGGTCGCGACAGCCAACGGGTCGGGTTCGCAGACGGCGAACAGCGTCCTCATGCGGTCCATCTTCCGCATGGGCGTCCCCGTCTCCGGCAAGAACCTGTTTCCGTCGAACATCCAGGGTCTGCCCACGTGGTTCACGATCCGCGCGAACAAGGACGGGTACATCGCGCGCAAACGCGACCTCGACGTGCTCGTCTGCATGAATCCCGAGACGGCCGACGACGATGTCCGCGAGCTCCGTGCCGGCGCCCATGTCGTCTACGAGAAGAAGCTCGGCCTCGAGAATCCCGGCAAGAAGCGCGACGACGTGACGTATTACGCCGTGCCATTTTCAGAGCTCGCCGTGAAGATCACGTCGGCGCCCGAGCACGCGAAGCTCCGCAAGCTCATCGTGAACATGATCTACGTCGGCGTCGTCGCCGAGCTGATGGGCATCGACCCCGCGGAGACCGAGAAGGCGATCGCGAAGCAGCTCAAGGGCAAGCAGAAGGCGATCGACCTGAACATCAACGCCGTCCGGCTCGGCCTTGAATACGCGGCGCAGAATTTCGCGGCCAAGATTCCCTTCCGCGTTGAGCGCATGGACGCGACGAAGGGGAAGATCATCATCGAAGGGAACATGGCCGCGGCCCTCGGCTGCGTCTTCGGCGGGGCGACCGTGTGCGCGTGGTACCCGATCACGCCGTCGTCGTCGCTGTGCGAGTCGTTCATCGATTTCTGCGACGACCTGAGGGTCGATCCGGAAACGAAGAAGAAGAACGTCGCGATTCTCCAGGCCGAGGACGAAATCGCTTCGATCGGGATGGTGCTCGGCGCCGGATGGGCGGGCGCCCGCTCGTTCACGTCCACGTCCGGCCCCGGCATCTCCCTGATGTCCGAGTACATCGGCCTCGGCTACTACGCCGAGATCCCCGCGGTCCTCTTCAACGTCCAGCGCACCGGGCCGTCCACCGGGCTCCCCACGCGCACGATGCAGGGGGACATCCTCCTCTGCTACTTCAACTCGCAGGGCGACACGAAGCACCCGCTCCTCTTCCCCGCCTCGCCCGAGGAGTGCTTCACGATGGCGCAACAGGCCTTCGACCTCGCCGAGCAGCTCCAGACGCCCGTCTTCGTCATGACGGACCTCGACCTCGGCATGAACAACTGGATGTCCGATGCGTTCCCGTATCCGACGGCCCCGTTGGCGCGCGGGAAGGTGCTCGACGCCGCCGCGATCGAGAAGGTGAAGGACACCTGGGGCCGCTACAAGGACGTGGACGGCGACGGGATCGCCTACCGGACGCTCCCGGGCACCCCGAACCCCTATGGCGCGTTCCTGACGCGCGGCTCCGGCCACAACGAGAAGGCCCAGTACTCCGAGAAGCAGCAGGACTACGTGAAGAACGTCGACCGGCTCGTGAAGAAGTTCGACACGGCACGCTCGATGGTGCCGAAGCCCGAGTTTCAGGATCGGCCGGGCGCGACCGCGGGGCTCCTGGCGTACGGGACGTCCCACTACGGAACGACCGAGGCCCGCGACAAGCTGGCGGCGACGTTCGGCGTGACGCTCGACTACTGCCGGCTCCGTTCCCTGCCCCTTCAGGCCGAGGCGGTCAACTGGATGCGGCGCCACGAGCGCATCTACGTCGTCGAGCAGAACCGCGACGGGCAGCTCGTCACGATCCTGCGCGACGAGCTCCCCGAGCTCGCGACGCGGTTCGTGTCCGTCCGCCAGTACAACGGGCTTCCCCTCGACGCGACGACCGTGATCGACGGCGTGCGGGGCGACGCACCGGCCTCCGGCGCCGGATCGGACGCCCAGAAGGGAGGGATCGACGCATGAGCGCGACTCCGACGACTCCGGAAGGGGCCCCTGCCCCGCCGGCTCCGAAGACGAACCGCATCGGCCTGCCGAAGGCGAACTACGAGGGCGGCAAGTCCACGTTGTGTCTCGGCTGCGGCCACGACGTCATCACGAAGCAGATCATCAACGCGTTCTACGAGATGGGGATCGAGCCCCACAAGGTCGCGAAGTTCTCCGGGATCGGCTGCTCGTCCAAGACGCCAGCCTATTTCCTGAATCGCGCCTGGGGCTTCAACGGAGTCCACGGCCGGATGCCCTCCGCCGCCACGGGCGCCCTCGTGGCGAACTCGTCGCTCCTCGGCATCGGCGTCTCGGGGGACGGCGACACGGCCTCGATCGGCATCGGGCAGTTCGTCCACCTCGTGAGGCGGAACCTGCCGCTCGTCTACATCATCGAAGACAACGGCGTGTACGGCCTCACGAAGGGCCAGTTCTCGGCCACCGCGGATCTCGGGGCGACGCAGAAGAGCGGCGCCGTCAACGAATTCAGCCCGATCGACTGCTGTTCGCTCGCCATCGAGCTGGGAGGCACGTTCGTGGCCCGTTCGTTCTCCGGCGACATGAAACAGCTGCAGACGATCCTCGAGGCGGCCATCGCCCACAAGGGCACGTCGGTCATCGACGTCATCTCCCCGTGCGTGACCTTCAACGACCACGAGGGCTCCACGAAGAGCTACAAGTACTCGAAAGAGCACGAGACGCCCGTCCACGAGATCGGCTTCGTCCCGTTCTTCGAGGAAACCCTGGCCGAGATCCCCGCGGGCGACACCAAGGAAGTGGCCTTCCCCGACGGCAGCGTCCTCAAATTCCGGGGCGTGGGCCGCGACTACGACCCGACCGACAAGGAGAAAGCGCTGAAGACCATCCACGAGAGCCACGCGAAGCAAGAGATCCTGACCGGGATTCTCTACATCGACCCGTCGAAGCCTTCTCTTTCCGAGACGCTCGGCGCGACCAGCGAGCCCCTGGCCACGTTGTCGCTCGAAAAGTTGCGGCCCGGCCGGGAAGCCCTCGAGCAAATCATGGAGTCTCTCCGCTGAGAATGCCGGGCCTGGCGAATTTTCGCGTGGACATCCTCCCCCGGCCGATATACTGAGACCCGTTCTCGGGGAGGTGCCCATGTACGAACCGGACTGGGCGCACGTGTACCTAAGCGGGACCGCGAGTCTTCTCGCGTTGACCCTTGTCACGGCTCCCTCCGCTCGCGCGGAGGAAGAGTCCGAACCTCCTCTCGTCACGGTCGTCACCGCCTCCTCCACGGGGGACTGCCCCTTCGGCGTGCCCGCCGCGCGCGAGGCCCGCCGGCTGACCATCCAGAGGGCCCCCGACGAGGCCCGCCCCGAAGGACGGGTCGGGCTCGCATCCAGTCACGGATCGATCGGCGGGTCGTCCTCCTCTTCACTGCCTTCGCGCACGCACCGCGGAACCATCGACGTCGAGATCTTCGGAAAGATGGCGGCGGACGGTGTCGTTCCCACGGAACGCTCCACCGACGCCGAGTTTCTCCGCCGGGCGATGCTCGACCTTACCGGGCAGATCCCCGCGACGGCTGCGCTGACGGCCTTCCTCGCCGACCAGCGCCCCGACAAGCGCGCCCTCGCCGTCGAAAATCTCCTCCGCTCGGACGCCTTCAATGACCGATGGGCGATGTGGCTCGGCGATCTCCTGGAAAACGTGAAGACGACCGCGGCGAACGGCATCGAGCAGCCCCTCGGGCGCGACGCCTTCTCCGTCTACCTTCGAACGTCGCTCGCACAGGCGAAGCCCTACGACCAGCTCGCGCGGGAGGTCCTGGCCGGAAACGGGGACAGCTTCACGGACGGTCCGCCGAACTTCTGGGTCCGCAATCTCGCCACGATGGGCGTCGCGCAGGACACCTGGGACAACCAGGCGGCGGCCGCAGGCGAGAAGTTCCTGGGGCTGCAGGTCAATTGCACGGGCTGCCATAACGGGGCCGGCCACACGGACGCAGTGAACGTCTATCTCTCCACGAAGACCCGGATGGACTTCTGGAAGAACGCGGCCTTTTTTGCGCGGACGACCGTCGCGACCGCGATGGACCCCGCATCCGCGCAGCGCAAGTACCTTCTCAGCGACAACACGACGGGCTCTTACCTTCTCAACACGACGTCCGGCAACCGCCCCGCCCGGGCTCCCGTCACGGGTCAGCCGAACAAAGTCGACCCCGCTTTCTATCTGACCGGCGAGAAACCCCAGGCGGGAAGACCCCTCCGCGCCGAGTTCGCCCGGATGCTCACGGCGCACCCGCAGTTCGCGCGCGCCACAGTGAACTACATCTGGAAGGAGATGTTCGGCGTCGGCATCGTCGAGCCCGCCGACGGCTTCGACCTCTACCGCCTCGACCCGGCGATGCTCCCGCCCGGGCAGACCTTGCAGGCCAGCCACCCTGCCCTCCTCGCACAGCTCGCGACGCAATTCTCTTCCGGCGGCTACGACCTCCGCGCCCTCCTGCGCACGATCGCGAACTCCGAGGCCTATCAGCTCTCGGCGCGCTACACCCCCGGCGCCTGGAGCGAGACGTACACCCGGTACTTCGCCCGCCGCATCACGCGCCGGATGACGTCGGAACAGCTGCTCGACGCGGTCTTCTCGGCGAGCGGAGTGTGGCCAACCGGGACGAGCCCCGATGCGCTGACCGTTCAAGGCTGGGCGACGCCGCCCGTCCGGGCGATGCAGCTTCCGGACCCGCTCGAGGCCCCCGGAGGCACCCGCTACAACGCGTTCCTGAATACGTTCCTGCGCGGCAACCGCGACACGAACCCACGCTCCTCGGACACGTCGGCGCTGCAGGCCCTCGCCCTCATGAACGACGCAAACACGATCCTGCCGCGGATCCTGCAGTCGAACGCGAGCTCGCTCGTGTCGCGAACCCTGAAAGCCACGACGAAGCCGGAGGACGTCGTCGACGCCCTCTGGCTCGGCACGCTTTCGCGCACGCCCACGGCTGCCGAAAAGGCAAGCGCCGTGAACTACCTCAAGAGCGGGACGCTGGGGCCGAAGACCGAGAATCTCCAGTGGGCGCTCTTCAACAAGCTCGAGTTCGCCTTCTACTAGGCGGGAGACCAGCGATGCCGTCCCACAAGGAAATCTGCGACGCCTGCACCCACGGAGGATCGTTCCCGGTCCGGGGAGAAGGCCTGTCCCGCCGCCGCCTCTTCCGCGTCGCGGGGACCGCGATCGTCGGGTCTTACTTCGCGGACGTCCTCGATCCTCCGCGCCTCGAGGCGGCCGCCGCCCCGGCGCTCCAGGGTACGGCCCGCAACTGCATCTTCGTGTTCATGGCCGGCGCGCCGAGCCACTCCGACACGTGGGACCTCAAGGAAGGCGCGTGGACTCCCGCCGCATTCGCGCCCACGAGCTTCGGCGGCGTCCGTTTCGCGCAGGGCCTGATGCCGAAGATCGCCGCGCAGCTCGACAAGTTCGCCTTCGTCCGTCCCGTCCTCTCGTGGGCGGCCGTGCACAGCCTCGCCCAGAGCTGGGCGCAGAAATCCCGAAATCCGACCGGCGTCCTCGGCGACGTCTCGCCGCACATCGGATCGGTCGTCTCCCTCGAGTCCCAGGCGCAGCGCAAGCCCGGCGACATCCTGCCCGGGTTCGTCGGGCTCGGTACGAGCTCGATGATCGGCTCCGGCTACATGTCGTCGCGCTACGCGCCGCTCGTCGTGCCCACGGTTTCGACCACGGGTCTGCAGAGCGTGAAGCCTCCGAACGCGGCCGTGTTCGCCGAACGCTACTCTCTCCTGCAGACGCTCGACACCGACCGCGCCCCGGGCTCGCCGTACGGCGACGTGCCGGCCGACATGGCCGACTTCTACACGCAGGCAAAGGCGCTCGCCGACAGCCCCACGATCAACGCCACGTTCAGCTACAACACGGCCGACTTCGCCCGCTACGGCTCGACGCAGTTCGGAGCCACCGCCATCATCGCGAAGCAGCTCCTCGCGGCGAACCAGGGAACGCGCTTCGTCCAGCTCACGGTCGGCGGCTGGGACAACCACGCGAACATCTACGCGGCGAACGCCGGACTCACGACCCAGATGAAGTTCTTCGATCCGGCGATCGGCACGCTCATCGCGGATCTCGCCGCGACCCCGGGCGCGGCCGCCGGCAAGACGCTACTGGACGAGACGCTCGTCGTCCTGATCGGCGAGTTCGGGCGCACGGTCGGTCCGGTCAACGCACAGGGCGGCCGGGACCACTTCCAGAGAATGTCCGTCGCGTTCGCGGGCGGCGGGGTCCGTGGCGGCCGCGCGATCGGCGTCACGGACGCGACGGCGAACAAGGTCGTCGACTTCGGGTGGAGCGGCAACCGCGACATCCGCATCGAGGACCTGACGAGCACCATCTACTCGGCGCTCGGCATCGACTACACCACGGTCCTCCACAACGACCCGATCGGCCGCGGCTACGAGTACGTGCCCTTCGCGAAGGACGGCGTCTACGGGCCGGTCGCCGAGATCTTCTAGGGCTGCCTCTTCTCGTCCTTCTCCGGCCTCTCCTTCTTGTCCTTATCAGCCTTGTCCTTGTCGCCCCTGTCCTTGTCTCCCTTGTTGTTCTTGTTGTTGTCGTCCCTGGGGCTGCCGGAGGCTTGGAGCGGGTCGGGCCCCGAGGGCGCCACCCGGCGCGGCGCGCGGCTGATCGCGGGCCTTTCGGGCTGTGACTGGGGCTGAACCTGCGGCTGGGGCTGAACCTGCGGCTGGGGCTGAACCTGCGGCTGGGGTTGAACTTGCGGCTGCCGCTGAACCTGGGGCTGCGGCTCGGCACGAGGAGGAGCCGGACGCGCCTCCTGCGCTCGTCTTGTCGCCGGCTCGCCAACGGGGGCTGGGCGCTGCGAAGGTGCGGCGCCGACCGGCATAGCCGGTGAATTCTCGCGTCCGCGGACGGGTGGAGCCGGCTTCGCCTCCGGAGGTACCGGCTGAACGACTGGAGGCACGGGCTTCGCCATCGGCGGCACTTCCCTCGTCATGGGCGTCGACACCGCGCCCGGCGCCACGCGCATGGGTGGTGCGTTCTCTCGCGGGCCCGAGGCCTGCGGGATGAAGGGAGCCTGAGGGGACGCGACGGGGTGTCTTCCGATCCGGATGGGGGCAGGAGGCGGCACCTCGACCGCGTCGCGGCGCGGCGCGAGCTCCACGTGGCCGCCGTCCCGGGTGACGGGCCGGATGGGAACCGCGGCCCGCACGCCGACGCTCGACTGCTGGGCGAGGCTGCTCGCCGCGGCCGGTGTCATGGGAGCGCCGCCGCCGGCACGGATGACGTTGATCTTCTCCGTGAAGGAGGGAGGGGCGGGCGGCGGAGCGAGACGGGCCGTCACGGCGCGCGTCGTCATGCGCGTCGGCGGTTGGGGGATGGAGCCCGTGGCGAAGGCGGGACGGATGGACTGGGGCGTCGGGAGAACGGGCAGCGGACCGCGGAGGACGGCCTGCCCTCCGATCTCCTGGAGAACCCTCGCGTCCCTCACGCGGTCGCCCTGTGCAGGCTGAGCCGAGGCGAACGAGCCGCGATTGACGACGGTGACGTACGAACGATTGGCATAGACGACGTTTCGAGGCGCAATCTGCGCGCGGGCGCGACTCCCCCACCACGGGACGAACGGATCGCGCGGGCCGAGCGGGAACCATCCCACGTAGCCACCACCGCCGATCGAGACCGAGGCCGACCATCCCCGCCCGCCCCCCACGAAAGCAACGAGGGCTGGAGCGTAGGCGACGTGTCGCACGTTGGGCGCGACCGGCACCCAATACCACCGCGACGCGCGCGTGACCCAGCGCCCGTAGTGGTATGGAGCGAAGCCCCACGGCTCGTCCGAGACCCAGGTCCAGCCCCAGGGGTCCTGCCAGATCCATCGTCCGAGGCGATACGGCGCCCAGTCTGCGCCCACGTTTCGGGGCGACCACACGTGACCGTACTCCGGCACGTTCTGCCAATCTCCGTAGGCGTCGAGATCCCCGGCCCCGAGGATGTCCTCGCTCGCATAGTTGTACGACACGACGCCGTGACGGCGCAGCTCGCGTGAATCCACCCAGCGGTCCCACGAGTCGGCATTCGAAAGCGCGAACACGTCGTATTCCGACGCATCGAGGCCGTCGACGTGCATCTCGTCGCCCGTCCGGAGCGACACTTCGCCGCCGCTGGCCGCCACGAGCGCCTCTCCGCGCCGCACCGAAACGCGCGTGTTTCCGTTCTCGTCGACGGTGATGCGGTAGAGGCCCGTCGTCTCCAATGTGATGGCCGCGTTCGGCGTATCGATCTCGATGACGTCTTCGTCGTCGCGGTGCGAAACCCGAAACGTCGCCGTTCCCTGTGAGATCGCGTACTGCTGTACGTCTTCGGTTAGATTCAGGGTCGTGAGCTCGGTTCCGGGAGCGGCGAACGCCCGCAGTCCGGGCGCCTCCAGCTCGAGCCGCCCCGTCTGACCCGTGTAGACGCGGTCACCAATCGTCAGGGGCACGTTGACGGCAAGGCGCTGCCAGTGGTCGGTGTCGTCGCCCCGCCGGAGCGACGATTCACCCGTCAGCCACGCGACCCGGGCGACCGTCTGTTGAAAGTCTTGCCCGTCGCTGTAACTTTGCGCGACGGCGGCGGGCGCTGCGCCCACTGCCAGTAACGCGAAGACGAGATTGCGGGGTGAGGACAGGCGCATGACGCTCCTTTTTTAAGCCCGGCGAAGTGCCGAGCACGCAGCACCTTCCACTCGTGCAAGAAGCGGGCCGGTCAAAGGCAGACTCACCGGATGCGCAGGCAGGACTCGCGGGAGCGGATCGCGGCAACGCGGTCCACGTAGTCGAGCCAGAGCCGGCGCGGCACCTTCGCGGGCGAGGGCACGAGACGGAGGCGGCCCCATTCGGAAAGCTCCTGCCCGCCGCGATTCAGGGCCTCGCGACAGTCCTTCATCTGCCCGGTGCGCACCGAGTACATTCCATAGCCCGCGAGCGCGATGGCCATGCTCAAGCCGCCGAGAGCGAACTGGGCACCGCGGTTGTCCGGGTCATTCAGGGTGCCGGACGTGATGGCCAGAAAGGCGGCCGCGCCGCCGATCGAGTAGACCATTCGGTAGGAACGAAGTTCCTTTTCCTCCTGCCGCTTCGTGCGGTCCTTGAGGTCCTGAAGCTCGTCGTTCAGGAAGAGGTCCAGCTCGATTCTCAAGTCGTCGAATGATGGCTCGGCGGCCTCGCGCTGCAAGGCGAGGCCGGCCTCGAGAAAAGCCTTCTTCTCGGACGTGCCGCTCGAGCAACCCGAAACCAGCAGGGCCGCGATCAGGAGCCTGGCGATTCCCCGAGAGGACAGTTCGGCACCTCCGGGCGTTCTCCACGAGGCTAGCAGGATTCAGGCCGCGAGGTCGGCGAGGCCGTGCCGCCGGCCGGATCGCTCTTCTAGGGCGCCGTCACCAGCGGCAGCTCCACGAAGCTCGCCTGCCCCGTCCCGTGGTACACGCGCTGCGTCGCCTTGACGTAGTCCCCTGGCTTCGCCCAGAAGATGCTCGGGACGAACGTCTGGGGGTTGCGGTCGTAGAGCGGGAACCAGCTCGACTGAACCTGCACCATGATGCGGTGGCCCGGCAGGAACACGTGGTTTGCGTTCGGAAGCGCGAATTTGTAGAGGAGCGGCTTGCCCGCCTGGAGCGCTTTCGGCGTCTCGAAGCTCTCGCGGTACCGGCCACGGAAAATGTCCATCGAAACCGCGAGCTGGTAGCCGCCCATCGCGGGCTGGCCCGGAACTTCGGGCGGATAGACGTCGATGAGTTTCACCACCCAGTCCGAGTCCGTCCCGCTCGTCGAGGCGACGAGGTTCGCGACCGGCTCTCCGGTGATCTTCACGGGAGCGGTCAGCACGTCGGATGTGTAGACGAGGACGTCGGTCCGCGTCGCGACTTCGCGCTGGTCGCTCGTGAGCCACTCACGCCACTGGCGGTTGCCTTCCCAGCTCGGCACGGGATACGGCCGGTGGTCGAACGGGACCGGCTTGGCTGGATCGGAGACGTACTCGTCGAAAGCCGCTTCGTCCGCCCTCGGCGGCACGAACCCGGCCTTGCCGCCGGCGGACAGGTACAGGGGCGTCGCCTTCGGCGTGCAGCCCGCCGGGCAGCCCGCCGGCCATGCGGAGAGGCGCTTCCACGTGTTCGTCCCCGTCTCGAACGCCATCACGGGTGCGATGTCGGCTTTCGGCGCGCCGTCCTTGAGGTACTGGTCGAGGAACGGGCGGAGGATCTCGCGCCGAAACGTCAGAGCGGTGTCGCTGTTGAAGCGAATCGCTCCCAGCGCGCTCCCCTCGCGGTTCTCCTGCCCGTGGTGCCATGGCCCGAGGACGAGGAAGACCATGTCGTTCTTCACGTCCTTCGGCTCGATCGCCTTGTAAACGGCGGGCGCGCCGTAGATGTCCTCCTGGTCCCAGAGGCTGTGGACGAGCATCACGGGCACCTTCAGCGGCTGCGAAGAGAGGATGCGGTCCAGCGCCTGATCGCGCCAGAACGCGTCGTAATCCGGGTGCGCGAGGACCTTCCGCCACATGCCGACCTGCTCGAGGCCGCGCCGCCGCCCGAGCTCTCCTGCCGAGCCGGCCTCGAGGAACGTCGCGTAGTCGTCGAAGGCGCTCGACCACCACTTCGTGTCGCTCTTCCTCGTCGCTTCCTGGTCGTAGAAGTAGGACATCCCGAGCTGGCGGAACGCGCCGTTGTGGAACCAGTCGTCGCCCCGCCAGCCGTCCACCATCGGGTTCATGGGGACCGAGACCTTGAGCGCGGGATGAGGGTTCACGAGCGCCATGAGCGGCGTGAAGCCGTTGTAGGAGATGCCGAGGATGCCGACCTTCCCGTTCGTCTCGGGGACGTTCTTCACGAGCCAGTCGATCGTGTCCCACGTGTCGGTCGCGTGGTCGACGGGCGTCGGATTCTGCGGCCCGCTGAGCGGCCGGTTCATGACGTAATCGCCCTCGGAGCCGTGCTTGCCCCGCACGTCCTCGATCACCCGAATGTAACCGCCTTCGACGACGGTCTCGACGGGGTTGTCGTAACCGTCCAGCGCCATCCCGAGGTGCGCGCTGACGTTGCGCTTCGTGAGCTCGTCGGCGTCGTAGGGGGTTCGCGTGAGGAGAATCGGAGCGCTCTTCGAACCGAGGGCGCTCTCCGGAACGAGGATCACGGCGTGAAGCTTCACGCCGTCGCGCATCGGAATCTCCGCGGTGCGCTTCACGTGGTCCCAGCCGTCGTAAGTCGGTGTGAACGTGCCCGGGATCTCACTCGGGTACGCCGGGTACTTCGGGGGAGCGGGTGTCGGGGTCGGCGTCTGCGCGGTCGCGACCGAAGATCCGAGGAGGGAGGATGCGAAAAGAGAAGAGAAGAAGATTTTCTTAGAAAGAGTGGGCACTCGGGGCCTCCGTCTTTTTCTTGCGACGGCGGATCATGGCATGGGCGACTGCGCGGGCGACAGAGGCGCGTCCCCCGGCGTCAGAACCAGCCAGGCTTCATCCGCGCGTAGCTGTCCTCGTTCTCCCGGCACAGTGTGACGAGCGCAGCGTTCTTCGGCAGCTCCGTCCGGAGCCAGTACTGCGCGGCCGCGAGCTTCCCTTCGTAGAAGTCGCGGGGCACGTCTTCATGCGCGAGTTTCTCCTTCGCCGCGGCCGCCTGCAGGAGCCACTGCCACGCGACCGCGTAAGTCGAGAAGAGCTCGAGGTAGTCGGCCGAATGCCGCAGCATGGCCTCGACGTCGCCCGCGCTGCCGCGCGCGGCCAGCTCCCGCGTCAAGGCGTTCAGGCTCGCGCCGGCCTCTCGCACCGCGCTCACCCACGCCCCGTCGACATCCGCGGCCTCCGCGCGCCGGCAGGCGTCTGCGACCTCCCTTCCGAGCGCCACCAGCGCCGCGCCGCCGTGCGCCGTCACCTTTCGGCCGAGGAGGTCGAGACCCTGGATGCCCGTCGTCCCTTCGTGGATCGAGTTCAGCTTCTGGTCGCGCAGCCACGCCTCGGGCAGGTACTCGCTCGTGTATCCGTAGCCGCCGTGGATCTGCAGCGCCAGCGCGTTCGACTCGAAGCCCTTCTCGGCTGGGAAACTCTTCGCGACCGGCGTCAGGAGGTCGAGGAGGAGCTGCGCGTGCTGCCGCTCTTGCTCCGAGTCCGCGTGGCGCGCGAGGTCCGCGAAGAGCGCCGTCTGGAGGACGAGGCCGAGGCCGCCTTCCACGATCGCTTTCTGGCGCAGGAGCATCCTGCGGACGTCCGCGTGCTCGAGGATCGGCACCTGTGGTAGCCGCGGGTCTTTGCTCGTGACGGCGCGCCCCTGGGGGCGCGCGGCGGCGTACGCGAGGCTTTCGTGGTACGCGGCCGACGCGCTCGCGACGCCGTCTGCGCCGATCGAGATGCGCGCCTCGTTCATCATCTGGAACATGTAAGGGATGCCCTGGTGCGGCTCCCCCACCAGCCATCCGCGGCAGTCGCCGGCCTCGCCGAGGCTCAGGATGACCGCCGGCAGGCAGCGCCATCCGATCTTGTGGACGAGGCCCGAGATCTTCACGTCGTTCGCTTCGAGGCCGCCGTCCGTGGCGCGACGCTTCGGCACGACGAAAAGGCTGACGCCTTTGATGCCCGCCGGCGCGCCGTCGATCCGCGCGAGGACGAGGTGGACGATGTCCTCCGTGAGGTCGTGGTCGCCGCCGGAGATGAAGATCTTCGAGCCCGCGAGGAGGAAGTGGTCGCCCGCGGGCGTCGCGCGCGTGGCACGCGTAGCCACGTCCGCGAGGCTCGAGCCCGCATGAGGCTCCGTCAGGGCCATCGTCCCCGTGAAGCGCCCCTCGTAGAGCGGCGCCATATAGCGTGCCTTCAGGTCATCGCTTCCAAACGCTTCGATGAGGTGCGCCGCTCCCGTCGAGAGGCCCGCGAAGCTGTAGACGGCCGGGTTCGCCGCCATGACGTAGAGGTGCGCCGCCGTCGCGATCGTCAGCGGCAGCTGCTGCCCGCCTACGCCGAACGGTCGCGACGCCGCGAAGATGCCAACTTCGCGCATCTTCCGGTAGATGTCGTGGAGGAGCGGGTGGGCGTAGACCTGCCCGTCCACGAGCCTCGGCGGCTCCTCGTCCAACGCCTTGAACGCGGGAAACACGGTCTCGCGCGCGAACCGTGCGCAGAGGCCGATGTACGCGTCGAACGTCTCCCTCGAATGGTCTCCGAAGTGCGGAAAGGTCAGCAGGGACGCGGCGTCGAAGACGTCGTAGAGGAGGAAGGAGACGTCGCGGTCGTTCAGCAGCGGGTTCGTCACGCCTACGGGATTGTATTCGTCTCAGTCGAGGTGCCCCATGAGCCCGTTGCGGTAGTCCGTGATCGCCTGCCGGATCTCGTTCTCCGTGTTCATGACAAACGGCCCGTAGCCGACCACGGGCTCGTCGATCGGCGCTCCCGACAGAAGCAGAATCGTGGAGTCCGCGGCCGCCTCGATCGACAGCGTCTCGCCGTTGCGGTCGAGCACCACGAGCTGCTCCTCGTCGACCGACTCCGAGCCGTTGACGCGCCCTCCGCCGTGCAGGAAGAGGAGCGCGGTGGACTGCCCCCCCGGCACGTTCAGGTTCGCGACCTTCCCCGCCCGGAGCCTCATGTCCCACAGCTCGATCGGCGTGAACGTCCGCGCCGGCCCCTTCTCCTTCTCGAACTCCCCCGCGATCACGCGAACCGTCCCGGCGCCGCCCGCGAGCGAAACCACCGGAGTCCGGCTTCCCACGACGTCCTGATAGCCGGGTGGGGACTTCTTGAACTTCGCGGGCAGATTCACCCAGAGCTGCACCATCTCGAGCGTGCCGCCCGTCTTCGTGAATTCCTTCCCGTGCATCTCCTCGTGCACGATGCCCGAGGCCGCCGTCATCCACTGAACGTCGCCCGGGCCGATGCGGCCCTTATGACCCGCCGAGTCGCGGTGCTCGACCTCGCCCTGGTACGCGATCGTCACGGTCTCGAAGCCACGGTGCGGGTGCTCCCCAACGCCGCGCGGAGCGACAGCCGGCGGAAACTCCGACGGAGCCCCGTAGTCGAGAAGCAGGAACGGGCTGAGGGCCGGCGCCGAGTCGTACGAAAACATCGAGCGGACGGGAAAGCCGTCGCCGACCCAGTGCCGGGGCGGCGCCTGCTCGATTCCGAGAACCTTTTTCGAGCGACGCAGTGTTGCCATGGGGATCTTTCCTTTCCGGGGCTTCGAGGCTCACCTCGGCCCGGCGGAGCTGACTATATAAAGTATAGCGACTATAAGTCAAGTATCTACTTGTCAAACGTGCGACCCGGGGTTATCCTCCTGCCGGTGAGAAAGTTGCGAGACTCCACCGCCGTCGATCTGGCCCTCTGCGGCCGGTTCCACCGGGGTATCGAGCTGATCGGTCGCCGCTGGACCGGCGCGATCGTCTTCCTGCTGCTCCGCTCCCGCTGCCGGTACGCGACGCTGCGCGACGCCATCCCGGACATCACCGACCGGATGCTGAGCGAGCGGCTTCAGGAGCTGGAAGAGGAAGAAATCGTAGCGCGCACGGTCATCCCGGAGACGCCGGTCCGCGTCGAGTACACCCTGACGAAGAAGGGCCGGGATCTGGCCGGCGCGATCGACGCGATGGCCGTGTGGGCGGAACGCTGGGTCGAGCCCGCCGCGCGGAAGCCGATCCGCGGAACGAACCCGGCCGGGCGCGCGCCCGGCCGGATCCCATCTGCCGCTACTGGAAGTAGCCGTTCACGTCGACGATGACGTGCACCGTGCCGGTCGGTTGACCGGTCTTCACGACGAAATCTCCGCCTGAGCCGAGAGCCAGCACGCCGTTGTTGGCACGCGTCTGGCCGGCGGCGTAATCGATGAGCGGAGTCGGGCTCGGAGCGGTGCCCGCCGCATAGATCGAGACGTCACCGGCCACCGTGCCCTGCGTGACCGTGACGTTGACCGACAGCGCCTTCACGCCGGACGGCACTCCGCACGAGCCGGCGGCGACGAAGGTCCGGGGCGAAAGCGCCGCGATCGCCGGGCCGCCGTGGAGGCCGGCCGGGTCGCGGGTGTCGAGCAGACGGCAGGGCGACAGGGCGTGGAAATCGGAGCCCGCCACGGTCACGTTCACCGAGCCCGTGTTCGAGACACAGCCGTTCGAGTTGGTCTCGACGACCGAAAGCGTGAGCGTTCCGACCGCGCCCGCGGTGTACGTGATCGCCGTCCCCGACGGTGCGCTCGTGATCGTCCCGTTCGAAATCGACCACGCGTAGGTCGAGCCCGCGGTCGCGGGCACCGTCGCCGTGTTGCCCGTGGAGCCGGGGAGCACCGGGGTGGGGGCCGTGATGACCGGAGCCGGGGGATTCGGATTGACCGTGACGGACGTGGCCGACGACGCAGCGCTCGTGCAGCCGCTGGCCGTGACCTTGACGGTGTAGCTACCGGAGGCGGTCGCGACGTAGGCCTGGTTCGTGGCGCCGCCGATCGGGTTGCCGGTCAGGTACCACTGATTTCCTGACGCGCTGGAGGACGTCAGCGTGACGCTGCCGCCCGAACAGAACGTCGTGGGGCCGCCGGGCGTGACCGTCGGCGTCGTGGGAATCGGGTTGACCGTGACGACGGTCGCGACAGAAGGCGCGCTGGGACAGGCGGCGACCGTCGCGATGACGGTGTAGCTGCCCGAAGCGGTCGCGACGTACGCCTGGCCCGTGGCTCCGCCGATCAGGCTGCTATTCAGGTACCACTGGTTGCCCGTCGCGCTGGACGACGTCAGCGTCACGCTTCCACCGGCGCAGAACGTCGTCGGACCGCCGGGCGTGATCGTGGGCGTCGCGGGCGGGATGCAGACGGAGGCGAAGCAGACCGCGACGTCGTTCACGGCCGGCGTGACGGCGGAGTCGGTGGTGGCGAGGAAGGCCTTGTACTGGAGATAGCGATTGCCGTTGAACTGGGCGAGGGACCCGCCGCTCGTCGAGAAGAACGTCCCGGCGGTCGTGTCGGGGCCGACGAAGTTGAAGGGTCCGAATGCCGAGCTGCTCGCCGCGACCTGGAACCGGACCGTCGTGCTGGCCGGAGTCGAGGCCGTGAAGGAGAGCGTCGTCCAGGTCGGCGTGAACCCCGGCGCCGGGTTGGCGTCCTTGACCGACGAGACGAGGTTGCCGGATGCCGCGAAGCCGGTGAACATGTAGGTCTTGAAGTTGTAGTCCCGCGTCGCGTCGGCCGACCAGGTCCCGCCGCTGTCCGCGGACAGCACCCGCTGGCCATTGGCGTAAGTGGTGGGGCTGGAGCGGATCCAGAAATAGCCGCTCCCCGCCGGGACCGACACAGGACGCAGGATCAGAGCGTATTGGGTGCCGGAGGTGAGCGCTGCCGGCGAGCCGAAGGTGGCGGTGAAGGTGACGCTCGCGCCGCTCGCAAACGTGGAGCCGGGGATCGTCGTGCTGGCGAGGTCCGCGCCTGTCGGCAGGCCGGCGGTCGTGTTGCGAACGGAAAGCGTGAGATCGGGGGGAGTCGCGCCGCAACCATTGCAGAAGAGCTGAACGTCGGCCTGGACGAGCTGGCCGGTCACCGCCGGGATGAAGGTCATTCCGGTCCAGGCGGGCGTCCCGAAGCCCGTCCCGGTGGTCGTCCCAGCCGTGTTCGACTGGTCAAGGGAGGGCGCATTCGACAGCTTCGCGTCGCCCGGGCTCGTCGTCAGGTCGAGGCTCGTCGCCACGCCGGTCTGGAAGTCGGCCTGCGTCGTGTCGGTCAGGCAGGCGCTGGCCGGCGCCGTGGCGAGCGAGAAGTTCTGCGTCGTGGTGTTTCCGTCGGTCACGACGATGCCCGTCGCCGTGGCGGGAACGTAGCCCGGAGCGCTCGCGGTCATGGAAGGGTACGTGCCGGCTGGAACCGGTGTGAACGAGTAGAAACCGCTCCCGTCTGTCGTCGCCGTCCGGCTCCCGAACGTCACCGTCGCGCCGCCGATCGGAGCGCCGCCCGCGGACGCGGTCACCGTTCCCGACACCGTCCCGCCCGCGCCCACGGGCGTGCAGGACGTCGGAGCGAACGTGAAAGAGCCGATGCGCGTCAGGTTGTTCAGACCGTCAGCGGCGTAATACTCGTTCGTGTACCAGAACGTGCAGCCGTTCGGATCCAGGGTCATCGCGCTGTAGTCGCCCCAGCGCGCGCAGGCTACGCCGCCGCAGGTGCCTGTCTGCGTGCCCGTGCCCTGAACGAGGAGCTGCTCGGTCTGCGGCAGCGTGTTGACCGGGTCGGCCGCGAGCCGGCCGGCATACTTGATGGCCGGCTTGGTCGTCGCGCTCGAGGTGGCGTAGCCGAGGGCCATGTTGCCCGCGCGATCCACGGCCAGGCTTGGCATGAAGCGGTAGATGACGTTCGCGCCGTCGGGATCGTGCGTGGCCGCCTGCGGGATGTTCGCCGCGACGGTGCCGCCCGAAACGTCCACCTGGTACCAGCGCGGTGCCGCAAAGCCGGTTGCATCTCCTCTACGGACCGTGTGGGCGGCCCAGAGCGACTCGACTCCGCCGAAGTTCGTGTACTGGTTCTGCATCATCGCCCGTATTTGAAGGACGTCGAGGGCGTTGCCCCCCAGCGACGGGGCGTTCGGCACGGCCGCGTTCGGCCAGCTCGTCGCGGCGAGCGGGGTATCGGGACCCGTGAACGTCGAGAGCGCGAGGCGGTCCCAGTCCACATGGAACTTGTAGACCGTCAGAGCGTTCGTGAACTCCCAGGAGGAGACGAAATAGTTCGGCGTGCCGAGAGGCGGTGTGCCGGCCTGGAGGCGCGCATTGCTCGGCAGGAGAGTGAAATCCGCCGACGGAGCGTTGAAGGTGACGACCTGTACGCTCGGGGCCCCCGCGTACATCTGGGCCTTGTTGAAGGCGTAGACGCGCGCGCTCTGGAATGCGCCCCCGGCGGGATAGCCGAACATGTTCACTGCCATGTAGATGCCGTCCGGCCAGACGCCGAACTTCGGATAGTCGCCGAGGCCTCCGGCCGTATTGATCGAGTAGAAGTTCCAGCCGCCGAGGACGGGATCGGAGGTCTTGGAGACGGCGAGGCACTGAAAGGAGCCGGGCGGATTGACGACGGCGCCGCCGCTGAGACTGAACGCGAAGTCGCTGATGAACCAGCGGTCCTCGAACGAGTCGTAGAGCACGACGGGGTCGCCGAAGTTGTTCGTGTCGCAGAGATTGCCGAAGTTGCCCTGGCTCATGAACGTGTTGAACGTGAATGCCGCGACCGGCGCTCCGCCCGTCTTCGCATAGATACCGATCGAGGTATTGACGGTGTGGATGTAGTAGGTGGGACCGACGTCGCCGTTCGTGTCCGGCGGGTGCCCGGCGCCCCAGGTCGCGAAGTCGAGCCCGTCGAAGGTCAACACAGGCGGAGGCGCCGGAGCGTTTCGTCCCGGCACGATCGGGGCCTTCGGGGCCAGAGGCCCGCCGGGGAGCTCGACCCGGGTGATCTCCGGCTCTTCGCGTTCCGGGCGCTCGAACTTCACGGGCTTGGTCTGCGGCAGCGTGCGCAGGTCCGTCGTCGTGCTCCCGGCCCGGCGCATCGAGATCTCGGCAGGCTTTCCGAGGTCGACGGGAACAGGCTTGCCCTGCTCGACGGCGATTTGATCCTGTGCCATAGCGACACCGGCCATCACAAACAAAAACGACAAACCCCCGCACAAGAGCGTACGTTTCACTTTTTACCCCTTTGTTGAGACGACGGATCATAGCCCGGATTTTCGACCCGCTGAAACCCGGTCTCAGTTCTCGCGATCCGGGTCGAATCCCTCCAGCCTCAGGGCCTCGGGCGGCAGCCCGAACGCCGCGGCCCTCTTGAGGAGAAGACTTGCGATCTCGTGGTAGGCCATCGCGCGCCCCTCCTCGAAGGCTTCCTCGGGCGTGCCCCGGGCATCCGTCGCGCGCTGGCGCGCCTGCCCCGCGCTCTCGCGGAGGATCAGCCCCAGATCGAGCAGGTAGTCGCGCTCGGTGTCGCCCATGGTCAGGGCGCCTTGGCGGGGAATTCGATCGAAACCGGCCGCCAGTTTCCCTTCTCGCTGACGAAGCCGTGGGACTCGCTGACGATCTCGAGCCGGTGCGGCACGAACTTCAGCAGCGCGAAATCCGGGCCGCGGCTCTCGTTCTTGTAGAAGGGCGCCCACGCGTCCTTCCAGTGTGCCGCCTTCACGGACGGATCCGTCACGATTATCGCGGTTCCAATCAGCGTCACGAATGCCGGGAGCGACGGCTCGAAGAAACTGAGCGTCACGCGCGGGTCCCTCGCGACCTCGGCGACCTTCCGCGTCGCCGGATTCGTCGCGACCCAGACCGCGAAGTCCTCGTCGGGCCCGAGCGCGTCGACGATGCGCGCTTGCGGCTGCCCTTCGGGCCCGATCGTGATGAATGTCGCGTAACGGGCCTTTCGCGCGATCTCCCGCGCCGCCTTCAGGACCCCCGCCCGATCAGCGGCGTGGGCGCGGGCCGGAGGGAGCACGGCGAGACAGACGAGGAGGGCGGCGCAGCCAGGAGCGGTGAGACGGCGCAAGAGCTTCACGGGACCTCCCTCTTGGGGCTGCGATCATAATTCTCCCAGACGCCATGCCCCCAAACCAGAACGAAAAAGCGGAGCGCTTCCGCGCCCTGCACGCGCTGCCGGGAACGTTCGTGATTCCGAATCCCTGGGATGCGGGCACGGCCCGCATCCTATCCGCGCTCGGGTTCCCGGCTCTCGCGACGACGAGTGCAGGCTTCGCGTTCTCCATCGGCCGCCGCGATGGCGACGGCGCGGTGCGCGGTTGCAGAGACAGTCCGGATGGCGGCCGCTGTGGGCCTCGTCGGCGGGTCAGTGGAGGACGCGACGACGGATGCTTCCACGACCTTCACTTTCCCACTGGCAGATTCAGTTTCTTCAGCATCGCCGCGTAACGCGAGTCGTCGCGCAGCTTGGCGAGAAGCGGATCGGTCTTGATGGAATTCAGGCCCACGTCTCGCTGCTGGTAGGCGCGCTCGAGCCATTCGAACGCCTTGTCACGCAACCCCCGCCACGCATGAATCTCGGCGATCTGGTAAGCCGCGCTGTGCGCTTCCTTCTCGATCAGCTCATCCAGCGCGCGCTGCGCCTCTTTCGTCCGGCCGAGATCGTGGCCCGCCAGTGCGAGGCCCATCGCGGGGTAGATGTCGCCGGCGCGCTCGAACTCGGGGAGCGCGGCCTGCGGGTTTCCCTCCAGAAGCGCGGTGAGGCCGAGCATGAGGTGACTGAAGCCGTGCTCCGGGTAGATCTCGACCGCGCGCGTGAGCGCCTTTCGGGACTCCGGCATTTGACCGTTCTGGTAGAGGAGCACGCCGAGGGTGCACGACGCCTCACTCGACAAGCGATCGAGCTCCGTCGCCTTCCTCGCTGTCGCGATCGCTTCCGGCAACCGTCCCAGAGCGGCGAGAAGCTCCCCGTAGCGCGCGTGAGTCTTCGCATCGCCGGGATTGAGCGCGAGCGCCTTCTTCAGATCCGCCAGCGCCCCGGTCCAGTCCCAGGCATGGGTGCGCACGAAGCCGCGCGCCGAGTAGCCTTCCGCGAGATCCGGATCGAGTGACACCGCCTTGTCCGCCGCCTTCCTCGACCTTTCCTTCCCCTCCGAAACTGCCGCCGCGGTCTCCTCGAACTCGGCCGCATAGTCCTCGGCTACCGCGAACCCCGCATACGCCGCGGCGTAGCCGGGGTCGAGCGCGATCGCTTTCTGGTAAGCCTCCACCGCGCGGTGGAAGCCGTCGGGGTTCGCCCGATTGAGGAACTGCAGGCCGAGGAGGTACTGGTCATACGCCTCGGGGCTCGACGTCTTGTGCTTTGAAGCCAGCGAGCGCTCCTGCGGCTGGAGCTGGATCTTCAGTGCCGCGACCACCGCCTGGGCGATCTCGTCCTGCATGGCGAAGACCTCCGTCATCTTCCGGTCGTAGGTCTCGGCCCAGAGCTGGAATCCATCGGCCACGTTGACGAGACGCGTCGAGACCCGCAGCTGGTCACCCGACCGTCGCACGCTTCCCTCCAGCACGGTCGCGACGTTGAGCTTCTCTCCGATCGCGCGAAGGTCCTCTGACTTTCCCTTGAACACGAAGGTGGACGTGCGGCCTGCCACGCGCACCTCCTTCACCTTCGTCAGGAGGCTCATCAGCTCCTCCGAGAGACCGTCGGAGAAATATTCCTGATCCTTGTCGGAGCTCAGGTTCGTAAAGGCCAGGACCGCGATGGAAGGGCCGGCCACCGCGGATCGGCCCGGGGCCCGCGAACGGCGCGAAAAAAGGACGCCTCCGGCCGCGAGGAGAAGCACGACGACGGCCGTGATCGGGATGAGAGGCCTCCCCTTTGACGCGCGGGTCGTGGCGACGGTCTTTGTTCCGCTCGTCAAGACGGGCGCGGATGCTTCCGAGAGAGCGAACGCGATGTCCTTCGCCGACTGGAATCGGTCGTCGCGGCTCTTTTCCAGGCAGTGCCTGACGATGCGGTCGAGCGCCGCGGGGATGTTCCTCCCCGATGCCGACAGCTCCGGCGGTTCGTCGCGGAGGATCGCGGACATGGTCTCCGCGGCCGAGTCCCTCTTGAACGCCTTGTTTCCCGACAGAAGCTCGTAAAGGATCGATCCGAAGGAGAAGATGTCCGTCCGATGGTCCAGCGGAAGGCCCTGTAGCTGCTCGGGCGACATGTAACGAACCGTGCCCATCACGACGCCCGGATCGGTATGCTGGGACTTCGTGAGCGCATCAGTCTCGTCGGGGCGGGGTCCTTCCGTCCTCCTGGCGAGACCGAAGTCGAGGACCTTGACGTGGCCGTCCTTCGTGACGAAGACGTTCTCCGGCTTGAGGTCGCGGTGGATGATCCCCTTCTCGTGGGCGGCGGAGAGGCCCCTCGCGATTTGAATCGCGTAGTCGACGGCGTGCTTCTGGGAGATCGCTCCGGCCTCGAGCCTGTCGCGCAGCGTCGTGCCTTCGACGAGCTCCATCACGAGGAGATGGCGGCCTGAATATTCGTCGAAGGCGTGGATCGTCGCAATGTTGGGATGGTTAAGCGCGGCGAGCAGCTTCGCTTCCCGCTCGAAGCGTCCGACGCTTTCCTTGTCTTCGAAGAGCTCTTCCGGCAGGACCTTGATCGCGACCTCGCGCCTCAGCTTCGCGTCCTTCGCGCGGTATACCTCGCCCATCCCGCCCGCACCAAGCGGCGAGATCACTTCGTAGGGGCCAAGCCGCATACCGGGCGCGAGCGTCATCGGATGCCGCGCATTATCTGCCAGGCAGTCCCGACGACGCGCTACGTCGCGTACTGGGCGATGCCGTTCCCAAAGGACCAGTTCTCCTTCACGACTTCGACGAGATTGACGAAGACGTCCTCCGGCCTTACGCCCGGATCAGCGGCGAGGTTCCGGGCGATCGCTGCGTAGAGCGCCCGCTTCTGGTCGAGCGCCCGTCCCGTCGAGAACGTGATCTGGATGAAGACGACTCCCGGCGTCCGGGCGATGCCGAGGTACTCGGGGTCGTAGACGAGCCCTCCGGCCACGTGCTCCGTGATGACCTGGAAGCGGTCGAGCACCGGGATGCCGACGGCTTCGACAAGCGCGCGATGCACGCCGTCTCCGATCGTGGCGCGCTGCTCCGGGGTGCGTCCCTCGAGGACGTCGATGCGAACGAGAGGCATGTCAGGCACCTCCTGAGAGCCGGGTCCTGGCGCCGCGAACGCGCCGGCGGCGCCGAGCATATTCCTAGAGAAGCCGCAGCGATGGGTCGTTCCGCCGCGCCTTCAACGCACCGTACCAGCGGCAGGGACCGTAGATGACGCGTACGTCCGGGGAGGCGGTCCGGCCCGTGCCCGCTCCGCGAGGTGCTCCAGCCAGATCTGGTGGTACTTCGACATCCGGTTGGGAAGATCACGCTCCCGAGCCGCGCCGCCCAGCCGTACTGCGTCTCATCGGTCAGGACGTGCGCGCCTCTCGCAGTCGGCGTGATCTCCCACGCGTGGTAGGCGTCGACGCCGATTCCGAACGCGTTCCAGGCAATTCGCTCGTTCGGGACGAACTCGAGGACGGTCGATCGGATCGCGACGCCGAACGTCCGCCACGTGAAGCCGACGCCGAGGGCGAGGTCCGTCGCCTCACCCGCGAGGACGACGCGCGAGGAGTTCGGATACCATGTGGGCCAGAGCGGGGCGCGCACGAGCCAGGCCCAGACGGCCTCGGGAGACGCCGGCGTGTCGATCTCGTTCGCGACGTGGACAGGCGCGCGGGACGGGTCGTAGCGCTCGGGCCAGCGGATCAATCGGCCCGTCCTGGCAGCTGGCTCAGGTGGGCGCCCCCAGCACTCATGCGTCTCCGAGCATGGTCAAGACGGCCCGCATCTGCTCCAGTCGACGGACTCTTTCAAGAGGAGTTTTCCATTCAAAATGAGCGGCGACCTCTGGACTCAGCTGTCTGCCGATCGACGCAAGGGCAGCGTCACATGCTCCGGAATCGCAAACCGCTTCGAGTTTGATCTGAGCGAACGCAAGTGCGATGTTGGCTTCATCGAACAGGGTGACAGCCATCTCATCGTCCTTAGTCCAAGCCGCAGGCGCCTTCTCAGAGAACGCCGCGACGCGTTCCTCAAAGCCCCAGTCGCGCAGAAGATCCGAGAGGAATCGCAGAACGGGAACACCTCCATTACGACGTCTCCACACACGGAAAGCCCCGAGGAGGTCGGACCCGGTGTCGTTGCCGTGAGGCGCGTAGTCGTCGGCCTCCTGCCAGAAGAAAGGATCGTCGAGTAGCAGCCTAGCGCGAGGGTGATAGTCGGACCAGTTGATCCCGAGTCGTTCCCACGGTGAAAGCTCGGCGAATGCCGCACGCGCGTCCTCTCGAAGCCGAGTCGCGAAGGCTTGAAGTTCCGCGTCGGTAGCCGGAGTCTGTCCGAGCGAAGCGTCCAACGCCCGCTCAAGGCTAGGAAAGTCGACTCTTTTTCCCAGAATTTTCTGATCTTTAAGCACGCCAGGGAGGAGACCCGCAAACTCGCGGAGAACGAGAGTAAAGACCTCGAGGGAGGGCACACCGAAACGCAGTGCCACCTCCGCCGGGCAGACTCGACTCATGTATCGGACTCGAAGGCGTTGCCCCTTCGAGACGTACCGGACGTTGGGAAGGGAATCCAAAGAGCGGTGAAACTCCTCGTACATTCTCTCGAGGGTCTTTCGTGGCGGCCCGGTCGACCTGAAACAGGCGTTGGCCTCGATCACTAGCGTCTTTGGCTCGACTGCTGCGAGAGACCCCGAAAGGTAGCCCCCAATCGGCGTGATGGACGGACCACCGCCATGAGAGTTGTAAGAGTCGCACGAAACTTCCACCCTCATAAACGTCGGGTTTCGGGGTTCTAGACCGCCGCCCGCTCCCTCACACCGACGCGCACCGCTTCCGCGACGAGCGCGTCCTGTTCGACCTGGAACGCGTGGTGGGAGCCGGGGGCGGGGCTCGCGAGCTCGCGGCGGCCGATGTAGCGGAGGGGGCGCGCGGGGCCGATGCCCTCGACGAGGCTGTCGAGGAACTGCTCGCGCACGAAGCGCCAGCCGCCCATGTTGCGCGGCTCTTCCTGCGACCAGACGAGCTCCGCGTCCAGCGGGTACCGGCTCAGGATCTGCCCGAGCTCGCGTCCGGGGAACGGGTAGAACTGCTCGAGGCGAACGACGGCGACGTCGCCCTTCCCCGCCTTGTCACGGGCGGCCATCAGCTCGTACAGCAGCT
>JBDTML010000010.1:0-20135 GCA_039934255.1 Acidobacteriota bacterium | reverse complement strand
CCTGGATGTGCGGCGTCCCGCACCTGAGGGAGTGCATCCCCTACCCGAGGATGCTCTACCGCATCTACCCCTGATCGCTGGGCTTCTTCACGCGTCCGCGTTCGGGCGCGTCCAGCCCCTCCGGAGCACGGTCTCTATGACGTAGCGCGGGCGGCGCCGGGTCTCGTCGAGATTACGCAAATGGAGTTTCCGTAGCGCGCCTCGCGGGCCTGCCGGCTCGACCCCGGCCAGGCGGAGTCTCCCCCTCAGCGGTAAACGTCCTTTCGGTGACCGACCTCCACCACGACGACCAGCCGCTCGTGATCGTCGACGGAGTAGACGACGCGGTAGCGGCCCTGACGGACTCGATAGTGCTCGGTGGCTCCGGTCAGCTTCTCGCAGCCGGGAGGACGTGGATCTGCCGTGAGCGCCCGGATTCGCGCGACGATTCGCTGTCGCTCCTTCCGGGTTGCGAGATTCTCGACCTCTTTCGCCGCGGACGCCTTGAGAACGACGCTATAGGCGGCCACGGCGCCTCAGGCCGGTGACGAAGGACTCGAACGACACCGTGCTCTCGTGCCGCCGTTCCGCGATCGCCGCCAGGTCCTCCGCGTCCTCCGCGAGGGCAACCTTCACCGCTGAGTTGACCATCTCGGAGACGGTCCGATCTGAGGCAGCCGCCTTCAGTCGTAACGCGCGATGAGTGTCCGGCTCGAAATATATCGTCGCCCGCTTCGAAGCATCCATGCCCGGAACGGTACCATTCAAGCGTCATAACGTCAAAACGTCACCTTGCGGCGTTTTCGACCGTCCGTCCTGGAGCTCTCAATTGGCGTAGACTCGGTGTGCTTCAGCCGCCGAGGCTCTGATCCCTCTCGCCTTTCCATGAAGAACCCACCCTCTCTCTCCCTCCCCTCCGTGGGCATCGTCTCCCTGGGCTGCCCGAAGAACCTCGTGGACACCGAGGTCATGCTGGGCCATCTCCAGCGCGAGGGGATGACGCTGACCGATCCCGAGAAGTCGCGCGTCGTCATCGTGAACACGTGCGGGTTCATCGACGCCGCCAAGGAAGAGTCGGTCGGCGCGATCCTCCGCGAGGTCGCGCGCAAGGAAGCGGGGGAGATCGACCGCGTCGTCGTGGCGGGCTGCATGGTCCAGAAGTACGGGAAAGAGCTCGCCGCGGAGATTCCGGAGGTGGACCACTTCATCGGGCTCGACGAGCTGGAGAAGGCGCCGGCTGCTGCGCTGGGCCTTCCGTCTCTCCCGCGCTTCACGAACAAGCCGCTCGCGACGCGCCTCTACGACGATCTCTCCCCCCGCGTCCTCACGCACCGCAAGGGCTACGCCTACCTGAAGGTGGCCGAGGGCTGCAACAACCCCTGCACGTTCTGCACGATCCCGCAGATGCGCGGCCTCATGCGCTCGCGGACGATCGCCTCCCTCGTGAAGGAGGCGCAGTCCCTCGAAGCCCAGGGCGTGAAGGAGCTCGTCCTGATCTCGCAGGACACGACGCGCTACGGCGAGGACCTCGGACTCGGGCGGACGGGACTCGCGCAAATCGTGAAGGCGTTGCTGGCCGAGACGGGATTCCCCTGGGTTAGGTTCCTGTACGCGTACCCGAAGACGCTGCACCCGGGAATCTTCGAATTGATGGCGAAAGAGACGAGGTTCGTGCCGTACGTCGACATGCCGCTCCAGCACGTCTCACGGCGCATTCTGACCTCCATGAAACGCGGCGGCGATGCGGCCAGCTACCTCCGACAATTCGAAGAAATCCGAAAAACCGTCCCCGACATCGCCTTGCGCTCGACTTTCATCGTCGGTTTCCCAGGGGAGACAGACGAAGACTTCTTGGAAGTGAAAGAGTTCATGGAGGCCGTGCGCTTCGACAACGCGGGCGTCTTCACGTACTCGCCCGAACCCGGGTCGGGCGCCGAGCCGCTCGGGGACCCTATTTCACTCGAAGAAAAATCTTCGCGCCGGGACCGGCTGATGGAAGTTCAGCAGAAGATCTCTCTGTCCAGGAACCGCGCGAAGCGCGGCAAATCTTTCGACTTTCTCCTCGAAGGCCCTTCTTCCGATACGGATCTCCTGCTCGAAGGCCGTCTGGCCTCGCAAGCCCCCGAGATCGACGGCCGCGTCCTCATCAACGAGGTGCCGCCCGGCTGGACGCCGCGCGTCGGGGAAATCGTGCGCGTGAAGATAACCGAGGCGCACGCCTACGACCTCGTCGGACGCGTCGTGGCGCCCGTCGCTTCCATCGCCGCTTCCACCGTCGCTTAAGATCCGTCCGCTTGCAGGTCGTCAAGGATCCTTTTCGCCCCGTAGACCTTCCGCGAGGCGGCGTCGTCACCGTCGGGAACTTCGACGGCGTGCATCGCGGCCACCAGGCGATGCTCCGGGCCGTCTCGGCCCGGGCGCGGGAGCTCGGCGCTCCCAGCGTCGTCGTGAGCTTCGAACCGCACCCGCTCAAGGTCCTGCATCCCGAACGCGCCCCGAAGATGATCCAGACGCTCCGCCAGCGCGAGGAGGCGATCGAGGCCGCCGGCATCGATGCGCTCGTCCTCGTGCCCTTCACGCGGGACTTCTCGCTCACGCCGGCCGAGACCTTCATCAAGGAGCTGCTCGTGAAGCGGCTCCAGGTGCTCGAGGTGCACGTCGGTGCGCGCTTCATTTTCGGAAGAGACCGGCTCGGCACGCTGGAGATGCTTCGGGCGGCCGGCGACGACGCGGGATTCCGCGTGGCCGGTCTCGGGGACGTGAGCGACCCGGGCGGTCCCATTTCGTCGACGCGCATCCGAAACGCCCTGCTCGAGGGCGACGCCGTCACGGCGCGTGAGCTGCTGGGGCGCCCCTACGCGATGGACGGAATCATCGCGAAGGGGGACCGGATGGGGCGCAAGATAGGGTTCCCGACGATGAACCTCAAATCCGACAACGAACTCTATCCGAAGGACGGGGTCTACTTCACCTCCGTCCGGATCGACTCCTTCGAACGCACGTTCCCCTGCGTGACGAACATCGGTTGCCGGCCGACCGTGTACGAGGACTACGCGACGACGATCGAGTCGTACATTCTCGACTTCTCTTCGGACGTCTACGGCGAGCGCGTGCGCCTTTCGTTTTTCGGCCGGGTGCGCGACGAGCAGACCTTTCCATCCATGCTGGACCTCACGGCCCAGATACGGCGGGATGTCGAGGCGACGCGCCTTTACTTCCTCGGGAATCCGCTGCCGTGACCACGGGAGTCGCTCTTCGGGCGACGGCCGCGGTGCTCGCGCTTCTCCTCGCGCGCGGTTCGGGGAACCGGGCCGTCGTGTTCGCGGCAGGCGTCCTCGCCGGGTTTGCGGTCTTCGGGGCGCGCGTCCTGGCGATGCCGGACGCCTTCGGCGCCGCGTTCCTCGCGGCCGGCCTCGTGGCTCTCGTCGCGACCGGCGCCGCGCCCGCCTGGCCCGTCATCACGGGTGAAGGCGTTTCGGCGGGCGGGCTTGCGGCGGCGGGCGCCGCCTTTGCCGCGGCCGTTTCAGGCCGGCACCTGCCGGGCTGGCAGGGGCCTGCGCTCGTTGCGATCACGCTGGCCGTCGTCTCGGCGTTCGCCGCGGAGGCCACCCGCGCGAGCGCGGAGGCGGGCTGGCGCGAGGCGGTGGCCTGGACCTCCGCCCTTCTCTCGCCGATATCCCTCGCGGCCGCGTCGGCGGGACTCTTTTCCGGAGTGCCGCGGCGGCTCGAGCCCCTCGTCGTCCTCGGGATCCTCGTCGCCGCCATCCTCGTCTGGGCGCCCGCCGTGCTTGCCGAGCGCGCGCGTGTCTCGCGCGAGCTGGTGGAGGAAGTCACGCTCGGGCTGCTGTCCGAGGAGGACGCCGTCGCGCTGCGCCTTCCCTGGACGCGCGGGTTCGAGAAGAGGTTCGGCCGGCCCGACGAGCGGCGGGAATACGTGAGAAGCGCGCTTCTCCTCGCGGTCGCGCGCCACCAGCAGCGCCACCGCACGGGAGAGGCTGAGCGGCTGAGGCAGCTCGAAGTCCTGACCTTTCGGACGCGGCTTAGGAGGACGCAGGACGCGCGCTCGGCGCGATTCCAGACGCGCGTGCCCGGGGAGTTCTCCTCAGAAGACGCGCCCGGCGAGCCGGCGCCCTAGGGTGCTCCCGGGACGTCCGCCGGCAGGAACGCGCCGTCCCCCGTGCGCTGTCCGGCCGTCCCGCCGTCGTTCACGACTCCGTACGCGAGGAAGGGGTTCGACCCGGTGAGCCGCGTGACGACGGCGTAGGCGTTCTGGAGTCCCGGCGCATAGGACGTGAGAAGAGAATTGAGCTGCACGAAGCCGCCCGGGGGAATCGCTTCGACCGCCACAGCGGCCGCCTTCAGACCGGTAGCCCCGTCGTAGATGTCGACCCGGAACGTGTCCGCGCTCGTGCCCGCGAGACCGGTGTTGACGATCGCCAGATTCGTGCGGTTTTCGGCGTTCTGCTGCAAGCCGAAAATCCACGCGCGCTCGGTCGCCTCGGAGCCCGAAGGCACCGCGGTTGCGAACAGGCCGTACCGACCGCCGCCTCCGGCCGACGACGTGCGGGCGCCCACGCCGATGCTGCGGAGATCGCCGGTCGTGTCCAGGACGACGAGCGGGCCGGCGAACACGGGCCCCGCCGCGTCCACGATCGCTCCGCGGTCACGGAGCGTCTGGATGAAGTTCGGCAGGATCTGCTGCTCGCCCCCTTCCAGCTTGATCAGGGTGCTCGCCGAGCCGCCGGCGAGAGCCGAAGAGAAGAACGTGAGACGGAGGCCGCGAAGGTTGTTCGAGTAGTTCGTGAGGACCAGCTCCGTGGAGAACGTCGGCGTCTCGACGAGGACGGGAAGCGTCAGCGAGGAAATCACGGACGTGGACGAGATCGGAACGGGGGTCACGAAGGAGCCGTCCGAGTTCGCCTGGTCGTTGATCACGCCGTAGGCGTAGAACGGCGCGGTTCCGGCGACGCGCTCCACGAGCACGTAGCCGTTCGTCAGGTTCACGTCGTCCGCGGCGAGGATGCTCGAGATCTGGTTGAAGCCGCCCGGCGCCAGGATGACGTCCGGGAGCGAGTGTTGGAACGTGCTTCCCTTCTCGCCGGAGTACGCGGTGAGGCGTAGCGCGATGCTGCCGTCCGTCGCGCCCCCCGCGTTGAGGACGGCGACGTTCGACCGGTCCGTCTGGTTCTGACGGAGCCCCGGAATCAACACGGGCGCGGAGAGGAGCCTGCTCGGGAGGACGCCCGCGTAGGAGAGGCCCGCGCGGCCGCCGGGGACCGCCGTGGTCGTGCGCACGATCGCCGTCCCGGCGTCCGGCGACGAGAGGCCCGCGAAGGCGATGGTCAGCGTGCCGCCCCGGTTTCCCGAGTCGCCGACCGGGATGCCAGCGCCCTTCAGAAACGCGATCGCGTCGGGGACGGTCTTCTGCCGTCCGGCCGCGAGCGTATCCGGCGCCGTGCCGGCCGCTCCGCCGAGTCCCGGGACGGGCGTGTAGGAGTAGAGGATCGTCGCGTCCGTCGTACCGCGGTTCGTGATGGTCAGCTCGGACGTGAAGAACGAGCCGTTCACGCCGGTCGTCGAGAGGACGATCGGAATCGTGACCCGCGACGCCGGGTTCGTGACGAAGAAGTCAGCGTGCGTGAGCGTCACGTCGACTCGGCCGTCGAACAGGCAGCCGGGACACGGGGGGCCGGACGTGACCGGGAGGTTCCGGTACGTGTAGCTCTCGAGGGACCCGGCGGGCACGGCCGGGGAAGACGCGGAGAGGGTCTGGCCGGTCCCCGTCCCCGGTACGCCGAGCACGATCGCTTGCCTGAGGATCTGGAGAGGGCTGAGCACGTCCGTCACGGTGGACGAGGACTTCGCGACAAGAGCGCCGAATCCGGCTTCGGGGTGTTGCGCGGTCGTGAAGAGGTTCGAAAGGCTCGTGTTCGGCCCGCCGTTGTCCCTCAGGGATACGAAAAGCGGCGCGAGAGAGGAATGAGCGGCCGCGAGGTCGTTCAGGACCTCGGCGGGGAGGATCGAGCTGGCTGCGACGTACGGTACAGGAGCGGAACCGGGCAGGTTCATCGTGCCGTACGCGACGTTGACGGCAACCGGGATCACGGTCTGGGAAGATGCGGGCGCGGCGGTCAGCGCGAGGGCGGCGACCATTCCAGCGGTTAGTCGAAGTGACATGTATGTGCTCCTGTCTTGGGAGTGAGCCGCCCTCGACGGTTCCCACGCTCGGGGGCCAAATGACTCAGGAACGCGGTCCGTCCACGTCCCAGAGCGTCGTTTCCCCGAACGTGTCCAGGAAGGGCCGGATCACCTTCGCGTCGCCGACCGCGGCCAGGATCCCCGTTGCCGGGTGGAAGAACTCCTGCGCGGTGCGGGACGCCTCTTCCCGCGAGACCGCGTGGACGCGGTCCCGCCACGTGGCCCACTCGTCCTGGGGCAGCCCGTGGAGCAGCCTCGCGATCTCGTCCTGGGCCACGCCGCCCGGGGACTCGCGCGGAATCGGAAAGCTTCCGAGAAGGAACTTTCGCGAGCGGTCGTGCTCCTCGTCTGTGGGTCCCTCCGAGGCGTACGTGCGAATCAGATCGAAGAGTCCGCCGCACGCCTCGCGGGTCACCTCGGTTCGGCAGTCGATGGAGGCGCCGAACTGCCCGCCCGCGACGCGAGCCGAAACGGAGGAGTACGCGCCGTAAGTGAGGCTGCGCTCT
Organism: Acidobacteriota bacterium; assembly: GCA_039934255.1. Classification (GTDB taxonomy): domain Bacteria; phylum Acidobacteriota; class Thermoanaerobaculia; order UBA5066; family UBA5066; genus Fen-183. The sequence continues at coordinate 13,452 of JBDTML010000010.1, read as the reverse complement.
TCGCGGAGTACGTGGAAGAGGCGCGACGACGCACCCCCTCCGAGCGATTGGTTCGCGACGAGAGCCGCCGTGAAGAGCGGATCCCGGCGGGCGAGCGCGGGCCTCGCGAAGAGCAGGTTCGTCTGCACGGAGCCGGGCCGGTTCACGAGGTGAATCGAGAAGCCCGTGACGATCGGCGGGGGAGGGACGACGGCTGGCGGCGAGAGGACGCCGGCGGCAAGACCCCCGAAGGCGCGCTCGGCCGCGCAGATGAGCTCTTCCGGATCCGCGGCGCCAGCGAGGACGACGGTGGCGTTCGCGAGGGAAAAGCGTGAAGCCGCGAAGGCGGCCACGTCGGCCTGGCTGAGCGACGCGAGGCCCTTCTCGGTCGCGGTGAGGCGGCCGTACGGGTGGCCTGGGTAGAGGCGGTCGAGCAGGCGCTCGCGCGCGAGGAAGTCGGGCTCGGAGCGCTGCTCGGCCAGCACGTCGATCTGACGCCGCCGGTTCTTCTCGAACTCGTCTTCGGGGAACGTGGATTCGGTGAGGACCTCGGCGAGGAGGGCAAGCCCCTCGTCGAGATCCTTCGCCAGGACGTAGAGGCGGGCGACGGACGAGTCGCTCCCCGCCGAGACCTCGAGGATCGCGGCGAGGTCGTCGAGCGCTTCCCCGAGCGCGCGCGCGTCGCGCCGGAGCGTTCCGCCGAGGAACGTGTCGCCGGTGATCTCGGCCAGCCCTTCACGCCCGGCCGGATCGGCCGCGCTGCCCGCCCCGGGAAAGAGCACGGAGACGGCCACCGTGGGACGGCGGCCCCAGCGGGCCGCGCGTACGGCGAGGCCGTTCGCGAGCCGCGTCCCCGTGAACGTGGGCAGCACGAAAGGGAGAGGGGCCGTCGGAGGCGGAGGCAGGCGTTTCGCGCTCAAGCGGGCTCTCCGGATTCCTGGGGCATGACGGTGACGACCGACCGCCGGGCCGCCACGAGGAGGCGCGCCGCGGCGTCCCGGACGGTGGCGGCGTCCAGCGCGAGGAGGGTTTCCACGTCGCGGGGAAAGAGGCCGGGATCCCCGTCGTACACGCCGTACTCTGACAGCAGGAAGGCGATGGCCGACGTCGTCTGGGTCGCGCGCACGGCGCTGGCGAGAACCATCCGCCGGGTCCGCTCCATCTCGCGCGGCGTCGGGCCGTCCGCGGCGAAGCGCTCGAGGTCGAGGAGGATCTCGAGCTCGAGGCGCTCCAGCGTGACGCCCGGGCGCGCCAGGGCGAAGACGCGGAAGAGGGATGGGCCGCGGCGCTCGTCGAGCGACACCGACAGTGACAAGGCGAGCGATTCGTCCTTCACGAGACGGCGCCAGAGCCGGCCCGACTCGCCTGCGCCGAGGACGCGCTCGACGACCGACAGGGCGAAGAAATCGGGGTGGCGGCGCTCGGGCACCTTGAAGTTGACGTGCAGGGCCGGCATCGCCGCGTGCTTGTCCTTCACCTCGCGGCGTCTCTCGCCGGTGGGGGAGGGTTCTTCGAACGCGAAGCGCGGCGGCGTCTCCCGCGCGGGAACCTCCTCGAAGGCGTGCTTCACGCGGCGGAAGGCGTCGGCCGGGTCCACGTCTCCCACCACGGCGAGAAGGGCGTTTCCGGGAGCGTAGTAGCGGCGGTAGAAGTTCTGCGCGTCGTCGAGCGAGGCCGCGCCGAGATCGTCCATCGACCCGATGACGGAGTGCTTGTAGGGAAACGCGTCGTAAGCGAGGTCATCCGCGGCCTCGAACGACGCGGCGTAGGGCTGGTTGTCGATTCGCAGGCGCTTCTCTTCCTTCACGGCTTCGCGCTGGTTGTCGAGCTTTTCCTGCGTGAGGACAAGAGCCCGCATCCGGTCGGACTCGAGAAAGAGGCCGAGGTCGAGGCATTCGGCCGGCAGCGTCTCGAAGTAGTTCGTTCGGTCCTCGGACGTCGTCCCGTTCATCGAGCCGCCCGCCTCGGCCACGAGCCGGAAATGCTCGCCCTTGCCGACATTCTCCGAGCCTTCGAACATGAGGTGCTCGAAAAGGTGGGCGAACCCCGTCTTTCCGGCCGGTTCGACCCGGCTTCCGACGTCGTACGTCACGTCCACCGTGACGAGGGGGATTCCGCGTTGTGGAGAGACGACGACCGTGAGCCCGTTCGCGAGGCGCTCGACGTGGAATGGGATTTCGAGATCGAGAGAAGAAGTGATGGGAGCCTCCTGCCCGTAATATAACGATTGTGTTGAGGCGCAGCGCCTTCGGGGTTCTCGCTTTCCTCGCCATGAGCGCCTTCCCCGCCGCACGGGGTGAGGACGCGAGCGTGAAAACGGACCACGACCTCCCGAAATTCCGTGTCGAAGCGGTCCTCTACGATTACGAACCGGTGTCGGAACGGAGCGAGAGATTCGCGGCGTTCTACTACGGAGCGGTTTCGGCCGAATGGACGCGCGGCGTGTTTGCCGCCAAGGCCGATGTTCGCGGCACCGAGGGCTTGTTCCGCCCGTACTACCAGGGGTCCGTGTGGTTGCAGGAAGGCTGGGCCTCTCTCGCGACCCCCGTCGGCGCGGTGAGGGTCGGAAAGGTCGCGCGGGACTTCGGCCTCGAGGACGAGTCCTTCATCGGCACCCTCTTCACGGCGAACGGGGTCACGCGCAACCCCGACTGGGGAGCGGGCCTCGTGGGCGAGAAGCGGCTGGAGTTCGACACGCTCGGCTGGAGCGCCCGCTACTACCGCCAGAACGACCACGTCTCGTGGGAAGACGAGGACCGCGACGTGGAGTCGGACTCCACGCGCGTCCTCCGGGACGCCTTCGAGGCGCGCGTCTTCTATGTCGTGAACAAGGGCCTCTGGTCGATCAAGCCGGCCGTTTCCTTTGCGTCGGCCGGGCTCGACGGGAAGGACGGCGGCCAGGGCTCGTTCCGGAGGACGGACGGCGCCTTCGACGTCACCGCGACCTTCGGGCCGTTCGCGCTCCTTCTCGAGGGCCTCACGCGGTCGGGGCAGCGCTGCGTGCCGGGCGCCCCTTGCCGCCTCGGCTACGACGACGGGACGGCAGGCCTTGCGGGGTTTCGCGCCGAGTTCCCGACCGTCACGTATCGCTATCTCTACTCGGTCTGGCACTATCTGGGTGCCGAGGCCACAGAGCAGCTTCACCTGCCGGGAGTCGTCTGGACGCCCCGGAAGGGGCTGGCGGCAACGATCGAGTACAGTGCCCGGTCGATGAAGAGGTTCTCGGGCACGGCGGTCGTGAAGGCCTTTCGGTTCGGTCTGTCGGTGGCTTTTTGAGGAGCTCATGAAGAAGAGAGTCCTGATCATTGGAATCGTTGTGGCGGTCGCGGCTTTCGCCGGCGCCTGGTTTTTCGCGCGCCGCGGGTCGTCGGAGCCGAAGTTCCGCAAGGGGAAGCTCGACAAGGGCGACGTGGTCGCGACGGTCACCGCGACGGGCACGCTGTCGGCCGTGACGACCGTCAAGGTCGGCAGCCAGGTCTCCGGCATCATCGCGAAGCTCTACGTCGACTTCAATTCGGCGGTCAAAAAGGGCCAGCTCCTCGCCGAGCTCGACCCGACCCCGTTCCAGCAGGCGGTGGACCAGCGGCGCGCCGACCTCGAAAAGACGAAGGTGGAGCTGCGCAACACCGAGCTTTCCCTCACGCGTGCGAAGAACCTCACCAAACAGCAGCTTCTGGCGCAGTCCGAGCTCGACGCGGCGCAGACGAACCGGGACGCGGCCGCCGCGGCCGTCGCCCAGAGCGAGGCGTCGCTGAAGCAGTCGCTCACGAACCTCTCCTACGCGAGGATCCTGTCCCCCATCGACGGCGTCGTCGTCGACCGGCAGTACGACGTCGGGCAGACGGTGGCGGCTTCCTTCCAGGCGCCCGTCATCTTCACGATCGCCCAGGACCTGACGAAGATGCAGGTCCTCACGAACATCGACGAGGCCGACGTCGGCCGCGTGCGCGAGGGACAGGTCGCGACCTTCTCCGTGGACGCGTTCTCGGAGCAGACGTTCAAGGGCTCCGTCTCGCAGATCCGTCTCTCGCCGCAGACGGTCCAGAACGTCGTGACGTATCCCGTCATGCTCGACGTGCCGAACGAGGACCTGAAGCTCAAGCCCGGAATGACGGCGAACGTCCAGATTCCCGTCGACGCGCGCCGCGACGTTCTGCGCGTCCCGAACGCCGCGCTGCGCTTCCGGCCCGATCCAGCGGATGTTATTGGTGCCGACAAGAGCAAGGGCGCCGCTTCCACGACGATCGCGGCGTCCGCGTCGTCGGCCGGCGGGGCTTCGATGCCTCAGACCGGCGTGCCCCAGACCGGGGTTCCCCAGGCCGGTGCACCCCAGGCCGGAAGCCGGGGGGCCGGAGGCCGCGGCGCTTCCGGAGGCGGTGGTGGGCGCGGCGCGTGGTCGGGCGGAGCTGGCGGAGGCCGGCAAGGGGCGCCGCGCTCGGGGACGCTCTACATTGAGGTGCCGAACGGCAAGGGCAAGCTCAAGGCCGTCACGGTCAAGACGCTCATCACGGACGGCAACATGACGGCCATCGAGAGCACGGATCTCAAAGAAGGCGACGAGATCATCGTCGGCCTCGCGACCGCGCGCGCGGGCGCTGCCGCGTCCGGGAGCTCTGCCGGAGGCCCCGGCGGCGGCGGGCGGCGGCCCTTCTGAGGGAGCGGGGGGACGTGGCGCATCCCGTCATCGAGCTCGAGAACCTCACGCGCGTCTACACGATGGGCGAGACCGAGGTGCGCGCCCTCGACGGCGTGACGCTCAAGGTCGAGCCGGGCGAGTTCCTCGCGGTCATGGGCCCGTCGGGCTCGGGAAAGTCGACGTTCATGAACATCGTCGGCTGCCTCGACCGGCCCACGGCCGGTCGCTACGTCCTCGAGGGGGTCGACGTGTCGTCGCTCGGCCGCGACGCCCGAGCCGAGATCCGGAACGACAAGATCGGCTTCGTCTTCCAGAACTTCAACCTCCTGTCGCGAACCTCGGCGCTCGAGAACGTGGAGCTCCCGCTCCTCTATTCGAAGAAGTCGAAGCTCACCGACGAGGAATCGCGCTCCCGCGCCATGGGGTGTCTCGAGCGCGTGGGGCTCAAGGACCGCTGGGACCACACCTCGGCTCAGCTTTCGGGGGGCCAGCAGCAGCGGGTCGCGATCGCGCGAAGCCTCGTGAACGAGCCCGCGATTCTCCTCGCGGACGAGCCGACGGGCAACCTCGACTCGAAGACGTCCGAGGAGGTCATGGCGATCTTCCAGGCCCTGAACGACGAGGGGAAGACGGTCGTCCTCATCACGCACGAGCCCGACATCGCGCAGTTCGCCCGGCGCATCGTCACGTTTCGCGACGGCAGGATCCTGAGCGACGTGGCCGTCATGGATCGCAGGCGCGCCGCCGGCCCGGGAGGGAAGACCGCATGAAGAAGTCCGGCAGCATTCTGAAGGTCGCATTCCGCGCGCTCGCGCGCAACAAGCTGCGGTCGCTCCTCACGGCACTTGGGATCATCATCGGCGTCGCGTGCGTCATTGCGACGATCGGAATCGGCGAAGGCGCGCGCCTCCAGACGGAAAACCAGTTGAAGTCCCTCGGGACGAACTTCCTCATGATCTTCCCGGGCACGACGACCTCGTCGGGCGCCCGTTCGGGCTCGGGGAGCAACTCGAAGCTCTCGCAGGACGACGTGGAAGCGATCCGGCGCGAGGTGGGGTCCGTCGCTTACGTCTCCGCGTCGATCCGCACGGTCGCGCAGGTCATCTACGGGAACCAGAACTGGTCCACGTCCATCCAGGGCGGCGAGGTCGACTGGCCGCTCATCCGCTCCTGGAACGTCGCGATGGGCCAGTTCTTCACGGATCAGGACAACCGCTCCTCCTCCAAGGTCTGCGTCCTCGGGAAGACCGTCGCGACGAACCTCTTCGGCGACGAGGACCCGGTCGGGAAGATGATCCGGATCAAGAACATCCCGTTCAAGGTGACGGGAATCCTCGAGTCCAAGGGCGGTTCGATGATGGGGCAGGACCAGGACGACCTCGTCGTCGCGCCGTACGAGACGGTCCGAAAGAAGCTCATGGGGACGACGGCGGTCGGCGCGATCCTCGCCTCGGCGGCGTCGAACGAGCAGGTGACGATCGCCCAGGACGAGATCACCGCCCTCCTCCGGCAACGCCACCGGATCAACAAGTCGGCGGGCCAGGACGACGACTTCATGATGCGCACGCAAACCGAAATGCTGCAGCAGGCCGAGGCGCAGAGCCGCACGATGTCGACGCTCCTCTGGTCGATCGCATGCGTTTCGCTGCTCGTCGGCGGGATCGGAATCATGAACATCATGCTCGTCTCGGTCACGGAACGAACGCGCGAGATCGGCGTGAGGATGGCGATCGGCGCAAAGGGCGGCGACATCCGCGCGCAGTTCCTCGTGGAGGCCGTCGCACTCTCTCTCGCAGGCGGCTCCGTCGGGATCGGCCTCGGGCTCGGGATCCAACGCTTCGTCGCGAAGGTCGCGGGCTGGCCCGTTGCTCTCGAGCCGACCGCGATCGGGCTCGCATTCGCGTTTTCGGCCGTCGTGGGGATCACGTTCGGGTTCTACCCGGCGCTCAAGGCCAGCCGTCTCGATCCCATCGAGGCCCTTCGATACGAGTGAGCCCGAACCGCGCTAACATTTTCGGATGAACAGCGGCCTTTCCGGATGAGCGCGGGCATTTCCCTGTGAAACCGGACATCTCGGACTCGAGCGCCGCCGTCTCCGGCCGCGCGCGCTCCGGGGAGACGCAGTCCATTCGGAATGCCGGCGCGTGGAACCCCCGCCGGTCTCTCGCGGCGCGGCTCCTCTGGTACGTCGTTCCGGTGGCGGTCGTTCCGGCGGCCGTCTACTGGCTCGCCGCGGACCGCATCGGCCGCGAGCAGCAGCAGAACATTCGCGCCACGCTCCTCAGCGAAGCGCACCGCCACGAAGAACTGTCGCTTTCCGAACAGGCGGCCGATCGGCTTCGGCAGATCGCCGATGCGGCGCGCGACGTCGTCGCAATCACCCACCGCGCCGCGGAGAGTGGGCGCCGCGCGCTCGAGGACGGTCCGGACCCGAAGCTTCCGGTCGAGCCTCTCGTGGAGGACGCGGGCGGGATCCTCCGCACGAGCGGGCACGGCGTCAGCGCCGCGATGGTGAGCCGCGGGACGGAGCTCGGGGCCGGCGCGCGCCACGACCTTGCCGCGACGCGCCGGCTCGAGGCGCCGTTCGTCGTCCTCGGCCTCGGCCCCGTGGATCTTTCCGCGCTCTCGATCCGGACGGTCTCGGGCGTCCTCAGGGTCGTCCCGGGCCTCGACCTGAGCCCGGGCGGGAAACCTGTCATCGACCCGTCTTTCCGTTTTCCGAGTGCGTCGGCGCGGCCGCTCGTGGAGAGCCTCGGAGGCGTGGATTCACCGGCCGTCGTCTGGTCCGACGCGTACGAGGACACTTATGCTGGAAGCGGCAACATCGTGTCGGCCATTGCCCTCGTGAAGGCCGGGGACGGCCGGCTTCTCGGCGAGGTTGCCGTCGATTGGGTCTTCCCGCGGCTGTTCCAGGGGGCGGAGGATCCCAAGCTGCCGGATGACGTCGAGTTCGTGTTCGCGGCGGACGGCAGGGCGCTCGCATCGGTGCCCGCGAAGCGCATGACTCCCGAACGGGTCCGCGAGGTCGGCGCGGTCGTGGCGAAGAGAGGCGTCGGCGTCTTTGAGACGAAGATCGGGGGCCAGCAGTTTCTCCTCGTCGTGCGCCGCGTGCCGGACCTCCGGTGGACGTACGCGAAGATGACGCCGCGGGCCGCTCTCGAGAAGAAGGTCGCCGGCCAGATCGAACCCGTCTTCGCGGCGGCCGATCGCAAGCGGAACGAACTGCGGCTGCTCTATCTCGCCCTCGTCGCGGTGTTCGCCGCGGCCGTCGTCGTCGCCATGCGCCAGGCCCTTGCGCCCCTGCGACGCGTCGCCCGCGTCGCCGACGCGATCGCGTTCGGGCGGCCGACGCCGAGCCTCCCCGAGGGGGATCGCCTCGACGAGGTCGGCCGGCTTTATCGCGCCATGACGGATCTCGACCGGCGCGTTCGGTGGCGCATTGCCTCGATGGAGGGAGTCCACGGCCTCGCGCAGACGGCCGCGCTCATGACGCGCCCGGAGGAGACCTTCGCGCAGCTCACACGCCAGATCGCGACTCTCGTCGGGGCGACGAAGGCCTGGATCTGCCTCTGGGACCCCGAGACCCGTTCTCTCGTGCTGACGCCCCCCGGGTTCGGCATGCCCGACGCCGCGCTTCGCGGCCGCCGCCTCGGGCTGGACGATCAGAGCCTCGCGATCTTCTGTTACCGGACGGGGGAGACGTGCCTTCGAAACGACGTGTCGACGGATCCTCGGCTCTCGGAGTCTCTCATCGGCGCCCTCGGCATCGAGAAGAACGTCGTCTTCGCGCCCCTCAAGGCGGAGGTCGGAATCCTCGGAGTTCTCGCGGTGGCGGACAAACCCGGACGCTTCGACGCCGAGGACCAGTCCGCGATCGACGGATACGCGGGGGAAGCGGCACTGCTTCTCCGGAACGCGCGCCTCTACGAGGAGTTGCAGCGCAGCTACGAGAGGCTTCGGGACGCGCAACGGAATCGCGACTACTTCCTCCAGAACGTCAACCACGAGCTCCGGACGCCGCTGACGGCCATCCTCGGATGGAGCGAAGTCCTCGCGGAGGACAGGCCCGACGCCGAGACGGTCAAGATCGCGGTGGACCAGATCAAGCGGTCCACGCAGTTTCTCCTCGCTCTGATCGGCGACCTTCTCGACCTGTCCCGGTTCGAGGAAGGGCGCACGCGCCTGGAGCCGGAGTTGGTGGATCTCGGCCTCCTCGTCTCGGACGCCGTGGAGCCGGTTTCCGTCATGGCTGAGGCCAAGGGGATCCGGATGTCGCTCGTGGTGCCGGCCCAGAAGACCCCCGTTCGGCTCGATCCGCTGCGCATCCGGCAGGTCCTCTGGAACCTCGTTCACAACGCGGTGAAGTTCACGCCGAAGGGCGGCGAGATCCGCGTGGAGGCGGAAGCCGACGACAGCGGGATCTCCTTCTCGATCACCGACAACGGCGTCGGGATCGACGCGAAGGACCTCTCCCTGATCTTCGAACGCTTCCGCCAGGTCGACGGGTCCTCGACGCGTGCCTATCGCGGGATGGGAATCGGGCTCGCGCTCGCGAAGGCTTTCGTCGAGCTGCACGGCGGGACGATCCAGGTCGACAGCCAGCCGGGACGGGGAACCACGTTCCGTGTCCGGCTGCCGCGCATCGCGCCCTACGAGACGCCGCCGGCGCTCGCGGCCTCCTGACGAGAGAGGTGGAATCCCGCGGGGCGTACACTTCTGCGAGAGAGACCTCATCTCAAGGGAGGCACCGATGCCCACGTCCTGGCTCACGCTACGGACCCTCGTTTCGGTGCTTGGCGCGCTCGCGCTGGGAAACAACCTCGCGGCCCAGCCCCGGCCTTCGGTCTCGCTGATCCCCGGCACCGTCAACGCCGGGGGACTGAACGGCACGCGCTTCGTCTCGGACCTCGCGCTTACGAATCCCTCGCCCCTGCCGGTGACGGCGACGTTGACGCTCATTCCAGCGAACGGGACGAGCTTCGCCTTCGCCACGCTGAATCCCGGAGAGACGATCGTTTACCGGAACGTCCTCGACAGCCTTTGGGGCGCGCAGGGCGCCGGCGCGACGCAGGTCATCGGCACGGGCCCCCTGCTCGTCCGGGCGCGGACGTACAACACGGCGGCCTCGGGCACCTACGGGGTGGCGCTGCCGGTTTATGCCTACGAGCGCCTTCTCGCTCCCGGCGATACGGCCGACAGCCTCTGGATCAGCCAGTCCGCGGATGGGGCCTCGGGCTACCGCACGAACATCGCAGTCGTCTTTCCCGACGACGGGGGCGGGTCCGCTTCGGTGAGCGTTTACGACGCCGACGGCAATCTGGCGGGGACGCAACTCTTCAACCTGAGCGAACCGGGTTTCCAGCAATTCTCCGTGGCGAGTTTTGCGGGAGCGGTTCCCGCGGGACGGGCGCAGATCCAGGTCATGGGAGGAAGCGCGGCCGGGTATGCCGTCGTCGTCGACAACGTCACGGGTGACTCCTCGCTCTTCGCCTTCGAGGACCTGCCCGTGAGCGCTCAGGACGTCCTCGTCAACGGCGTGGCGCGGGCGAACGGACGGAACAACACCTTCTTCCGGACGGACGCCCGCCTCTACAACCAGGGGTCGGCTGACGCAACGGTGTCCGTCGCCTTCCACGCCAACCAGAACGCGAACCCGACGCCCCTCACGCGGACGTTCACCGTGCCTGCGGGGAAGATCCGCGACGTCGTGGACGTACTCGATTCCCTGCTCGGGCTTCCCGTGGGTTCTGCGGGGGCGCTGCGCTTCACATCCGCAGATCCTGTCGCGATCCTCTGCCGCACGAGCAACGTGGACCCGGCCGGGCTCAAGCCCGGGACGTTCGGCGCTCAGCAGAAGCCGACGCCGTTGCTCTCGTTCCTGATGTCGGCCGATGCGGGAGCGGTCGTCACCGGTATCCGCCAGAACGCGACGTTCCGGACGAACGTGGGCTTCGCGGCGGGAGCGGATGGAGCCGGCTACACCCTGACGCTGAAGAGCGCTTCGGGCGCGCCGGTCGCCACGGCCGCGGGATCGCTGGGCCCGTTCGGCTGGACGCAACCGAACGTCGCGGACCTCTTTCCCGGCACGACGGTCCCCGAGGACGCAACACTTCTCGTCCAGGTCGGCTCCGGCAGCGTCGACGTTTTCGATTCCTCAATCGACAACGCGTCGGGCGACCCCGTCGTCACGCCGATCATGGCGCTGCCCGCGGACGTTCCTTCCGCGGCGACGATCGGGCCGGCGGGCGGGTCGGTGAGGTCGAGCGATGGAAGGCTGACGTTGAAGGTGCCGGCCGGCGCTCTTGCAACCCCCGCGGACGTGTCTTTCGAGGCGGCGGCCTCCGACGCGCCCAATGGTATCGGGCCCGGGTACCTCCTGACCGTCCCTTCGGAGGTGGAAGGGCGGGCGGTTCTCGTCCTCTCGTATGGCGCGTCCGACATCAAGGGCTCGGGTCCCGAAGCGCTCTCGCTCGCCTTCAAGGGCGGTGACCGGTGGTACATCGCCGGGGGCGGGAGTCTGGACCCGGCGGCCCGAACGCTCGCGCTCCCGGTGCGATCGATCACGCCCCCGGGCAGTCCCGCGGCGAAGGCGGGGCGCGCCCTTCTCAAAGCCAACAGGATCACGATGGCGGTCCTCAAGGCCTGGCGAATCGTTCCCGACGAAGTGGTCGTCAGGACCGGGACGACGACACGTTTTTCCGCGTACTACGTCGGGCGGCCCTCGAGCGCGTTCCAATTCATCGACTACTTTTTAGCGGCGTCCGATCCACAAAACGTGAATGTGGAGTGGACGGCCGGGCGGGGGACTCCGGAGTACGGGTCGATCAATCCCACCGGGATCACCGGAACCTACAACGCGCCCTGCAAGGCACCGACGGCGAATCCATTCTTCGTCTTTTATCGCATCGCCGATAATCGGATTTTCGTCTCCGGCACCAGGGCCTTTCACGGCGCGATCGTCTACGTCCTGCCGAAGTTCTGGGAAGGCCAGGTCGACCTGATCGAAAATCTTTGCGGCCGTGACGGCGGGGGTCACTACGAATGGAGGGCCGCGAAGGTCAATTTCTCGCTGGACGAGAACCTGAACGTCGTCGACGTCGTGTCCAGTGGGCGGGTCGCGCCGCAATTCTCATCCCCCCAGCCGAAGTGCCCAGGCGATCCGCCGGCCGCGTGCAGTTACGTGCCGGGGAAGGGCGTGACGGCCACTCTCTACGCCTTCAGCGTCGAGGCGCAACCTCTCTCGGCGTCCTACGGCAGGCCCATCTTTTCTCTCGTATGCGACTTTCCCCTCAATCCCCAGACCGTTACGGAGACGTGCTCCAATCCGACCAGGGTCACCGAATTACCGGGCGCCGGTCAGAGCGGAAGGATATCGATCGCGGTCAAAGGGCTTCACGCCCCGAGTTTTTTGACCGTGGATCCCATCCTGAGGGGCTCTCCGAAGGAATCGCTGACGATGACGATAAAGGCCCTGCCGGACAACGGCTGCCCGTAATCGTCGTGCACTCCGCTTCCCGTGGAGCAGGGGGAGGCACGGTGTGGCGCGACTGCCTCGTCTGGTATCGAAGTCGCTAGTCCCGTGTTGAATGAGCGAACCTCCTCGCCTGCTTGTCCGCGCCGCGTCGACGCCGGACTGTCCGATCGTCGTCGTCGCGGGGTGCCGCGGATGGGAAGCCGCGTGACGCTGTCGGACGGAGAGGACGGCCGGTGATCGGCCTGGCGTTCCTGGCTGCCGTGTTCTTCGCGCTTTGGGGCTTCGCGTATGTGTTCGCTCCGCGGCTGATACGGATCGTGAGGTCGGGTGCCGCGTTGGTTGCGCGCTGGCTGCGCGGTCGCACGCGACTGGCGCCCCTGTTCGGCCGTCTCGAGACGTTGCGGTCCTATCTCCCCCTCGTCTTCGCCCTCGCGGCAGGAACGCTCGTCATCGTCTGGACGGCCCATGCGTTCACGGATCTCGCGGCAGCGCTCAAGGCGCACAACCCGGCCGTCCAGCGCCTCGACACGGCCGTTCACGGATGGTGTGAAGCCGGGAGGACACCCGTCCTGAGCGCGCTCTTCGTGACCGTCACGACGGTGGGGGGGCCCGTCGGAATGGGCGCGCTCGTCGCGGCCGTCCTCGGCGTCCTCATCTCCCGCCACCGCTCGCGATGGGCGTGGTATCTCGCGATCACCTCGGCGGGCGGCGTTGCGCTCAATCAGCTGCTCAAGTTTCACTACGTGAGACAGCGGCCCGACCTTGCGGCCGCCGTTCTCGGCGCGATGGGGTACTCGTTTCCCAGCGGGCACGCGATGAACGCCACGATCATCCTCGGCGCACTCTCCTATCTCGCGGCCCGCTCGATAGAGCATTGGAAGGAGAAGTCCGCGGCGCTCGCCGCCCTCGCGACCCTGGCGCTCGCCATCGGGATATCGCGTATCTATCTCGGAGTCCATTGGGCCTCCGACGTGGGAGGCGGCTTCGTGGCCGGACTTCTCTGGCTGACCGCGACGACGACCGGTTACGAGCTCTTCCGTCAGTACCGCCTCGGCCAGGCGGGCAGGGCCGCGCGCCGCCTGACGTAGAATCCCGGCTCGTGACGCTTTTCACAAGCGTCAGGGGTGCCCGATGAAGACTCCGCCGCCTCAGCTGCCGGTCCGGAACGCCGTTCCCGGAAGGATCGAGCCCCCGCTCGGCCCCGGGATGCCATCGACGTCCGGCGCGGACTTCCTGACCACGAAGCTCGACGTCGCCGTCCAGTGGGCGCAGTCGAATTCGCTCTGGCCGATGCCCTTCGGAACGGCCTGCTGCGCGATCGAGTTCATGTCGGTCGTCTCGTCGCACTACGACCTTTCGCGTT
>JBDTML010000009.1:0-5360 GCA_039934255.1 Acidobacteriota bacterium | reverse complement strand
GCCTCCTCGCCCGGCATGAAGTCGCCCGCGTTCACGACGACGAGCGTGTTCGTGATCTTGAAGCCGAAGCCGAGCCCGAGGCGCGCGGACTCGGCCGTGAGGTCGTGCGCGATCGAGACGGCGCCGTCCCAGCGCAGGTCCTTGTCGAACGCAGACTCTAGGAGCGCGATCTGCGTGTAGCCCAGCCGCCGGTGCAGGATCTCCTCGACCTCTTCGTACCCGAGCAGCGTCGGGTTGAGCTTTACGATCGTGTGGAGGCCCTGTTCGACGAGAAGGTAGCGGCCGATCGCGTCGATCTCCTCGGCCGGGCAGCCGTGGAACGTCGAGAGCGTGACGGAATCGGAGAGCCGCGCGGGGCACGGGACGTCGACGAAGCGACGGAGAGAAGCCGGGAGCTCGCGGCGCAAGGCCGCCCGCTCCTCGTCGATCCACGCGCCCGCGTCTCTCACGCCATCGAAGAACGCGGACATCTTCGGCGACCGTATCCCCTCGAGGTCGTAGCCGACGGACACGTCGAAAACCACGTCGCGCTCGGCCTCGGGGATCGCGCACAGCTCGTCCAGGATCGCGATGAGAAGCCGCGCTTTCGCGTACTCGCGGAGCGATTCCGCGACCTCGAGCTCCTGCGACCACTCCACGTTGAAGCCCACGGTCCGCATGTCGATGCACGGACGCGGGATCACGAGATGGTCGTTCACCTGCACGGTCTTGAGCTCGAGGATCCGCCCACCCGCGAGGTACGAGAGCGCGATGTTCTGCGCGAGCTGCGTCTGGGGCCCGGCGGCCGGGCCGATCGGCGTCGCGCAGCGGCGGCCGTGGAACAGGGCGGAAAGGTCGCGGCCCGGAAACCCCCGAAAGACGTGGCGCAGAGGCAGGTCGTAGACCGAGCCCGTCGGGAGCTCCTCCGCCGCGCGGCGCACGAGGACGGAGAGCGGGAGCGGACGGAGGACGCTCACGCCATCCTTCTCCAGAGCCGAGCCGCTTCCTCGCGCGCCCGCGCGCGGATGCGCGCCGCATCCAGACGCGCGTGTTCCCGATTCCTCACGACGATCTCGCCGTTCACGACGACGTCGCGAACGTGGGAAACACCGAGGCCGAAGAGGATGTGCCCCGCGAGGTTCGCGGCCGTCAGCGGTGTGGGCGCGTCGTAGTCGAGGACGACCCAGTCCGCGTCGCTCGGGCCGAGAACGGAGTCCGCGAGCCGGCGGCTGTTCGCAAGAAGAGCGACGGCGTCGATCCCGCCTTCCGGCCCGTAGGCCTCGCGGGCGCGCAGGTGAGCGACGCGAGTCTCCGTGAAGAGGTCGGCGTCCATCCCGTCGGTGCCCAGAGCAAGACGGGAGCCGAACGTCCTCGGGTCCGCGTACCCGACGGCGTTCTGGAGGTTGCTGCGCGGGTTGTGTACGACCCACGCGCCGGCCTCTTCCGCGCGCCGCCGCTCCGCCGCGGACAGGTGCACCCCGTGCGCGAGGAGGGTCTTCGGCCCGACGGCGCCTGCTCCGTCGAGGCGCGCGAACGACCCCTCGTCGCAGCGGTCCTCGGCAACGTGGACGTGCAGCCACGCGCCCATCCGCCGGGCGAGATTCACCGCGGCCGCGAGCGTCTCGTCGGAGGCCGTGAAACCGGCGTGGAGGCCCACCATCCCCGGCAGGCCCGCGCAAATCGCCCGTTCGCACTCCGCAAGGCCCGCGCGGGCGCCCGCCGCCCCGTGTCGGTCCGTCGCGCCGTAGCACGCCGCGACCCGCACACCTGAGTCGCGCCCCGCGGCGGCGAGGACGTCGAGGGAGCCGTCGATGAAGTTCGGCGACTCGTGGTGGTCGATCACCGCCGTGACGCCCGAGAAAGCCGCGTCGAGGAGCGCGAGGTCCGCAGAGGCCCGGAGCAACTGCTCGTCGAGCGCGGCGTCCAGCCGCCACCAGACCTTTTCGAGGATCTCCCGGAAGTTGCGCGTCGGCCCCGCCGGGCCCGGCATGCCGCGCGCGAGCGCCGAATAGAGATGCGTGTGGGCCACGGTGAGGCCGGGCAGGAGGAGGCATCCCGAGGCGTCCAGCGTTCGGCGCGGCTCTTCTCCGAGGAGCACGTCGCGCCGCTCGACCGCGGGCGGATCGAGACGGACGACCGTGCCGCCCGTGATCGCGAGACCGCTCATGGGCGCTCGCCCCTTACCAGCCTCGCGCCTCGCGCAGCCGCCGGTCGACGTCGCCGGCGAGAGCGGCTTCGCCGGACCACCAGGCCTGGGACCGCTGCGCGTCCAGCTGGGCAACGGTCTTCCCCTGCTGCTCGACCCACGTGAAGTACTTGAGGTTGTGCCACCGTTCGCGGCTCTCGACGGTCCCTTCCGAGATCCAGTCCAGCTTCTGGCCGTGGAAGACCGACGCGAGGCGGGCCTCGGCCCCGTCGCGCGTGAGGGCGCCCGTGCGCTTCTCGAGGCGGCGCAGGACCGACGGGTACCGGTCGAGGCCGTCCGTCGCGACCGTCACGATGGCGTCGTCCTTCCCGAGGCCGAAGTAGCGCGCGGTCTTGATCGCTCCGAGGATGTTGCAGACGCCGCTGACGCCGAGCATCGTCGAGAGGCGGTTCGCCGTCTCGCCCAGTCCGCCCGCGGAGGCGAGGAAGTCACGCCCCTCGGGCTCGGCGACGAGCTGCAGGCCCAGCAGGCACTCCTCGTCGTCGATGCACATCACCGCGTCCATGTTCAGCACGTTGTGGATCCACGTGACGTGCTTGTCGCCGATCCCCTCGATCGCGTGGCCGCCGTAGCCGTTCCGCGAGAGCGTCGGGCACTGGACCGGCTCGAGGCCGACGATGCGCGAGCCGAAGCGCGCCTTGAGCGCGTCACCCGCCGCGATCGTGCCCGAGGAGCCCATGGCCGACACGAACGCCGCGGGCCGGCCGCAGCCGAGCGTCTCGACGGCCTCGGCGGCGGCGGCGCCCGTGACGTTGTAGTGCCAGCGGTAGTTCGCCATCTCCTCGAACTGGTTCATGACGCGGACCTTCGGGTCCGCCGCGAGGCGCTTGCACTCGTCGTAGATCTCCTTGACGTTGCTCTCGCAGCCCGGCGTCTTGATCGCGTGCGCCCCGTAGGCGGCGATCTTCTCGAAGCGCTCGGCGCTCATCTCCTCCGGGAGGATGACGACCGACTCGTAGCCCATACGCGGGCCCACCCACGAGCCGCCGATGCCGTAGTTGCCGGTGGAGGGCCAGACGAGCGTCGAAGTCCCCGGCGTCACGTCGCCCGCGAGCTGGTGCTCCATGAGGACCGAATACGTCGCGCCCACCTTGTGCGCGCCCGTCGGGAAGTCCTTCGCGTAGAGGAGGACGATCGGAGACTCGACTCCCGTGAGGGCCTCGGGCAGCCGCAGCGCGCGCACGCGGCCCGCGACGTCGTGCCACGTGATGTTGAAGAGGTTGACGGGGTCGAGAGGCGCCTCGCGCGCGGCGGCCTGGGCCCGCTTCCTGAGGTCCGCGGGCAGAAGGCCGGGGTCGCGCATTTCGGCATACGTGGGTCCGTGAATCATCTTTTCTCCAGTGTGCGCCGGACCGCGTCGAGGTCCGGGGGAATGCGTGTCGGGGGGCCGACGGAGCGCATCGCGCCCCGCGTGTCCTTCAGCCCGTTGCCGGTCGCGACGTGGAGCACCCGCTCGCCGCGCCTCACGAGCCCCTTCTCGAGCGCGGCCTCGAGGCCGGCGAGAGCCGCGACTCCCGTGGGCTCGGCGAAGACGCCCGTCGCGCGGGCGAGGCGCGGGATCCACGCGAGGATCGCCTCGTCCTTCGCGGTCACGATGGCGCCGCCGGACGCGCGCACGGCGCGCAGGGCCTTGATGCCGTTCCGCGGCGCGCCCACGTTGATGGAATCCGCGAGCGTGTTCGCGTCGATCGGCTCGATGCGCTCGTCGCCACGCGCGAACGTCGCGGCGAGCGGCGCGGCCCCCTCGGCCTGGACGGCGAGGAGGCGGGGCAGGCGGTCGATCACGCCGTGCCTCTTCATCTCGACGAGCCCTTTCCAGATCCCGGCCGTCGTGCAGCCGTCGCCGAGAGCGACCGTGACCACGTCGGGGACGTTCGCGCTCATCTGCTCGGCGATCTCGAGGCCGCACGTCTTTTTGCCCTCGACGAGGTACGGGTTGATCGCGCAGTTGCGGTTGTACCAGCCGAACGCCTCGACGGCCGCCTGGCAGACGCGAAACGCGTCCTCGTAGGGCCCTTCGACGAGGAAGACCCGCGCGCCGTAGACGAGAAGCTGCGCGATCTTCGCCTCCGGGGCGGTGGCCGGCACGAAGATGAACGCGTTCATTGCCGCCTCGGCCGCAAAACCGGCCAGGGAAGACGCGGCGTTCCCGGTTGACGAGCACGTGATCTCGGTCCGGCCGAGCCAGCGCGCGCGCAGGACGCCGACCGAGCTCGCGCGGTCCTTGAAGGAAGCCGTCGGGTTGCGCCCGTCGTCCTTGACGAAGAACGCCCCCAGGCCGAGCTCCTTCGCGAGAGCCGGCGCCTCGACGACCGGCGTGTAGCCGACCTGCAGGCGGGGAGCGGGGAGCGCGGCCGCGTCGTCCGGCACCGGCAGGAGCGCCCGGTACCGCCAGAGGGAGAGATCGCGGTTCGCGGCGAGCGCGGCCTTCCCGAACGTCCGCGAAATGAGGTCGTGGTCGTATTCGACGTCGAGGATGCCTTCGATCCCGCAGCGCGGACAGGTGTACTCGACCTCGCCGTGGGCATAAATGGCGGAGCAGAGGACGCACCGGAGACCCGTCACCTTTGGCAGCGCAAGACTCACACCGTCACCTCTTCAGCGCCCGCGCCGCGGCGGAGTCCTTCATGGGAAGCGTGAACCGGCGGACGCCGTCGAACGCAAAGAGAGCCCCTGCTACCGCCGGCGCCGTCGGGACGAGGCCGATCTCGCCCACGCCCTTCGCACCAAACGGACCGTCGGGTTGCGGGTCTTCGACGAGGATCACCTCGACCTCCGGCATGTCCTGCGCCCGGAGGACACCCACGTCGCGGATGCGAAACGACGTCGGCATGCCGTCCTTGCAGACCATCTCCTCTGTGAGCGCGTAGCCGAGGCCCATGTGGACCGAGCCCTCGATCTGCCCCGCGCAGAGCTTCGGGTTGATGGCGCGCCCCACGTCGTGGGCGGCGACGATTTTCGCGACGCGGCCCTTCTCGTCGAGGACGACGACCTGCGTCGCGAAGCTGAACGCGGAGTGGAGCTTCATAGGCTTGCCGGGCGGCGGCTCGTGCCCCAGCTTCGTCGTGTCGTCGACGAGCGTCTCGCCGACGTAGATCGTGCCGGCAAGCTGGGAAAGCGTCTTTCCGGAATCGAGGTCGGCCCTCAGCTTCGTCGCCGCGTCGACGACCGCGCG
>JBDTML010000008.1:0-2869 GCA_039934255.1 Acidobacteriota bacterium | reverse complement strand
CCCTCACGAGCGCGTCGACGGCGTCGTCCGGGTCGAGGGCCTGCAGGAGCGGGTCGTATCCCATGAGCTGCCACGAGAGCGGGGCCGCGAACAGCCGGGTGCGGTAGTCGCGCACCTCGGGCGAAAGGAGCGGTGCGAATCTCAGGATCTGCACGCGGGCCTCGGGATGACGCCGCACGTGCGCGCGCGCGTGGCTCTCGGCCTCCACGAAGTCGCGCACGAAGCGGTCCTCCGGATCGGGCCGGAGCGGATGATCTTCCGTGAGGAAATTCGGATTGTCGCCGCGCGCTCCGTACACGAGAGACGTCGATCCGAGGATGACGCGTGGGATTTTCGCCTCGCCGGCGGCCGCGAAAACGTGCAGCGCGCCGATGGAATTCAGCTCGTGTGCGTAGGTCGTCTGGCGCGACGGACTCCGGAGCTGCGCGAGATGGACGATGGTGTCCGGCCGCTCTTCCTTCAGGAGCTTGAAGAGCGTGCCGTCCGCGAAAGGCAGGTTGAGGTCGAGGAAACGGTGCCTGACGTCCGGAAGGTCCGCCGGAGGAACGAGGTCGAACACGACGACGTCGCGGTCGCCGCGCGCGAGAAGCGCGCGCACGAGCCGTTCCCCGAAGAATCCGCTCCCGCCTGTCACGACGACCTTGGGCCGCCGCGCCGCCTCCGCCACCTTCGGGAATCGCACGACACGCCCGCCGGGTTTTCGCGCCACTTCTACCTCTTCCGCGCCGGGGACTTGCGTGCGGCCTTCGGAGCCGGCTTCGCGGGTCGCGCCTTGATGGATTCGAGCTCGGCCTCCAGCTCGGCGAGGCGATTCTCCAGCTTGGAAATGTCCTTGCGCGTCGCGACGCTCATCGCCTTCAGGCCCTCGGCCACGCGCTTGTCGACCTCTTCCTTCACGGCGATGCCCTTCTTCAGGACTTCGATGAAGGCCGGGTTCGCCATGAGATTGTTGGAAACTTCGGTGAGGAAGCCCTCTCCGCGGGCGCGGAGCTGGTCGAACAGGGATTCGGACATGCGACACCCCTTTCGCGGAGGCTCGGATCGGACCGGCCCCCTGCTAGAGTCGAGCATTATGCGGCCATTTCGCCGGAAGGACGAGGTTCGGAAGGTCTTCGAGCGGACCCACCTTCTCGAATAGGCTGCCCCCGTGAGTCCGACGCCCCTCCTCGAAGGCCTCGTCTCCCGCCGGCTCCTCGTCGTGTCGGGCAAGGGTGGCGTCGGAAAGACTACGGTCGCGGCCACGCTCGCGAAACTCGCCGCGGACGCGGGCCGCACAGTCCTCCTCGTCTCCACGGACGGGCGCGGGGACGCTGCGGCTCTCTTTGGAAAAAAGGACGCGGGCTATCGCGAGGCCCCGCTCCTACCCGGCCTCCACGGACTCACGGCCGACTTCGACGCGCTCCTGACCGATTTCGTCCACGTCGTCTCGCCCGTCCGCCTGCTCGCCGACCGTCTCCTCGCCGTGCCGGCCTTTCGGTTCTTCACGCGGGCGACACCCGGCCTCCCCGATCTCCTCCTCCTGGGAAAGATCCGCGAGATCCTCAGGCGCAAGAAATCGACGGCGCGCGAGCCCCGTGTCGACCTCGTCGTGCTCGACGCTCCGGCAACCGGCCATGCACTCTCCCTCGTCGCGATCCCCCGCACGCTCCTCGCGACGGTTCCCGCGGGACCCGTGCGAAAGCTCGCGGAGTGGCTCGACGCACTCCTCGAAGACCCGAAGCAGGCGGCGCTCGTCGTCGTCTCCGAGCCCGAGGACTTCGCGGCGCGGGAGACGGAAGAGCTGATCACGGGGGCGAAAGACAAGGCAGGCCTGAAGACCGCTCTCGTCGTCGTGAATCGAATCGGACGGGGAGGGGAAAAAGAAGATCTGCTTAGAAAGGAAAGAGAGAATGCCCCGCCGCTCGTCGAGGTCCCGGAGATCGACAGTGATGAGTTCGAAGAAGAAGAGGAAGAGAAGATTTCTGCGAATGGTGCCCGTCCTTCGGCACGCGGCGAGCGGGATGGCCAGGTCGCCGCTTCGGCACCGCGGTTTTTCTCGGCCTTCCTAACCACCTTCGAAGAAAATCTTCTCGCGCCGTTGCACAGGCCGCGCGCTAGCCGCCAACGAGGGGGCGGCGCCCGCTCCTCCGAAAGCAAAAAGAATCCCTTTCCCCGCTCCCTCGACCTCCGGCCCTGGCTCGACGATGAGAAGCTCATCGTCCTCACAGGCCCCGGCGGTGTCGGGAAGACGACGCTCTCGGCGGCCCTCGGCATCGCCGCTGCCCGCCGCGGGCGGCGCGCGATCGTCCTGACAGTCGATCCCGCCCGGCGCCTCGCGCAGGCGCTCGGGCTCTCCGAGAAGGAAGCCCGCTCGGGACGCCCCACGGAGGTGAAGCTCGCCGGTCTCCCGAAGGGCGGCCGCCTCTTCGCGCTCCAGATCGACCCGAAGGCGACGTTCGAGCGCCTTCTCGCGCGCACGGCGAGCCCCGAGGCGCTCCGGAGAATTCACGCCAACCGCCTCTACTCCGGGCTCGTCGACTCACTCCCCGGCGTTCTTGAATACATGGGTGTCGAGGCGCTCCACGAGCACGCGGCGGATCCGGACGTCGACCTCCTCGTGCTCGACACGCCGCCGGCCGCCCGCGGCCTGGACTTCCTGGCGGCGCCCGAGCGCCTCGTCACGCTCCTCGAGAACGACGCGCTGAAGTTCTTCCTCCGGCGCGACGGGTTCTTCGGGCGCGCGTTCTCCGAGGCCTCGCGCGGGGGCGCGGCCCTCCTGCGCGCCGCGGACAAGGTTCTCGGGCTCGGCTTCCTCGCCGACCTCGCCGATTTCTTCCGCGCGTTCGACGGTCTCTACGACGGCTTCAAGGAGCGCAGCCGCGAGGCGACG
>JBDTML010000007.1:0-6380 GCA_039934255.1 Acidobacteriota bacterium | reverse complement strand
GCTCGCGGGCCTCGCGTCCGCCCTCAGGATCTACCCCGACGTCCTCGCCGCCGCGTTCCTCCTCACGGTCTTCGTCGGCATCCTCGCCGGCCTCGTGCCCGCCATCCGTTCGGTCCGGCGCCCGATCGCGGACGGACTCAGACTCGTCGCCTAGGAGAAACCAGATGCTCGGAATCCCCCTGAAGTACAACATCCGGAATCTCTTCGTGAGGAAGGTCACGACGGGCCTCACGGTTCTGGGCATCGGCCTCGTCGTCGCGGTCTTTCTCTGCGTCATGGCGCTCGGCGAGGGACTCACGCGCGTCTTCACGGCTTCGGGCTCGGAAAACAACATCCTCGTGCTCCGGCAGAATTCGCAATCGGAGCTGCAGTCCGGCGTTTCGCGCGACCAGGTGCCGCTCATCCTCACGCTTCCGGGCATCGCGCCCGACGGGGACGGCAAGCCGCTGGCCTCGTCCGAACTCGTCGTCGTCCTGAACCTCGAGAAGCGCGCGGGCGGTTCCTCGAACGTGACGATCCGGGGGATCGGCGAGAAGGGAATGAAGCTTCGGCCCGGCCTCACGCTCGTCGAGGGCCGCTGGTTCACGCCCGGGAAGTCGGAGGTCGTCGTGTCCCGCAGCATCGCGAGCCGCTTCAAGGACTGCGCGATGGGCCAGACGATCAGGTTCGGCGCCTACCGGTGGACGGTGGTGGGCTCCTTCGACGCGGGCGGCACCGCGCCCGACAGCGAGATCTGGACGGACGTCGAGGGCATGATCACGGACTTCAAGAGGGGCGGCTATTCGTCCGTGCTCGCGCGCACCGCGGGCCGCGCGGCGCGCGACCAGTTCCAGGCCGGCCTCGCGGGCGACGCGCGCCTCGCCCTCGAGGGCAAGGTCGAACGCAAGTACTACGACGACCAGACCTCGACCGCGGCGCCGATCAAGTTTCTCGGCTTCTTCGTCGGGATCGTCATGGCGATCGGCGCTTGCTTCGGCGCGATGAACACGATGTACGCGGCCGTGGCCGCCCGGACACGCGAGATCGCCACCCTCCGCGCGCTCGGCTTCTCGCGAATCTCCGTCCTGCTGTCATTCGTCTTCGAGTCACTTTGTCTCGCGCTCCTCGGGGGCGTCCTCGGCTGCGTCCTCGGGTGGCTCGCCGTGAAGCTCGCGCTGTCGGGCGTCACGGGCACGACGAACTTTGCGACGTTCTCGGAGGTCGTGTTCGCGTTCC
This sequence comes from Acidobacteriota bacterium, assembly GCA_039934255.1. Taxonomy (GTDB): domain Bacteria; phylum Acidobacteriota; class Thermoanaerobaculia; order UBA5066; family UBA5066; genus Fen-183. The sequence goes on along the minus strand of JBDTML010000007.1, from coordinate 5,165 downwards.
GGCTCACGCCGGCGCTCCTGATGACCGGCATCATCTTCTCGCTCGTGATGGGCTTCTTCGGCGGTCTCTTCCCCGCGAGCCGGGCCGCGTTCACGAAGATCACGAACGCGCTGCGGCAGGTGGGCTGAGACGAGAAGAGAGATGAGGACAGGAGGCCGAGATGGCGGACTGGCTGGTGAAGACGGAGCCCGGGGATTACTCCTTTGAAGATCTGAGAAAGGAGAAGGAGACGGTCTGGACCGGCGTGAAGAACGCCGTGGCTCTGAAACACCTCCGCTCGATGAAGAAGGGCGACCGCGTGATCGTCTACCACACAGGCGACGAGAAGTCCGCGGTCGGCGCCGCGACCGTGACTGCCTTCGAAGAAAATCCGAAAAACGCCGCCGAGCCGCGAGTCGTCATTCGGGCGGCAAGGCCTCTCCCTCGCCCTATTCCACTCAAAGAAATTAAATCCCTTCCCCTCTTCGAAGGCTCCCCTCTCGTCCGCATCGGCCGTCTCTCCGTCGTCCCCCTCACGAGCGAGCAGTACGCCTTCCTCGCGGAGGGTTGATGTTTTTCTCGCGCGCTCAGGAGATCGCGCTCGCCGCGCTTCCCCTCCTCGATCCCAGGGGGGCGTCGGGAACCGGGCGCGGCGTCGCGGAAATCGCCGAGGCGGCCGGCGTTCCCGCGGCGTTTCTCTCGAAGGTGCTGGGGCGCCTCGCGGACCGCGGCCTTCTCAGGAGCCGCCGCGGGCGGAGGGGCGGGTTCGTCCTCGGCCGGCCGGCCTCGGAGATCACGCTCGCCGACATCGCGCTCGCCCTCGACCGCCGTGACGGTCTGGAACGCGCGTTTCCTCCGGTTGCCGGACCCGCGCGCGATCTTCTCGAGCCGGCGCGCAAGGACTTCCTCGAACGGCTCAAACGCACGCGGCTCTCCGACCTCGCGGGGGCGTCCGCCCGGGGCTGACGAGGCGCTCGGGCGCCGACTCTGGCAGGATGAGAAGCTAGAGGTTCTCATGTCACACCCGGTCAAGGATCCCGTCACCTGGCTCTACCCCCCGATCGAGCCCATCCGCCAGGGAATGCTCGCGGTCTCGGACGTCCACACGCTCTACTTCGAGGAGAGCGGAAACCCGAAGGGGAAGCCCGTCGTGTTCCTCCACGGCGGCCCCGGCGGCGGCTCGGACCCGAAGGTGCGCCGGTTCTTCCACCCCGAGAAGTACCGCATCGTGATGTTCGACCAGCGCGGCTGCGGCAAGAGCACCCCGTACGCAAGCCTCGAGGCGAATACGACGTGGGACCTCGTGTCCGACATCGAGACGCTCCGTGAGCACCTCGAAATCGCGCGCTGGCAGGTCTTCGGCGGTTCGTGGGGCTCGACGCTGGCCCTCGCGTACGCCGAGAAGCACCCGGACCGCGTAACGGAGCTCGTCCTCCGGGGCATCTTCCTGCTGCGCAAGAAGGAGATCGCCTGGTTCTACCAGGAGGGCGCGTCGATCCTCTTCCCCGACGCGTGGGAGCCCTACCTCGCGCACATTCCCGCAGCCGAGCGCGGCGACCTCGTCGCCGCGTACCACAAGCGGCTCACGAGCGAAGACCCCGCCGTCCGGCTCGCGGCCGCGAAAATCTGGAGCGGCTGGGAGGGCGCGACCTCGAAGCTGCTCCCGGACGCCTCGTTCACGGGGCACTACGAGGAAGACGAGTTCGCGCTCGCCTTCGCCCGGATCGAAGCGCACTACTTCGCGAACCGGGGCTTCCTGAAAGAGGACGGCCAGCTCCTCGCCGAGGCCGGGAAGATCCGGCACATCCCCGGCGTCATCGTGCAGGGGCGCTACGACGTCGTCTGCCCGATCTTCAGCGCGTGGGCGCTGCATCGCGCCTGGCCCGAGGCGGACTTCGTGATCTCGCCCGACGCCGGCCACAGCGCCTGGGAGCCGCCGAACACCCGCGCCCTCGTCGCCGCGACGGACAAGTTCGCCTGAAAGACCTGCGCGCATTTCTCGACGCGCTCCGCAAGGAGAACGACCTCGCCGTCGTCGAGGCCGAGGCGGACCCGCGGCTCGAAATTCCGGAGATTCACCGCCGCGTGATCGAAGAGGGCGGTCCCGCGCTCCTCTTCAAGCGTCCGAAGGGCGCGGACTTCCCCGTCGTGACGAACCTCTTCGGCACGGCGAAGCGCCTCGAGCTCGCGTTCGGAAGAAAGCCGCGCGAATTCGTGGAGACGGCGGCGCGCGCCGCCACCGAGCTTCTGCCGCCCACTCCCGGGAAGCTCTGGGCGTTCCGCACGTTCCTCGGAAGCGCCCTCCGCGTCGGAACGACATCCTCCCGCACGGCTCCCGTCACGGAGGTCGTCGAGAACAACCCGGACCTCACGCGTCTGCCCGCGCTCACGCAATGGCCGGAAGACGGCGGCCCTTTCCTCACGTTGCCTCTCGTCTACACGGAGCATCCCGCCCGCCACGAATCGAATCTCGGGATGTACCGCATCCAGATTCACGGCCCGAAGACGACGGGCATCCACTGGCAGATCGGGAAAGGCGGCGGATTCCACTATCACGAGGCCGAGGCGCGCGGCGCCGCGCTTCCCGTCACGATTTTTCTCGGAGGCCCGCCGGCCCTCATCCTCGCCGCGATCGCGCCGCTGCCCGAAGGCCTGCCCGAGATCCTCGTCGCCTCGCTCCTCCTCGGAAAGAAGCTCCCGATGGTTGCCGTGCCCGATCATCCGCATCGACTCGTCGGCGACGCGGAATTCGCCCTCACGGGATCCGTAGCTCCGAAAGCCCGGATGCCGGAAGGCCCCTTCGGCGACCACTACGGCTACTACTCGCTGAAGCACGACTACCCGGTCTTCGACCTTTCGCGTGTCTACCGGCGGCGCGACGCGATCTTCCCGGCCACGGTCGTCGGCAAGCCCCGGCAGGAAGACTTCTACATCGGCGACTTCCTCCAGGAGTTGCTCTCTCCCCTGTTTCCCCTCGTGATGCCGTCGGTCGTCGATCTCTGGAGTTACGGAGACACCGGCTTCCACTCGCTCGCGGCCGCCGTCGTGAAGGACCGCTATCGCCGCGAAGCGATGAACTCGGCCTTTCGGATCCTCGGCGAAGGCCAGCTCGCGCTCACGAAGTTCCTCATCGTGACCGACACCCGCCGCGACCTCCGCGATTTCCGCGGCCTCCTCGAGCACGTCCTCGCGCGCTGCCGGTTCGAGTCGGACCTCTTCCTCTTCGGCAACCTCGCGATGGATACGCTCGACTACACGGGCCCGAAGGTGAACGAGGGGAGCAAGGGCGTCCTCCTCGGCCTCGGGGACGCGATTCGCGATCTGCCGCGGGAGTACCGCGGCGATCGGCCCGCGGGCGCGCGGACGGCGGCGGTCTTCTGCGCCGGCGTCCTCGTCGTCGACGGGCCGTCGTTCGCGGACGACCCCGCCTTCGCCGAGCGTCTCGCGAGCGACCCTTCGGTCGCGGGGTGGCCCCTCGTCGTCCTCGCGGACGACGCCGCGGCGGCCGCGAAGGACGACCGCTCGTTCCTGTGGAACGTCTTCACACGATTCGAGCCCGCCGCGGACGTGCACGGCCGGCGGGAGGTCGTGCGGAACCACGTCGCCTTCGCGCCGCCCGTCGTGATCGACGCCCGGACCAAGCCGTGGATGCCGAAGGCCGTCGAAGCCGATCCGTCGACGACCGCGCTCGTCGAGAGGCGCTGGCGCGAGTATTTCCCCTCCGGCTCTTGCAGGTAAACTCGACCGAGACGATGGTTGTCCCACTCGGAGTCGGAGACGTCCTGGCGGATGCCGGCGACCTCACGGTCCGCCGGCTGAGCCGCGCCTCGACCTGGCAGAAAACGTACGGCGGCACGATCGAGAGGGCCCTCCTCTCGACGGGCGCGGTGACCGAGGACGTCCTCACGGCCGCTCTCTCCCAGGCGTACGGGCTCCCCGGAGTCTCGCGCGCGACCCTCGTGAGCGCCGATCCCGACATCGTCGACTGCCTTCCCGCGAAGGAGAGACGTCGCCTTCGCGCCTTCCCGTTCGCCCTCTCGGGCAAGCGTCTGATGGTCGCCACGTGCGATCCGCGCAATCTCGTCCTGCTGCGGAATCTCGCGGCCTCGACGGGCTTCGACGTCGACCTCCACGTGACGCCGGACCCCGTTCTCGAAGACCTGATCGAGAGCTTCGAGGCGGGGGCCGCGGGGACCTCGCCGGGTGTCGCGTCCGCCCCCCCGGCGCCGGACGTTCCGGCGAGCCGTTCAAGCTCCCCCCGCGGGGCTCCCGACGATTCCATCGACCGTCTCGGCCGCGCGCTTCTCGCCGAGGCCCTCCGCTTCGGCGCGACGGAATTCGAGCTCGGGACGAACACGAACGGCGCCTTTCTCCGCACGTTCGACGCCGATCATCCGGCCATCACGCGCCGGCTCTCGGCCGCCTTTCTCGGTCCGCTCGCCACCTGGTTCCAGGAAAGCTGCCGCCGCGCCGAAGGCTTCGTCATCGAAGCGAACGGGCCGGACGGCCCGGTGCGGCGCCGCGTCGAGCTCCTGGCCGCGGACACGCACGGCGTGCGCGTCCGGCTGCACCCGTTCGTCGAGCCCGCGAACGCGGGCCTTCCGCAAGCGGTGGACGTCTCCTGCCGGCACGAAAACGCCGAAGGGTTCGTCTTCTGCCCGCACTGCGGCGACGTCCTCTGACGAAGGCCTTCTAGCGCTGGTTCGATCCGCCCGCAGGTCCGGTTCCGGGAGGCGAGGTTCCGCCCGGCCCGGGTCCGCCTGGCCCGCCCGGGCCACCGCGACCGCGGCCCCTCCGCCTCCGGCGTCGTCCGCCGCCACCCTCCGCACGGGCGCCCTCGACAGCCTGACCGCCGAGAGGCTGCTGAGGACGCGGCGGATTCGGGGGGCGAAGCGCGGCGGCGAGTCCGGCCGGACGGGCCGTCGGGGGCTGTTGCGTCCGACCCCCGCCCGCGTTTCCGCCCGGCTGGTTCGGCGCGCTGCCTCCGGCTCCGCCGCGCCCGCGCCGGCGCCTCCGGCCCGCCCGGGCGCCCTCACCCTGCGGCTGCTGACCCGCGCCGCCACCGGCCGCGACGCGATCGCGCTTCTCGCGCGCCTGCTGCGCCTGGCGGCGCGCGTCTTCCTGTTGTTTCTGGCGCTGGCGGTTGCCAGAATTGAGCCATTCGGGGAAAACGCCAAATCGTAGAC
>JBDTML010000006.1:0-16950 GCA_039934255.1 Acidobacteriota bacterium | reverse complement strand
AGCTCCCGCGCGCTCGTCTTCGACCATGAAGGCGCCGTGCGTGGCATGGCGCAGCGCGAGTTCCGGCAGATCTATCCCGAGCCCGGCTGGGTCGAGCACGACCCGGGGGAAATCTGGGAGACGCAGTCGGCGGTGATGCACGAGGCGCTCACGAACGCGGGCCTCACGGGCCGCGACGTCGCGGCCATCGGCATCACGAACCAACGCGAGACGACGCTCCTCTGGGAACGCGCGACGGGGCGTCCTCTCGCGAACGCGCTCGTCTGGCAGGACCGCCGCACCGCGCCCACCTGCGACGCGCTCCGCGCCGCCGGCCACGAGACCTCGATCACCGCGAAGACCGGCCTCGTCCTCGACCCCTATTTTTCGGGCACGAAGCTGAAGTGGCTGCTCGACCACATCCCCGGGGCGCGCGCCCGCGCGAGTCGCGGCGAACTCGCCTTTGGAACGATCGACTCGTGGCTGGTCTGGAAGCTCACGAACGGCGCCGTGCACGTGACGGACGCCTCGAACGCCAGCCGGACCCTGCTCTACGACATCCACAAGGGCACGTGGGACGACGAGCTTCTCGCGCTCTTCGACGTCCCGCGGGAGATCCTGCCCCGCATCGTCTCCTCCTCGGAAGCGGTCGCCACGACCGCGTTGGGGGGCGCCTCCGTGCCGATTGCCGGCATCGCGGGGGACCAGCAGGCGGCGCTCTTCGGGCAGGCCTGCGACCGGCCCGGTCTCGCGAAGAACACCTACGGCACCGGGTGTTTCCTCCTCCTCAATACCGGAACCCAGGCGGTCCCTTCGAAGAACCGCCTCCTCACGACCGTCGCTTGGGACATCGGCGGCGCCCTCACCTATGCGCTCGAAGGCAGCGTCTTCATCGGCGGTGCCGCCGTGCAATGGCTGCGGGACGGCCTGAAGCTCATCCGGACGGCCGCAGACGTCGAGGGGCTGGCAAGGACCGAACCGGACAGCGGCGGCGTCGTCATGGTGCCGGCCTTCGCGGGCCTGGGCGCGCCGCACTGGGACGCGTACGCGCGGGGCGCGATCCTCGGCCTCACCCGCGGCTCGACGGGCGGACACCTCGCCCGCGCGGCCCTCGAATCGATCGCATTCCAGAGCGCGGACGTCCTGTCCGCCATGGAGAAGGACGGCGGCGTCACGCTGACCGAGCTGCGCGTCGACGGGGGCGCCACACGCAACGAGCTCCTCATGCAGTTCCAGGCCGATCTCCTGGGCGTTCCGGTCGTCCGGCCCGAAATTCTCGAGACGACTGCGCTCGGCGCGGCCTATCTCGCCGGCCTCGCCGTCCGCTTCTGGAAGGACGCCGACGAGATACGCGCGAACTGGCGCGTCGCCCGCCGCTTCGAACCCGCGATGTCGCGAGGCCGCGCGGCCGAGCTGCGGGCCCGCTGGCAAAAGGCCGTCAGCCGCGCGAAGGACTGGGCCTGAGCGTCATTCCACCGTGACGGACTTCGCGAGATTGCGCGGCTGGTCCACGTCGCAGCCGCGCCGGCGCGCCACGTGGTACGCGAGGAGCTGGAGAGGCACGACCGAGACGATCGGCTGCAGCGCGGAATGGATTTTCGGCAGCGTCAGGACGGCATCGGCGAACGTGGAGACGTCCGCGTCACCCGGACTCACGAGCGCGATGACGACGGCGTCGCGCGCCTTGGCTTCCCGGAGGTTCGACGCGATCTTCTCGTAGAGCGCATCGTCGGGCGCAAGGCCGATTACGGGCAGCTTGTCGTCGAGGAGCGCGATCGGGCCGTGCTTCATCTCGCCGCCCGGATACCCCTCCGCATGGAGATAGGAGATCTCCTTGAGCTTGAGGGCGCCTTCGAGAGCGATCGGGTAATGGGCCCCGCGCCCGAGGAAAAGCATGTCCCGCGCTTTTTCGAGGCGTCGGGCAAGCTTCTCGATCTCGGGCTCGAGCGCCAGCGCCTCGCGAAGGGCGGACGGGAGCCGCGCCAGGCCCGCGAGAAACGCGGCGTCGACAGGAGCTTCCCCTTCCGCGCGCGCGGCCTTGACGTAGTGGGCGAAGAGCGCGAGCGCCACGAGCTGCGTCGTGAAGGCCTTCGTCGAAGCGACGCCGATCTCGGGCCCCGCGTGCGTCGCGATGACGCCGTCCACCATCCGCGCGATCGCCGAGTTCGGCACGTTGACGAGGCCGGTCGTGCGCGCTCCGAGGCGGCGGGCCTCCTTCAGCGCGGCCACGGTGTCGGCCGTCTCGCCGGACTGCGAGATGCCGAGGACGAGCGTCCGCTCGTCGACGAGCGGCGAGCGGTACCGGAATTCCGACGCGTAATCCACGCCCACGCGCACGCGGGCGATGTCCTCGACGAGAAACTTCCCGACGAGGCCGGCGTGCCAGCTCGTGCCGCAGGCCACGATCTGCACACGGTCGATCCCGCGAAGGAGATCGCGCGGCACGCCCATCTCCTCCTCGTTGAAGAGCCCCGTCTCGAGGGAAAGCTTGTTGCCGATCGTCTCGATGACGACGGTGGGCTGCTCGGCGATCTCCTTCGCCATGAAGTGCGGGTACCCGCCCTTCTCGGCCGAGACCGCGTCCCACGCCACGACGCGCGGGGTCCGCTCGCGAGGCGTGCCGTCGAAGCCCGTCACCGTCACGTCCGACGCCGTCAGCCGCGCCAGGTCACCATCCTCGAGGAAGATCAGATTCCGCGTATACGCGAGGAGCGCGGTCGCGTCCGAGGCGACGAAGTTCTCCGCTTCGCCGAGGCCGAGGACGAGAGGCGGTCCCCACTTGAGCGCATACAGGACGCCCGGCTCGTCCGCCGAGAAGAGGACGAGCGCGAACATGCCCTCGAAGGACGAAACGGTCCGGCGCACGATCTCGCCGAAGGGCGTGCCCGGTTCGGCCTTCTGCGCCGCGCCGAGAGCCTGCGCGACGACCTCGGTGTCCGTCTCGGAAAGGAACCGCACCCCCTGCCCCTGAAGCCGCTGCTTCACGGGCAGGAAGTTCTCGATGATGCCGTTGTGAATGACGACGACACGGCCGGAAGCGTCGCGGTGCGGGTGGGCGTTCTCCTCGGAGGGCCTGCCGTGCGTGGCCCAGCGGGTGTGGCCGATGCCGAAACGGCCCGGGGGCGGATCCTTCGCGATCTTTTCCGTGAGGTTGCCGAGCTTTCCTTCGCTGCGCGCGACGCGCACGACCGCGTCGTCCCCCACGACCGCAATGCCCGCCGAGTCGTAGCCCCGGTACTCGAGACGCTTCAGCCCGTCGACAAGGACCGGCGTCGCCTCGCGGGCTCCGACGTACCCGACGATCCCGCACATGTCAGGTCCGTGTTTTCTTCCCGTCGCCCTTGAGCGCCCGGTACTTCGCGCCGCCGGCCGCGATGTTCGTCTGAGGCGCGCGGGAAAGGGCGAGAGCATCTTCGGGGACGTCCTCGGTCACCGTCGTGCCCGCCGCGATCAGCGCGCCGTCGCCGATCGTGACCGGGGCGACGAGTTGCGCGTCCGAGCCGACGAAGACGTGCCGGCCGATCGTCGTCTTGTGTTTGCGGAAGCCGTCGTAGTTGCACGTGATGACGCCGGCGCCCACGTTCGTGCCCGCGCCGATCTCCGTGTCCCCGAGGTATGTCAGGTGGTTCGCCTTGGCGCCCTTCCCGAGGACGGCCTTCTTCGTCTCGACGAAATTGCCGATGTGGACCTCTTCCGCGAGCTCGGTTCCCTCGCGAAGGCGGGCGAACGGGCCCACGATGGCCCCGTCGCCGACGACCGCCGACTCGATCACGCAGTACGGCTTCACCGTGACGTTCTTCCCGATAACCGCGTCCCTCACGACACAGCCCTGGCCGATCACGGTGCCGGCTCCGACACGCGTCTTCCCGAGAAGCGTGACGAACGGGTCCAAGACGGCGTCCGTGCCGAGGACGACGCCGTCGTCGAGCGTGATCGTCTCCGGGCGGAGGAGCGTCGCGCCCGCGGCCATCGCTGCCTCGGCGTTGCGGCGGCGGAGGAGCGAATCCACGAGCGCGAGATCGGCGCGGGAATTCACGCCGAGGGCGGAAGAAGGATCGCCGGGAACGAGGACGACGCGGCGACCAGCCTTGCGCGCGAGAGAAAGCACGTCGGTCAGGTAAAACTCGGATTGGGCATTCTTAGAAGTGAGAAGAGGGAGAGACTTCTCGAGAAAGGCGCGGTCAAAGGCATACGTGCCGGTGTTGATCTCGCGGATCTTCCTCTCTCCATTCGAAGCATCTTTCTCTTCTCTTATCCGAACAAAAGACTTCTTCTTGTCCCGTACGATGCGCCCGTACCCCGTCGGAACGTCGAGCGTGGCCGTCAGGACCGCGACCGCCGCCCTCTTGTCCTTCGTCAGCGTGTTCACGAGTCCCTGGACGGCTTCAACGGAGAGGAGCGGGACGTCGCCGGAGAGAACGACGACCGTGTTCGCCCCTCGAAGGGCGCCCGCCGTTGCGGCCGCACGCACGGCGTCGCCGGTGCCGCGAGGCGGATCCTGGATCGCGATGCGAACCCCGGGATGATTCGTCTTCAGATGAGCGGCGACCGTCGTCGAAGAATTTTCCTTCGCCGTGACGACAACGACGGACTCCCACCGACCCGCCACGGCCTTCGCGGTGTCGAGGACCCGGTCGAGAAGGGGCCGGCCCCCGGCCTCGTGCAGGACTTTCGGTCGCTCGGACCGCATCCTCAGGCCGCGGCCCGCGGCAAGGAGGACGACGACGGTCACGCGCCTCCCGCGACGAGCTCCGTGAAACCCTGCGTTCCCCGGAGGGTGGCGAGGTCGGTTTCGAGGCGCGCCTGAATGCGGTTCTGGTCGTCGGCGGCGATGGCCTTCTTCAGGCTCTGGAGCGCCTGGTCGACGTCCCCCTGAAGCGCGAGGCAGCAGGCCGTGAGGTAGTGGACGCGCCCGTCGCCGTCGCGGCGACCCGCGTTCTTCCGGAGGATGTCGAGCGCCTTGTCGACATTGCCGCGGTTCTTCTCGAACACGGCGGCGTGGTACAGCTCCTCCGGCTCGGCGGCGGCGGTGCCCTTTGGCTTCTTTCCGGTGCGGCAGGCCCCGAGATACATCCGGGCGCGGTCGAGGAATTCCTTCTCGTCCGGATGCTTCTCGATGAGGTCCTCAAAGCGCCGCGCGGCCTCGTCGAAGTGCCGCTTGTGGAAGAGCTCGATGGCCTTCTCGTATTCCTTTCTCGCCGCGGAGGCTTCGCGCACGGCTTCCTTCAGGGAAGCCGGGGCCTTGCGCGCCTTGTCCGGCTCAGGTCCGACGAGCTTCAGCTGCCGGATCTTCTTCTCGAGATCCTCGAGCGGCAGCCCGAGCTCTTTCGAGAGCGTTTGCAGGTCCATCCGGCCGAAGTTCGCCTTCAGCCATTTGGCGTCGTCGTCGGTCCACTTTCGGACAGTCATTGGAGGGGCCTCCCGATGAGAGGGCGAATTCTCTTCACCTCTTACCCCCGCGTCAAGGCGCGCGAAATCAGGCCTGAATCCTTCGCTTCCCGGTCCCGAAAGGCCCGTTCGGACGCCATCGAGACCGAATCGCGATAGCCTGCCGCCGTGTACGAAGCCCCGGTTTTCTGCACGCAGTGCGCCGCCCGCCTCGAAGAGCAGGCCGTGGGGATCTCGTCGAAAATGGTCCCGGTCTGCGTGCGCTGCGGCGCCGTCCACTGGATCGACCCGAAGATCGCCGCGGGCATTCTCATCGTGCGGGACGACCGCGTGCTCCTCGTGAAGCGAGCCATCGAGCCCGGATACGGCCGCTGGACGTTTCCCGGCGGCCACGTGGACCGCGGCGAGACCCTCGAGGAAGCCGCGCTGCGCGAGACGCTCGAGGAGTGCGGCGTCACGGCCGACCTCGGGGAGCTCATCGGCGCCTTCTCATATCCGGGAAGGCCGGTCGTCATCGTGATCTACCGCGGAGCGATCGCGGTCGGCAGCCGTGAGCCCCACGCGGGCGACGAGACGCTGGAGGTCGGCTGGTTCACCGCCGAGGAAGCCGCGGGGCTGGAGCTCGCCTTCCGCTCGGTGGCCGACGCGCTCGCGCGGCTCTTCGGCCGTCACTACTCGGCCTGAAGAACGCGGCGGAACAAAACCGCCCGCTCGCATCATCCACGGCCGGGTCCCGCCCCGTAGGACCTGACACCGGAGGCCGTTCCATGCGCCGCAACATTCGCTTTCTCGTCCCGCTCCTCGCCCTCGTCCTCTTCACGGCTCTCGCGCGCGCGGACGAAGCGATCGTCGCCACGAAGCCGGCTCCCGCGGGCCTCGAGAAGGCCGCATTCGCCGGCGGCTGCTTCTGGTGCATGCAGGGCCCTTACGACAACCTTCCGGGCGTCGTCTCGACGACCGTGGGGTACACGGGGGGCGACAAGGCGAGCCCCACGTATCACGAGGTCGGCGCGGGCGGCACCGGACACATCGAGTCGATCGAGGTCGTCTTCGATCCGAAGAAGATCTCCTACGAAAAGCTCCTCGAGGTGTTCTGGCACAACGTCGACCCCACGAACCCGTACGGACAGTTCTGCGACAACGGCGCGCCGTACCGGACGGCGATCTTCTTCGAGAACGACGCGCAACGTGCCACGGCGGAGGCGTCGAAGAAGGCGCTCGCGGCGTCGGGGATCCTGAAGAAGCCCATCGTCACCGAGATCGTCAAGGCGGGAACGTTCTGGAGGGCCGAGGAATACCACCAGAGCTATTACAAGAAGAACCCGATCCGCTACAACTTCTACCGGTCGGGCTGCGGGCGCGACGCGCGCCTGAAGGAGCTCTGGGGCGCCGCCGCTCCGAAGCACTGAGCGTCAGGCGAGCCCTTCGTACGCCCGCAGAAGGCGTTCGAGCTTCTTCTTCTCCAGGACGAGGCGCCTGCTCAGGCCCCACGGGCTCCGGGCCCTTTGATACTTGAAGTCGATCCAGCGCGTCCGGGGACTCGAATGGTGAAACGTCTCCCAGAGCATCGTGAGCGTGTCGCCGGGAGGATTGCCATCAGGGCCGAGCCCGACGATGTGCTTCACACTAACCCTCTCCGGATCTCCGCGCTTGAGCCGGTATGTGATGCGGAGCGCACGGCGCCCGCAAGCGCACCTGCGGCTCAACAGGCTCTGATCCCAGCGGCTCGGCGCCAATTCGTCCCAGATGAAAGCAGCGACGCTGCGCGAGCGGCAGACCGTCAGCCAGGCCGGCCGGTCGCCGCAGGAGAGGCATTGCCACCAGTACCTAGCCATGTTTCATTGCCGTAGCCGCGTCTTCGAGAACACCGCGGCGCCGAGTTTCACCGGCACCGAGCGGGGCACGAGGCGACCCGACGCGATCCACACGCGATCGAGCGGGTGGGTCACGACGTACGCCTTTTTCTTCTCGAGCGCCTCGAGACCGATCTTGGCGACGGCGTCCGCCGTCATTTCGGGAAAGAGCGTCCCCTCGGCGCTACGCATGCCCGCGACCTCGCCGAAGTTCGTCTTCGTGTAGCCCGGGCACAAACACGTGACGGTGACGCCGTCCCTCCTCGCCTCCTCGTGAAGCGCGTGCGTGAAGGAGAGGATGAACGCCTTGCTCGCGCCGTAGGCGGCCAAATATGGTGTCGGATAGAACGCCGCCGTCGAGGAGACGTTCAGGATGCCGCCCGCGCGACGCGCGCGCATGGCCACGAGGAAGCGGTGCGTGAGCTCGGCCGTCGCGACGACGTTGAGCTGCAGCATGGAGAGCACGCGGTCGAGAGGGAGCTCGGCCTCAGGCCCATTCAGGCCGAAGCCCGCGTTGTTCACGAGGATCGACGCGACCTTTCCCGCGCCCTCCGTAGCGGCGAACAGGGCCTCGCGCCCCTCCCCGGTCCCGAGGTCGGCGGCGAGAAACGACGCGTCTATTCCGTTCGCTTTCGCGAGCCCCTCGGCAAGCCGAGAGAGGGCGTCGCCCCGGCGCGCCACGAGAAAGAGATCGTGGCCCGATTCCGCGAGCAGGCGCGCGAATGCGGCGCCGATCCCCGAGGACGCGCCCGTGACGACAGCGAGTGCCCTGTCCGTCACGGGGTGCCCCGCGGCACGTGGATGACTTCCGACACCCGGTAGCCGAGCAGCGTCCGGAGGACTCCCGCGGGCGCGAAGAGATCGAGGCCCGGAGACGCGGCGGGGGACGGCAGGACCGAGAGGACGAGGGGGGGACCGCCCGCCGCGAGGACGGTGTACGCGCCGAACCAGTTGCGCGCGCCGACGGCCTTCACGCGCGCCTCGTCCCCGTCCACGCGGATCGGAAACTCGAACTCCGCCTCCCGCGTCCAGAGGTGCGAGGAGCCGGAGGAGGGCTCGTGAGAGAGCTGGAGGGCGCGCTTCAGGAGCGATGCGGCGGGATCCCTGAGCGCTTTCGAGGAGAGCGAGAAGGGCACCGTCGCGCGTCCCGCGGCCTTCAGCTCGGCGAACGCGTTCGGCGAGATCCAGAGGGCCGACGATCCGCCTATCGTCGCGAAGCCCTCCGGCCAGAGTCCAGGCAGCAGGAACTCGGTGGCCGTCGTGAAGTCCGGGAAGAAGAGAGTCCCGCCCACTTCCTTCGACTCGTACGCGGCCGGTGGAGCGGGGACCGGCGTCGCGCCCCGTGAAGCGTTCGCCTGCGCCCGCACCCAGTCCTCGCGCCGGCGCGCGGACTCTCGCTTCTCGATGCGCACGCGCCCCGACCAGCGCAGCCGGAGCCCGGCCTTGCCGAACTCGAGGACCTCGACTTCGCGGCGTGTCGACTCCGGCACGTCTCCGATGTCGACACCGGGAAGGTTCGGGTCGAGCGCGAGAACGAGGCCGGCCGAGAGCGGGAGATCGCGCAGACCCGCGGGAACGGGAGAGGACGCGGCGGGAGCCGGCTTCCCGTCGCGTGCCGCGGGGCCGCACGAGAGCGCGAGTGCCGCGACGAGAGCCGGAGCAAACGCCAGAGTCGCGCGATGCGACGCGCGCATGGCCCTATCGGTTCGCCACGTCGTTGAGCCGCTCGTCGAACGGGATCGGAGTGACCTCGATCGCGTTGATCTTCTCCCGCGAGGCGCGGAACCTGTTCAGCGACGTGACGAGGCGCATGTCCCCCGCAACCGTCGAGGGAACCTCGCGGTCGAACTCCGCGCGAAAGTCGATCAGGATTCGCGAAAGACCCGCCTTGGTGGCGGGCGCCTTCCAGTCCACGTTCCGCGGGTCCGCGAGAAAAGCGCGGGCGGCCGCCTCGAGGCGCGCGTCGAGATCCGCCGGCTCCCAGGCTTCCTTCTGGAGCGGGGGCCCGCCCCTCCGCGCCTTCACGAGCGCGAAATGGACGCGCGCGTCGGTGTAGCGCTTGTAAGCAATCGACGTCATGGCATTCAGCGAGAGGTTCTTCCCCCCCACGACGTACGTGGTCTCCGAGTCGAACTTGTGCGCGATTTCCTTGAGGTTGGCGGGCCGGTTGAAGCGCAGGACGCCCCGCAGGGCGCAGGCGTTGTGCGCGTTGATCCAGTAGGCGAGCCCGTCCGGTTCGGTCGGGAAGAGGTGGGGATGCGAGTCGGGAGAGACGCGCGCGACCTCCGCGAGGTAGTCCTCGAGGAGCCTCTCGTCGACCGAGACCGCCCCATAGTCCACGAGGCCATCCGTGACGACCTTCTCGAGGAGGCGGCCGAAGAGCACATGCGGAAACTTCCCGGCCGACGGGACGTCGGTGACGGCCTTGACGGTTGGTTTCACGTTCTCGCACGAGGCGCCCTGAAGGACGACGAAGATCACGGCGAGAAAGACGGCGCCGCACGCGCGCACGGACCTGACGTTCGGCTTCATCGCGCGTTCAGCCGATGGCGTCTTCGGTCCCGTCGACGCCGAGGACGTTTCCTGTCAGCCAGATGGTGTCGGGCCGCGACAGCGCGACGATCACGTTTGCGACGTCGTCCGGCGTCGTGAGGCGGCCCGCCGGGTGGATCGCAAGGCACCGCTCGATCATCGCGGCATTGTCGGGAATCTTCCTCAGGGCGGGCGTGTCCGTGACTCCCGCGCGAATCGCGTTGACGGCGATCTTCCTCGTGACGAGCTCGACCGCGAGCTGGCGGCAGTGGCTCTCGAGCGCGGCCTTGGCGGATGACACGGCTCCATAGGACTTCCAGATGCGGTGGCCTCCCGCCGACGTCATCGCGAAGACGTGCGAGCCCTCCGGTACGAAACCGCCCGCAACGAGATCCTGCATCCAGTAGACGAGCGAGTGCCCCATGACGTCCAGTGTCATGTCCATCTGAGCTTTCGAGATCCGATCGCCCGCCTCGGGGGCCAGGAACGGCTTGAGCGTTCCGAAGGCGAGGGAATGCAAAACCACGTCGATCCCCGCGCGCCGGCCCTCCGCGTCGAGGATGGTCGCCATCGCCGCCAGTGCTTCGGCCCTCCTCTCGTCGTCGGCGGCGTTCATGTTGAAGAAAACCGCGCGACGGTCCGCGGCCTCGATTTCCTTCGTGATGCGCTCGACGTTGGGCTGTGTCGCCCGGCGATCGAGGTGAACGCCGAAGACGTTGCGGCCCGCCCGGGCGAGCGCGAGGGACACGCCCTCGCCGAAGCCCGAGGAAGCGCCGAGAACGAGGGCCCAGCTGCGCGGCGTCGTCATACGCCGAATCCTAACCTACGAGGACGTCAGGGGAAGTAACCGCGGATCGTCTTGGCGCGCAGCTTCGGGTTCTTGAGCCTCACCTCGATCGCGCGGAACTGATTCTCTCCCTTGGACGAGTTCGTGAGGTACCGCAGAAAGTACTGCGACCGGAGCTCGGTTTCGATCTTCCGGTAAACCTCGGCCAGCGCGGACGCCTTGCCCACGAAAAACGCCTCGGCCCCCGTGTCGGCGGCGAGCTCGGTCATCTTCGACTTGATCCCCATGTCGAGGAACGAGAGGTTCAGCCCGATGAAGTAGATCGGCACCCCTGCCGCACGCGCGTAGCGGCGCAGCGTCTGGTAGTCGGTCCACGAGTGGTTGTCGTCGCCATCCGTGAGGACCACGATCGCCTTCCGCCCCGGCAGCGCCCGGAATTGATAGAGGGCCATGACGACGGCGTCGTAGAGCGCCGTGCCGCCCGCCGCGTGCGTCTCGGCGATGGCCCTCTCGAGGTCGACGGCCTTGTGCGTGAGGGACGCGAGGAGCGCGGGGCGCTCGCGAAACTCGATCACGAAGCCCTGGTCCTTTTCCTTCGAGACGAGCTTGTGAGCGAACTCCGAGGCCGCCTGGTGCACGAGCGGCATCGCGTCCTTCATCGAGCCCGAGCCGTCGATCACGATGCCGAGCGACAGCGGAAGCGACTCGGCGAACTCGAAGCTCGAGAGATCCTGCTTCACGGTGTCCTCGAAGACCGTGAACTCGTCGCGCGGGAGGTCCTTCACGAGGCGCCCGTCGGCGTCGTAGACGGAGACGGGGAGCTCGACGAGGTTCACCTCGACCTTCGACATGAAGCGCGACTCGCCCTTCAGGAGCTTGAGGTCGGTGAACTCCTTTCCCTCCACGTCCGTGGCCGTCGCCCGCATGAGCGTCGCCTTCTGGATTTTCGCGACGGGCACGGTGACCGTGAACGGCGGCTCGGTCCACTCCCTGAGCATCGTGTCGTCGAGCCAGAGCTGGAGCTTCTTCGCTTCCCCGCCCGCGATGGACTGGAGCGCGACCTTCAGCTCCACCGTGTCGCCGGCGGACTTCTGCTTCGGGAGCTCGAGAATGCGCACGGCGAGCCGGGCATCCTTTTCGTTGATGGCCCACGCGTCGGCGTCGATGAAGTTTCCCTGGGCGTCGAAACCGAGAACCTTGAGCGTCTGCTTCTTCGGGATCTTCCCGAGGTCGAGCTCGACGGTGTAGGGCGGGCGGTTCTTGACGAGAATCTTCTTCTCCTCGAGGTAGAACTCGACCCGCCGGACGGGCTCTTTCACCTCGCACTCGATCCGAAGAAGGCCGACCGGAACCTCCTGGGCCGGCGGAAGGATCTTGACGAAACCGCTCGCGTTCCGGGGCACGACGGGCCGGTTCTCGGCCTCCAGCACCACGGCCGCCGCGCTCGGCATCCCGGCCGAGTCGCCGCCCGCGTCTTCGGCGTGGAACTCGGACGACATCGCGGGAACCGTGAGCGAGATCGCGCGCGTCCCGAGGATCCGGCCCGCGACGCCCTCAAGACGGAACTGGAGGTTGAGGACGCCCGGCGGCAGCGCGCGGAGGAACGTGACGGCGACGGGCTTGGACGTGTTCGTGACGTCGGAACTCGACAGGTCGATGTCGACGGGGACGCGGAACGTCTCGACGGCGGCGCCCTTCTCGTTCGTGACGTCGCCGGCGAGGAAGAAGGAATAGACGCGCGGCTGCGCGTTGCCCGCGCCGCGGAGGTCGCCCCGGCTGACCGAAAGCGTGAACTTGACCGCGGTCTTGTCGCCCGTGCGGCCGAGGTACTGCTCCCGCACGTCGATCGGGACCGAGATCCCCGGCACGTCGATGCGGGTCTTCTGGGCGTCCCCGGGAGGCGCCGGCTGACCGAGAGCGGCCGCCGACAGGGCGAAGAGAATCGGGGCTATGGCGAGACTCTTTCGCATTCCGGCATCGTATGCTGTCTTTCTCAAGCGACACATCCCCCGTTCGGAGGCACAGATGCAAGTTCCCTTCCGCGGCCTCTCTGCCGCCCTGACCGCCCTGGCTTTCAGCTTGCCCCTCCTGGCCGCTCACAGCGCCCCGGCCGCTCAACCCGGAGGTACGGACGCGTACCTAGACGCCACCGCCCCGCAATGGGAGGCGGCCTCCCGGAAGATCTGGGAGTACGCCGAGACCGCGCTCCATGAGACGAAGTCGGCCTCTCTCCTCGAGGAGATCCTGGAGAAGGAAGGCTTCGCCGTGACGCGCGGCGTCGCGGGAATGCCGACGGCCTTCGTCGCGACCGCGGGCTCCGGAGCGCCCGTCGTCGCGATCCTCGCCGAGTACGACGCGCTCCCCGGCCTCTCGCAAAAGCCGGGCGAGGCGAAGAAGACGCCCGTCACCGGGGGCGCGCCGGGTCACGGGTGCGGCCACAATCTCCTCGGGACCGCCGCCGTGGCCGCCGCCGTCGCCGCGAACCGGGAGCGCATCGTTCGAAAGCTCCCCGGCACGATTCGAGTCTTCGGCACGCCCGCCGAGGAACAGATCCTCGGCAAGACGTTCATGCTGCGCGACGGCGCCTTCGCGGGGACGGATGTCGTGCTCTCCTGGCACCCCGAGTCCGAGAACTACCTCTACTCGGGACGGCGCCTCGCGATCACGGTGATCGACGTCGAGTTTTTCGGCAAGACGGCACACGCCGCGGCGAACCCCTGGCTCGGCCGCAGCGCTCTCGACGCCGTCGAAGTCTTCGAGCATTCCATGGCGCTCATGCGCGAGCACGTCCTTCCGACGGCGCGCCTCCACCGCGTCATCAAGGACGGCGGCCTCGCGGCCAACATCATCCCGGACTACGCGCGCGTCCAGTGGTTCGTGCGCGACGAAAACGGGGCTCGCGTGAACGAGATGATCGGCCGCCTGAAAAAAGCGGCTGACGGCGCCGCTCTCGCCACGGAGACGACGGCGAAGGTCAATCTCCTCGCCTCGACGCGCGAGCCGCTCTACAACGAGGCGCTCTCGGCCGTCCTCCAGCGGCAGCTCGTGCGCGTGGGGGCCCCGAAGTGGGACGAGAACGACGAGGCGTTCGCGGTGGCGATCCAGAAAGAAGTCGGGATCCCCGAAAAGGGCCTCGCGAAGGACGTTCTGCCCTGGGGTCCCGGGCACGGCGTCAGCGCGTCGTCTGACGTCGGCGAGGTGAGCGCCGCCTACCCTCTCGCGGAGCTCGCCGTCGCGACGGGTCCCGTGGGCGCGCCGTGGCACCACTGGGACGTGGCGTCCTGTGCCGCGAGTCCTCTGGGCCTCAAGGGCATGCTCGTCGCCGCGAAGGTTCTCGCCGCGTCGATCACGGATCTCCTGCGGGATCCCGCGCCGATCGCGGTCGCGAAGGCCGAGCTCGTGAAGACAACCGCCGGGAAGCCATACGTCAGCCCGCTCGCGCCGGACGCGAAGCCGAAGACGTACTGAACGCTCAGGCCGCCTCGCGCGAGCCGTCAGGCCGCAGCGCGAGCGGCGTGCGTCTCGAAGAAATGCTCGACGGCTTCGAGAAACGCCTCGGGACTCTCGAGGGACGCGATGCGGCGGCGCAGCTCTGCGCCGTTCGGCAGGCCGTGGGTGTACCAGCCCGTGAACGTGCGTAGCTTCGACAGCATCGCGCGCGGGGCGTCCGCGTCGTCACGCTGGATGAGGCGAAAGTGGTCGAGAATGACGTCCCGGCGTTCCGCGAGCGTCGCCTCGCGGTAGGGTCGGCCCGCGAGCAGCTCCGCCGCCTGCCGGAAGATCCACGGGTTCTTCATCGTGGCGCGCCCGCACATCACGGCGTCGCAGCCCGTCTGGCGGAACATCGCGAGGACGTCCTCCGGCGTCCCCACGTCGCCGTTCCCGACGACGGGAATCGTCACGGCCTCCTTGAGGCGCGCGATGCGGCTCCAGTCGGCGCGCCCCGTGTACATCTGCTTCGCCGTTCGCGCGTGGAGCGCGACCGCGGCGACGCCCTCTCCGGCGCAGATCCGGCCGAGCTCGAGATAGTTCACTGTTTCGTCGGTCACGCCGAGCCGGAACTTCACCGTGAGCGGCGTCGTCTTCAGCGCCTTCCTGCAGGCCGCGATGATCCCCCGGGCCTTCCCGAGGTCGCGCATGAGGCCGGCGCCGGCGCAGCCCTTGAGGATCTTGTTCGCCGGGCACCCCATGTTGATGTCGCACGCGTCGACGTTCATCTCCTCGACGCGCTCGGCGGCGATCTCCATGCGCTCGGCGTCCGCCCCGTAGATCTGGACCGAGAGCGGGCGTTCGGCGGGATCGAAGCGCAGCAGCCGCTCGGTCTTGCGGTTTCCGCGCGTGAGCCCCTCGGACGAGATGAACTCCATCGTCACGAGGCCCACGCCGCCGATGCGCCGCAGCAGCAGGCGGTACGTCATGTCCGTGATCCCCGCCATCGGGGCGAGGATCAGCGGGGGGTCGACGGCGCAGGGACGCGTCCCCACGCCTGCGTAAACGAGGGCCATGCCGGGAATTTTACTGGCCGGTCGCCTTTGCGGGCGGGGCGGCAGCCGGCGCGGAGGGATTCAGGAGGCTCTCCACCTCGAAAGACCCCTGATAGAGCGCGAAGGCGCCGGGCACGACCTTCTGGTCGCGCGTGAGGCCCACGACATACGCGTGCCGGCCGGGAGCGAGACCTTCGAGCCAGACGGGCTCGACCCTCGTGAGCGTGACCTCGGGCTGCGTGTCGACCTTGTACCTGAGACGGCAGGAGTCCGCGACGTTCTGCTCGGCGATCGGGCACCCCGAGACGAGGACGTCGAGAAGGACCTTGCCGTTATCGGCCTTCACTTTTCCGCGGGGCGCGACCACGGTGAGCACCGGCGCCCCGGCCTCGGGCGTGTTCTTTCCGTCCTTCTCGCCCACGTTGAACGTCACGGTGGCAAGGGCCGCAGGTTCCTTGATGGCCTCGCCCCAGGGGCGCACCGGAAAGATCCGGATCATGTGCGTGCCCCTCGGCAGGCTCGGGAACGTGTACGGTTTCGTCGTATCGCGCCACGGGAACGTCTTGGCGATGTTGTCGACGAGGATCTCCAGCCGCTGTCCCGTCTTCGTCGCGGCGTCCTCAAAAGTCTCGAAATTCTGGAGCTCCACCTTGAGCGTCACGGGAGCGCCCTTCGCCGGTGGCTGACCCGCCGCCGCCTCCGGAATCGGGATGACCTCGTTCGGAGTCGGAGAGACGATCTTCAGCGTCACGGGGCCGGTGGGGCCGCGCCCGTCCGCGTATCCCATTACGGGCGACTTCGGGTCTTTCGGGGCGGCCGTCTGAGCGATGGCCGGCTCAAAAAGGGCGAGACTGAGGCCGAGGGCGAACAACTTCGACAGACGGCTGGGTGTGAGTTTCACGCGCACTCCTTAAAATATCCGTCTCCCCGATGCGACGGAGTCGCAGAGGATAACAGCAAGAACGGGGCCATCAGACAAGGTGGTCAGCGTTCCGAGCGCGCCCAGCCTTCGGGCGCGGCGAAAAGGCGGGGGGCCGCCCCTACCCGCACGTTCGTCAGCGAGACCGTGGACTTCCGCTCTCTTCCATCCAGGTCGGTCGTCTCCCGGTCCAAGCGCAGGACGAGCCCGTCGAGATCCGCGGCCACCCAGTAGGTCGTGGTCGGCGATCGGGGCACGGCCGGGTCGTCGTCGAAGCGCCAAAGGGCACACACGTGGCCCGCGAAGACTTCGTCGCCTTCGCGGTGGTAGACGCTGACGTTCCGACGGGCGGCCTCGGCTTTCTCGTCGAAACCGGACGCGAGCGGAGTCCCGGGCAGCTCAGCCACCGCTTCCTGAAATGGGACGTCGCGCACCGTCTTGGCGGCCGGGTCCAGCCGGAAGGCGCGCCGCGCCGCCAGGTCGAGGACGAGGGCGGAACCGTCCGCCGGCCCCTTGCGGCGCAGGCTGCCGCGCACGGCGATGTCGAACGACGCCTTCGGGGTGCCGTCCATCCGGAGCGTCACGAGCGCGCGAAAACCCTCCGTCTTCACGCGAGGAGGCGCGCCGAAGGGATCGGCCGCACAGCCCGGAAGGAGGAGCATCGTCCCGAAGAAGAGGAACCCGGCGCGGGCGGCGGGCCTCACGTGCGCCTTCTCGGCGTCGCGACGGGAACCTCGAGCCCCCGAAAGTGCTGGAAGACCGAAAGGGCGCGGAGCGTGACCCAGCGGGACAGCTCCCCCGTGCGCTCGAGGACGACGGGAAGGCGCGCGGGAGGCGGTCTTTCGAGCTTCCAGCGCGCGCGATGGTCGGCGCGGGCGGCGAGATGCGCGAGGGACCGGGCGAGGACCGGTTCGCTCCGGGACTCGGGCGGCAGGACCGAGGCGAGCGCGAAAAGCATCTCGGCGAGATCCGTCTCGTCGCCGCAGGGAAATCCCGGCATGACGAGCT
>JBDTML010000005.1:0-5870 GCA_039934255.1 Acidobacteriota bacterium | reverse complement strand
TGTTGTCGTAGAGGTACCGCGACGCGACGAGCGGCGTCTGCCAGTCGTCCGCCTTCGCCTTCGCGACGGCGTCCTTCGCCTTCGCGAGGAACTGGGCCTTCGTGTCCACCGTGATCGTCACGGGGACGCGCAGCTTTTCCCACGAGAACGCGAGAACCGCCGAGTCGGACGTGACCGTCGGGAATCCGATGGTGAAGAGCTCCTTCATGTCCGCGGGCACGGGCTTCACCTTGACCTTCAGCGCGTCCTTCTCGGCCACGTAGTCGGGGCCGCCCGTCGACACGGTGTTGAAGATGACCGCCCACTCGGTCTTGCCGGGGATCGTGTAGACGCCGTACGCGCCGGCCCCGAGCTTCTGGCCCTCGACCATGACGTCACCGTCGAACGTGATCTTCGTGACCGCGTTTGCGCCGGTGCGCCAGACCTTGTCCCACGGCACGAGCTCGCCCCAGATCGTCCGGCCCTTCACGGACGGACGGCTGTAGACGACTTCGATCTTCGTGACGCCGATCACCTGCGAGACCGTGGCGTTCGGACTCGGAAGCGGGGTCGAAAGCTGTGACAGGGCGGGTGCCGCGGTGACCGCAAGCGCGGCGAGGACGACGGAAAAGCGTGTCGTTTTCATCTGTTCTCCTTGAGATTTGGGCTCGATTCTACGAGACCGGATAAGATCCGTCCATCAATCCGCCTGTCGATAAGTGCGACGAAGAAGGAGAGAACGATCCATGAAGGTCCACCGTCTGATCCCCTGTGCCCTTGCCCTCACTGTCCTCGCGGCATCTGCCTCGCTCGCTCAATCCCCGGCGTCCCCCGCGGCTCCGGCATCTCCGGCGTCTCCCGCGCCCCCGTCCGGCTTTCGCGGCGAGTTCCTCGCCCAGCAGGACAACGTCGAGAAGGAGATCCTCGGCCTCGCCGAGGCGACCCCCGCCGACAAGTACGGCTGGCGGCCAGCGCCCGGCGTGCGCTCGGTGAGCGAGGTGTTCATCCACATCGTCGGAGGAAATTATCTCTTCGGCGGGTACACGGGCATGAAGCCTCCCACCCCAATGGACATGCCGTCCATGGCGGCCATGGAGAAGAACGTCACCGAAAAGGCGAAGGTCATCGAGGAGCTCAAGAAGTCCTTCGTATACCTGCGCGCGGGAGTCGCGGCGCTGCCCGACGCGGATCTCGACAAACCCGTGAAGTTTTTCGGCCGTGACTTCACGGTGCGGGGCGTCCTCCTGATCGGCGCGAATCACGAGCACGAGCATCTCGGCCAGTCCATCGCCTATGCCCGCATGAACGGCATCACCCCGCCATGGGCCGCCGAACAGGCGCGGCAGATGAAGGAGATGATGGAGAAAATGGAGAAGAAACCGGCCCCTGCTCCCGCCGCGAAGTGATCCTTTCGGTCTTCGGTTCTCCGGTGCCGGGGGCGACGGGGGCATGGCTAGACGCGGGCTTCGCGTCCGGCCTCGTCTTCGCGCTCCCTCTTGGTCTCGCCGGCATCGCGCTCCTCCGCTTCGGCCTCCTCCCGCGCCTCGGGTCCGTTCCCCCGAGGCGCGAACGCGCGGCAAGGGCGCTCTTCGTCGGGTTCTCGACCGCGATCGCGCTTCTTCTCGCAACCCTCGTTCCGCCTGTTCTCCTGGGCGCCTTCCAGCCCGGCGCATCCGGCTATGCGCGCTTCGTCCCGGTGCCCGGCCCGGCGACCCCTTCTTCAGCCCCGTCCACATTCGCGTTCTTCGCCCTGCAGAGCCTGGTGGAAGAGCTTCTTTTCAGGGCCCTCTTCCTGACGCTCTTCGCCGCGATCGTTCTGCTTCTCGCGCGGCTCTTCTTCGGGCGGCTCCTGCGCCCGGGGCCGCTCCCGCTCCCGGACGAGCCGCTGCGAGCGCGACGGGCCGGGCGGCGCTGGATCGTCGCCGGTCTCCTCGCGAATGCAGGGCAATCGGTTGCGTTCGCCCTGCTCCACGCGCGAAACCCGAATGTGACGCCGCTGGCGCTCCTGAACATCGGGCTCGCGGGCGCGGTTCTCGGGTGGATGTACTGGGGAGAGGGCGGAGTGCTCGGCTGCTGGACATTCCACGTACTCTGGAACTTCACTCTCGCCGCGCTGGCGCTTCCCGTGAGCGGGATGACGGTCGAGCCGCCTCTTCTCGAGACGGGAATCGCGGGGGCCGGCCTTCCCTTGCTGAGCGGCGGCGCCTTCGGTCCCGAAGGGTCGATTCTCAGCACGGTTGCCCTGACCGCCGTTCTCGCGATCCTCATTCGCCGGAGCGCACGAAAGCTCTCGACCGAGTATGCTCAGACCCGATGAACGGCGGCCGACAGCTCTTCACATGCCCGACCTGCGGCAAGTGCTTCTTTTACTGGGTTCCCGAGACCACGTCCCAGCCCAAGGTGAAGTGCTACTTCTGCAACGCGGAGGCCTTCCCGAACGGCGAGCCCGCGGCGGCACCCGCGCCGGCACCTGCCCCGGCCGCTCCCGCGCCTCCCGCGGTCGCTCCGCCCGCAGAAGAAACTCCGCCTCCGGCCAACTGACCTCATGAGCGCCGCGCTGGAAGCCCTCGCCGCTGCGATCCGCAAGGGCGACACCAGCGCCGTCGAGGCGCTCCTCGACGCGGATCCCGCCCTCGTGAATGCGCGCCGGCCCGACGGTTCGTCTTTCGTGCTCTACGCCGTCTATTGCGGGCACCCGAGACTCGTGAACGTGTTCAAGGAGCGGGGCCGCGCGATCGATCTGTTCGAGGCGACCGCCGCGGGCGACGCCCCGTCCGTGCGCGCCTTCCTGGCCGCGGATCCGGGTGCGTCTAAGGCCTTCTCGCCCGACGGATTCCCCGTTCTCGGCCTCGCGGTGTTCTTCGGGCATGCGACGCTCGCGGACCTGTTCCTCGCCGCAGGTGCCGACCCCTGCGCCGCGTCGACGAACGCCATGCGCGTCGCGCCGCTGCATTCGGCCACGACGCGGGGCGACGCGGCGATGGTCCGGACGCTACTCGAAAAGGGCGCGGACCCGGACGCAAAGCAGCAGGCCGGCTGGACGGCTCTCCACAATGCGGCGGCGCAGGGAAATCTCGAAGTGGTCCGACTCCTTCGCGCTCACGGGGCGGACCTCTCGGCCCAAACCGACGACGGCAAAACCGCCGCCGACCTCGCGGCCGAGCGGGGGCACGCCGTGCTCGCCGAGTCGCTGCGGAGCTGAGCTGCCGAAGGAGAGCTCGCTGGCTTGCGCGCTGCGATGGCGTCGAGGTTCCCGCGCCAGGCGTGACTCACGCGGGGCGGGCAGGTGAGCGGGGTCTAGATGCCGACCGCGCTCTTGCGAGTGGCGCGGCTGTGGGGCCGGGTGAGAGAGAGACCTTGACGGTGGTGCCGATGCTGAGCCGAAGCTCATCTTGAATTTGCTGTGAGACGAGCACAAAAAAGCGCCTCGAGCGAGCGACGACGGCGCTTTCGAATGCGCGCCCGTTAAGCGTGCCGTGGACGATGTAGCCGCGCCTGCCAGGGCGAAGCCGAACAGGACGGGCGTTCCAATGTGCGGCCGGATCGAAGGGGACAGGGAGCGCTGTGCCCTTGTGCCCAGTAAGAAGTGTTGCGGTAAATATCGTTGCCTGACCGAAGGGGTCTTTGATCCAACCGCATGCCGTGGGCTTCGCTCCTGCCTGCACGAGCCTGTCCCAGTATTCATCCACCTCATCCTGATCCGCGCAGTCCACGTAGAGCGAGACCCCCTCAGAGAAGCTGAAGTACGGACCTCCGTTGTAGCCCATCAAGAGTTGACCACCAACGACGAACTCGGCGGAGCTGATGGGACCGTCTTTGCCCGTGCGGGCGACGTTGCTAAGAAGATGCGGGTGCTCGAGGATGAAAACCGGCCTCCGCGAGGGCCATGACGAGAGACGGGTAGAAGACGATGAGAATGACGCCGAACAGGAGGAAGTTGCCCCGAGACGGGTTGAAATCCTCGAGGATGGCCCCCCACGGGCGCTTCGCCAGAGTACGAGACACGAGGATGTCGAATGAGGCCATGAAGACCGCGAGGACAAACCCCAGGGCGATGAGATGAGGGCGCCGTGTGAGGCCCAGGGTGGGCACGAGGTAGAAGCAGACGAGGAACGCGAGGATTGAGCCCGTAACGACGCTGAGCCTTTGAGCCCGAACCTTACCGATGCGGGGAACGACGAAGCGTATTCGTGCGATGCCGTGCAGGGTCTCGGCTGCGGCGAGCGCGAGGCAGAGGCTAGCGATACGGACGGCGAGTTCGAACACTTTGAAGCCGGGTGCTGCGTTAGCCTCTAGTAAATTAAGGTGCGACGCCGCTACCGCCACCTAACGATATCAAGCTCAGCGCCCCGCGGACGGTGAGCCTTCCCGCGGCGATCGGGCCGCGCGCGATCGTGGCGTCGAGGGCCTCGGGCTTGTTACCCGCGGGCTGTCACGCGCAGGATGCCCGCGGCCGCCAGAAGCGCGCCCAGCAGGAGCATTCCCCACTCAGACAGCGTCGGAATTGCCTGATTCGCTCCGGCCGGAGCGCCGTTAACGGCCTGAAGCAGGGCGGGCGAAGTGCTTGGGGCGTTGGCAGAATCGCCGCTGTAAACCGCCGTGATCGAATGTGTCGCCTGGGCCAACGCGGACGTGGTCAGCGTCGCGCTGCCACCGCTCAATGTCACGGGCCCGCCGAGAAGAGCCGCCCCATCCCTGAACTGCACCGTCCCGGTAGGACCGCTGCCGGTGACCGTGGCCGTGAAGGTGACCGACTGTCCAACCGTCGACGGGTTGAGCGAAGAAACTACGGCCGTCGTCGTCGCCGTGGGACCCCCGCCACCGACGTTCGTGACGACGACGTTGATCGTCGAGGCGAACGAGGCGCTAGAGAGAGTCCTTTGAATCGGAGCCGCGCCGTTCGCGAGGCGGGAGTACACGGCGACGAGGTTGTTCAGGCTGACCAGCAGGATCTCGTTGTTCGCCGTGTCCACCGCGACGCCGTTCGGCTGAAACCCGAGGATGATCGTGCGGATCGGAGCCACGTTCCCGTTGGCGGTCCGTGGATAGACCGTGGCGGTTATCCCGATGTGGTTTGCGACCACGATCTCGTTGTTCACCGAATCGATCGCGACGCCCAGAGGCGCGCTCAATCCCGTGGCCGGGCCGGAGATGGTTCGCAACGCGGCGCCGCCGGTTCGCGCGAAGACACTGATGGCGTTGCCGTTCGAGTGGTTGACCGCGATCTCGTTATTGACGAGGTCGAGCGAAATGTCCGACGGCGCATTCAATCCGAAGAATGTTCGTGAGGGAGCGACGTTTCCGTTGGCCGTTCGCGGGTACACCGTCACGCTTCCGGAGACAGGGGCGTTGACGATGTAGACCTCATTGTTGACCGCATCCACGGCGATCCCGTATGGAAAGCTGAGGTTGGTCAAGGCACCGGAGATCGTGCGCAGCGGCGCCACGTTGCCGGTGGCCGAGAGGCTGTAGACGGTGACGGAGTTGGCTTGCAGATTCCCGACGTAAATCTCGTTGTTCACCGCGTCCACCGCGATGCCCTTCGGTCGATTGAGGCCAGTTGCGGCTCCGGAGATAATCCGCGAGGCGGGATCCCCAGTCGCCGTCCGCGGAAAGACCGTCACCGAGTTGCCGCCGTCATTGGTGATGAATAGCTCGCCCTGGGCGCGCGCGCTCTGCGGGGCAAGTCCGAGCACGAGCGCGCCGAAACACAGAACGCAGGAAACAAGAAGGCTGCGCATGTCCATCTCCTTGCACTGTGGCGTCAGAAATCGAACGAGGCCGCTACTGTACCTCACTTGGCCATTGCCGTCGGTTTCCCATGCGCCATTCCGTCATACACGATCTCGCCGCCCACGACCGTCATCACGACCCTGGCCTTGAGGATCTCG
>JBDTML010000004.1:0-4317 GCA_039934255.1 Acidobacteriota bacterium | reverse complement strand
CCGCTGATCGCGGCCGTCTCCGGCACGCAGGTCGCGGCGCGCGAAGAGGACTTCAAGGCCGGCGCCGACTTCGTGCGCGTTCTCGTGGCCTACGACGGCGTCGTCACGACCGCCGCGTTCGCCCTCTTCGACGCCGTCTGGCGGGAATAAATCGAGCGTACGGAATCACTTCCAGACACCCGGAACTGATTCGCCTGCTCTAGAGAACGATTCTCGACTGGGGACTATCATTCCAGCCGTGAAGAGCCTCGGCCTCGTCGCCAAATGGTTTCTGGGCTTCGGGATGGCCGCCATTTGCTGGGGCGCGTTCCTCTACGCCCGGCCGGCCCAGAGCTTCGTCGGCGAATCCTCGCGAATCGTCTTTTTCCACGTCCCGCAGGCCTGGGTCTCGACCCTCGCTTTCTTCGTGGCGGCCTGGTACTCGTGGAGGTACCTGAAGACCCGGCGGCTCGAGGACGACGAGGCCGCGTCGGCGGCCGCCCGGCTCGGGTTCCTCTTCTGCGTCCTCGCGACCGTGACGGGCTCGATCTTCGCGCGCGTCATGTGGAACTCGTATTGGAACTGGGACCCGCGCGAGACGTCGATCGTCCTCCTCCTCCTCGTTTACGGCGCGTACCTCGGCCTCCGGGGCGCGCTGGAAGACCCCGAGCGCCGCGCGACCCTTTCCGCGGCCTACGCCCTCGTCGCGGTCGTGACGGTGCCGTTCCTCACGTTCGCGGTCCCCCGCATGTACCAGTCGCTCCACCCCGACACGGTGATCAACGTCCGGGGGAAGGTCGAGATGTCGAGCGACATCCGCCTGATCTTCTTCTCGTCTATGGTGGCTTTCATGGGACTCTTCTACTGGATGTGGAATCTCGACCGGCGTGTCTCCCGTATCGTGCGCGAGAGAGCGGGGACCGTCGCATGAGCGCCGCCCTCGGCTACGTCGCGGCGGTCAACATCGTGATCTGGGCCGGAATCTTCGGCTACCTCGTGTATCTCGACCGGAAGGTCCGGGCCGTCTCCAGGCCCAATCAGGAGTAACCCATGAAACGCGCTTACTGGGCCGGAGCCATTCTCATCGTCGGATTCCTGGCCCTCGGCCTGTCCACGTTCTCGCGCTCGATGACGCCGTACGTCTCGTTCGCCGAGGCGAAGGCGGCCCCGCGCACGGTCCAGGTGATGGGCGCCCTTCAAAAAGGCACGTCGCGCTATGACACGGGCACGAAGACCCTTCTCTTCACGCTGGTCGACGACAAGACGAAGGAGTCGATCCCCGTCTCCTACACGGACGTCAAACCCGCGAACTTCGAGGACGCGGTCTCGATCGTCGCGATCGGCCGTTACGACAAGGGCGTCTTCTCCGCCGAGAAACTCCTCGTCAAGTGCCCGTCCAAGTACCAGGGCGAGGAAATGGAAAAGCAGTACGGCGCCAAGAAGGCCTGAGGTCACCCTATGAACAGTCTTCCCGGACTTCTCGGCTTCGCGCCGGGCACGCTCGCAATCTGGGCGGCGATGCTCTTCGGCGTGACGTGCATGCTCGCGTACCTGTATTCGATGCGGGCTCCTGCCCTATTACCATTCGCAGAAAATATCAGTCTCTCTCCTCATCTTCTCTTTGCAAGGCGTCTTTACTACGGCTACGTGTTTTCAATCCTGCTCGCGTCGTTCCTCCTCCTGACCCGCCTCCTCGCGCACGACTTCCGCCTCTCGTACGTCGCGTCGTACTCGGGTCGCGATCTGCCCTTCTATTACCTCTTCTCGACTTTCTGGGCGGGACAGGAAGGTTCCTTCCTCCTCTGGCTCTTCTGGGGCGCGCTCATCGGCCTTTTCGTTCTGCGGTCGGCGAAGGAGCAGGAAGCGCCCGTCATGGTGGTCTACCTCGCGTCGTTCATCGGGATCGTCGCGATCCTCGTCAAGCAGTCGCCCTTCCGCTTCCTCGCCCAGATCCCGCCCGACGGCCAGGGCCTGAACCCTCTCCTGCAGGACCCGTGGATGGTCATCCACCCGCCGGTCATGTTCTCGGGCTTCGCCTCGCTCTCGGTGCCGTTCGCCTTCGCGATCGCCGCGCTGTGGATGAAGCGCTGGGACGGCTGGGTCGTCCGCGCGATGCCCTGGGCGCTCTTCACGTTCGTGACGCTCGGCACGGCGATCCTCATGGGCGGCTACTGGGCGTACAAGACGCTCGGTTGGGGCGGCTACTGGGGCTGGGACCCTGTCGAGAACACGTCGCTCGTGCCGTGGCTCGCAACGGTGGCTCTCGTGCACGGCATGTACCTCCAGAGGGCGCGTGCCAAGCACCGGAAGATCAACATCATTCTCGCCATTCTCGCGTTCTGCTGCATCCTCTACGGGACGTTCCTCACGCGCTCCGGCGTGCTCGCGGATTTTTCCGTGCACTCCTTCATCGACCTCGGCATCACGGGGTGGCTCGTCGGGATCATCCTTGTCTTCCTCGTGGGCGGCCTGACGCTTCTCGCCTTCCGCTGGAAGGAGATTCCGGTCGTCAACGACATCGATCAGGCGACGGGCAAGGAAAAGGAAGAGCCGTTCTTCTCGCGCTCGGTCCTCTTCATCCTGTCCGTGACGCTCTTCAGCGCCTCGGGCCTCGTCATCCTGCTCGGCACCTCCGCCCCGATCCTCACGCGGGTCCTCGGCAAGCCGTCGCAGGTCGCGACGAGCTTCTACAACGTGACCCACCGTCCGATCGCGGTCATCATCGCCCTCCTCATCCTCCTCGTCCCGTACCTCTCGTGGCGCGGTGAGAGCGGCCGGAACGTGCTCCGGAAAGCGCTCGTTCCCGTCGTCGTCGGGTTCCTGAGCATCGGGGTCTTCCTCGCGGCCGGCGTTCGCGGCGCGATGGACCTCCTGATCCTCTCACTCGCCGTGGCGGGCTTCGTGGCGAACGCCGAAACGGCGATTCTCTTCGTGAGGCGCAAGGCGATCACGACGATGGGCGGCTATCTCGCGCACGTCGGCATGTCGATCATGCTCGTCGGCATTCTCGTGTCGGGCGTCTACGAGAAGAAGACGACCGTGAACCTTCTCCGGGATCAGCCGATGACGGTCGGGAAGAACACGCTGACCTTCAAGCGCCTCGTCTTCGTCACGGACAGCGGCGAGGTGAAACGTTTCGAAGAGCTCAACGCCCTGAGCCTCGCCGACCGCCGGGCCAAGCAGGCCATGGAGGTCGAGGTCGCCTCGCCCGGCGGCTCGGTCTGGAAGGCGTATCCGAAGCTGTACACCAATACGCGCACGAACCAGATGATGGCGAACCCCGACGTGAAATCCTCGCCGCTCATGGACCTCTACGTCTCGCCGCAGGCCTACGACCCGGGCCAGCCCGCGCGCGTCGAGGGCACCGCCGTGACCCTCAAGAAGGGCGAGTCGAAGACCATCGAAGGCGTGAAGGTGAAGTTCCTCGATTTCTCGTCCGACCGCTCGCAGGTGTCGTCGGACCGCCCGCGTGTGACCGTGAACGCGAACTACCTCGTCACGACCGCGGAAACGTCCGAGGAAAAGACCGCGAAGCTCGTCATGTACTTCGGCGGGGGTTCCGCGGAGTCCGCGACCGAATCGCCGGAAACGCCGCTCCCCGGCAAGGGCCGCCTGAGGGTTCGCAAGGTGTCTCCGAACGAGGGCACCTGCGAGATCGAACTCCTCGGCCTCACGCCTGGAGGCGATCTCAAGCCTGCGACGGCCGAGACCTTCTCCGTCGACCTCACGACGAAGCCGCTCATCTCCTTCGTCTGGGGCGGCTTCTACGTGATGATGGCGGGCGGGCTCGTGGCGCTCCTCCGACGCGCGAAGGACTCTCGCCAGGCCGCCGTCGCCTGATGCAAACGGCGGGAGGCCAATTTCTCCGGTCTCCCTTTAAACTCCGGCCCAAAGGAGACGCCATGCGTTTTCGTGCCGCCGCAGCTCTCGTTCTTTCATTCGCAGAAATCTCTCTCTTCGCCCAGCCCGTCGCTACCGCCAGGTCGAAGGCGATCGACCCCGCCGACTTCGACACGTCGGCGAAGGCATGCGAGGACTTCTACCAATTCGCGAACGGCGCGTGGCTGGCCGCCCACCCGATCCCCGCCGACCGCAGCCGATACGGTAGCTTCGACCTCCTGTCCGATCGCAACCGCGTCGTCGTGAAGGCGATCCTCGAGGAGACCGCGAAGAAGTCGGACTGGCCGAATGGAACGCCCCAGCAGAAGGTATCGGATCTTTACGCCACGGGGATGGACGCCGCGGCGCGCGAGAAGGCCGGCGCCTCCCCCCTCGCCCCGGTGTTCGCGACGATCGCGAAGCTGAAGTCGGCCGACGACCTCCCCGCCGTCCTCGCCG
>JBDTML010000003.1:0-4666 GCA_039934255.1 Acidobacteriota bacterium | reverse complement strand
CTCCTTCGTCCGGTCGTCGTCGGTCGGGCCGAGTCCGCCGGTCACGACGAGGAGACGCGCGCGGGAGAGCGCGAGCGGGATCTCGGCGAGGAGCTCGCTCCAGCCGTCGCCGACGCAAGCCTTCCGGAGGACGCGGATTCCCAACGCCTCGAGCCGACCCGTGAGGTAGAGAGAGTTCGTATCGAGGCGCGTCGTCCCGAGGAGCTCGCTCCCGACCGCGAGGATGGAGGCGGTTCCAGGCCGTGGAGCGGCGGCGCTCACGCGGTCACCGGATCGCCCACCTGGATCTTCCGCGACGTCTCTTCCCATTCCCACATCTTCGCCTCCAGCGTGCGGCGCGCGTTCTCGCGCGCCGCGGACACCTGGCGGGCCTTCTCACCGTCGCGATAGACGTCGGGGTTCGAGAGAGAAATGTCGAGCTGGCGCACCTCTCCTTCCAGCCGCGCAATCTCGTCTTCGAGGTCGGAGAGAATTCGGAGGTTCTTTGCACGCCGCCTTTCGGCGGCGCGATCGGAGAAAGGAACGGAAGTTTTCTTAGAAGGTGTGTGTGAGGGCGACGCGCCGGGCGGCGCCCCAGCGGTGCCATGAGCGCCGCGCCTTCCCTTCTTCCCCTTCGAAGAATCTCCTTCTTTGTCTTTGTCCGAGCCCCCCTGAAGCTCGTCGCGCTCCAGCGAACCGTCCTGAGCAACTCTTTCCTTCTTCCTCTTGAGCAAATCTGAATAGTTCCCGTCGAAGACTTCCGTCTTCCCCCCCGGACCGATCTCGAGGATCTGCGTCGCGATGCGGTCGACGAACCAACGGTCGTGCGACACAAAGACGATCGCGCCCTCGAATGCCTCCAGGGCGTCCTCGAGCTGTTCGCGCGCGTCGAGATCCAGATGGTTCGTGGGCTCGTCGAGGAGCAGGAAGTTCGCGCCGCCGAAAACGATGCGCGCGAGCGACAGGCGGCCCTTCTCACCTCCGGAGAGGGTCGCGATCTTCTGGAACACCTCGTCGCCCCGGAAGTCGAAGAGGGCGAGGAAGTCCCGCGCGTCGTTCTCCTTCATCGTCGGGTCGAGGTCCATCACGACGTCGAGCGCCGTCGCGTTCGGTGAGAGGTCGCCCATCTCCTGGTCGTAGTACCCGACGAGGACGCCTACGCCCGGCACCGCGGAGCCCGAGAGCGGCGGGAGGACGCGTGCGAGGTTCTTGAGGAGCGTCGTCTTGCCGCAGCCGTTCGGACCCCAGAGCGCCAGGCGGTCCCCGCGGCGGAGGAGGAGCGACACGGGCTCGAGGAGCGGTCCCGTCTCCCGGTAGCCCGGGACGATCTTCTTCGCCTCGAGGACCCGGCCGCCGGAGACGCGGGCCTCCTCGAATCGGATCGTGACGTCGTTCGCGTCGTCCCGCGGCGCCTCGATGCGCTCGATCCGGGCGAGCATCTTTCGCCGCCCCTGCGCCTGCTTCGTCTTCTGGCCCGCGATGTTGCGGCGGATGAAGTCCTCGGTCTTCTCGATCATCTGCCGCTGCTTCTCGGCTTCCTTGGCGCGCAAGCGGTCCCGCTCCGTCTTCAGCTTCCGGTACGTCGCGTAGTCGCCCGGATAATCGTCGAGACGGCCGTGGGCGACCTCGACGATGCGATCCGCGACCGCGTCGAGGAATCGCCGGTCGTGCGAGACGACGAGAGCCGAGAGGCCGGCGCTCGTCTTCCTCTCGACGAGCCAGCCTTCGAGGAACTCGATTCCCGAGACGTCGAGGTGGTTCGTGGGCTCGTCGAGAAGAAGCACCGAAGCGTCCGTCAGGAGGAGCCGGGCGATCTGGGCTCGGTGCTTCTGTCCGCCCGAGAGCTCGCCGACGGGCCGGTCCCAAAGGGGACGGGCTAGGCCCACCCCGTCGAGGACCCGTTCGATGCGCGAGTCCGCCTCGTACCCGCCAGCCCGCTCGAAGTGCTCGCGCACCGCGTCGTGCTCCGCCAGGAGAGCGTCGAGAGCCGCGCGATCCCCGTCGGCCGTGTGCGTCGCGATCTCGTCTTCCAGGCGTCGCATCTCACGCTCGAGGGCGAGCAGCGGCTCCTGCGCCCGCGCGACGAACGTGCGGAGCGGCTCGTCGCCCTCGGGTTCGACGGCCTGATCGAGGGAGGCGAACGTCGTGCCTCCCGCGACGTACAGCTTCCCGCCGTCCGGCTCGACGAGAGACAGGACGATCTTCAGGACGGTCGATTTCCCCGCCCCGTTGCGCCCCACGAGGCCCACGATCCGCCCGGGGTCGTGCTGCCACGTCGCGTCCAAGAGGACGTCCTTCGTTCCGAAGCTCTTGCGGACGTTCTCCAGGCGGTACAGCACGGCCCGGAGGATAAACGAAGCGCTATTCCAGGCTGCCGGGCTTACGTCAGGGTTTCCCCGAAAACGCCGTCCACGAGACGAGAGCGCGCAATTGCTGGCTCGTGCGCTGCTGCTCTCCCTTGGGGAAGACGTTCCGGTGCTGGTGGAAGGTGTACCCGACTCCGAGGGCCCAGTCCTCCGAGACGGGGACGAAGGCGGCGGCCTGGCCGTATCTCACCTCGTTCCACACCGTCGGACCGTTTACCGTGTAGCTCCAGATGTTCGTGTAGCCGAGCCTGACGATGTCGCGTTCCCGTCGCCGCAACCGCGCCTCGAGGCTGACGCCGCCGCCGAGACCCCAGTCGTAGTTGCGGTAATGGTATTTCACCGAATCTTCGGACGTGTGAACGGCCGTGTAGGCCGAGAGGATCTGCACGCGGGGCACGAAGTCGTATCCCGTGCCGGCCGGAATGCGG
Organism: Acidobacteriota bacterium; assembly: GCA_039934255.1. Lineage (GTDB taxonomy): Bacteria > Acidobacteriota > Thermoanaerobaculia > UBA5066 > UBA5066 > Fen-183. The sequence continues at coordinate 1,893 of JBDTML010000003.1, read as the reverse complement.
GACGCAAGCTCGACGCCCAACGTCTGGCTCCCGTAGTCCAGGTCGACGTGGACGAAGTTGTACCCGAGGACGGCCGCCAGCACCGTCCGGTCCCCGGCCACGTCGTCGAGGCGCCGGCCCGCGAGAACGCCCTCCACCTGCACGCCCGAAACGAATTCCTTCGACGTCGTGAACTCTGCACCCAGCCGGAACGTGGAGAAGGGCTTCCCGAGATCTTTCTCGAACGGGTCGCCGTAACGGACGTCCCACGCGATCGTCCCCCGGCTCTGCGTCTCGTCTGACCGGTCGGGGCGCGTCGAGAAGATGACGAGGCCGCCGCCGAGAAGCTCCGCATGCATGTACTCCGGTTTCGTCCCCTCGAGGTTCGGCCCGACGCGCCACGCGTCGCCGGACAACAGCCTCTGGAAGACGCGGCCGGGCGAGACGACGAGGCCTCCCAGTTCGTGCAGGAATCGCGCGAATCCGGTTGCCGTGTTGTCGAAGACGAGGTCCGACAGCCGGTACGACGGCTCGCCGGCGCTCACGCCTCCGAGAGACGTGGTGATCAGGTCGCTCGTGGAGGGCCGGGACTTCTCGCCGAAGTACTCCCATGTGAGGCTGCCGAACGCCGTAAAGAGAAACGATTCGTACAGATTGAACCCGTTCGCGCGCGCGGCGTCGTAGTAGAGGCCCCCGTGCTGCGGGTGAGAAAGCATGTTCGTGACGATCTTGTCCGGGTCGTACGCGAATCCGCGATTCAGGTTGTCCCGCCACGTGTCCCACGTGACCAACCCCATCTCCTTCTTAAGGACGAACCGGTTCCACGCAAGAGGGATCACGTTGAAGGCCATTCCCTCCAGGAGGGCCGCCGTGAAGTCTTTCTTCGGCGCGATCGAGACCGCGGGAGCCTGGACCTCTTGCGGTGCCCCCGGCGGGGCCTCGTCGGAAGAAAGCGGGACCGCGAGGTTCCCTGCCGCTTCGGAAGCGGCGAGAGCGCATGCGAGGAGCAGCGAGAGGCGCTTCAAAGAGTCCCGACGACGAAGGGCAGGGACGGCGCGGCAGTGCCCGCGGGCGCGATCGTGAAGCAGGCCGCGAGCCGGTCAAAGAAGTCAGGCCTCGGCTTCGCGGCCTTCCCAAGCTCGACGACAACCAGCGTCTCGCCTTTCTCAACGGAATCGCCCGGTTTCTTCTTCACGCGGAAACCGCACGCCGGATCGATGACGTCATCCTTCTTCGTCCGTCCGCACCCGAGCTCGATCGCGAGGAGTCCGACCTCGCGCGTGGCGATCCGGGTGACGACGCCCCCCTCCGAAGACGACACGTCTCTCTTCGATACGGGCTGCGGCAGGCGCCTCGGGTCGTCGCAGATCGTCGCGTCCCCGCCCTGCCCTGCGATGAGCTTCGCGAAGACTTCGAGCGCGCGCCCGTCGGAGAGGGCGGCGTTTAGTCGCCGACGCGCCTCCTTCGCGCTCGTCTCGAGACCCGCCGCGAGAACGAGGTCTGTCCCGAGGAGGAGCGTGTTCTCGCGCAGGTCCGCCGGCCCCTCGCCGCCCAGCATCCGGATCGACTCCTCGACCTCGTTCGCGTTTCCCACAGCCTCCCCGAGCGGCCGATCCATGGCCGTGATGTAGCCAGAGGCCTTGCGGCCCGTGGCCCGCGTCGTGTCGACAAGCGCCCTCCCGAGGCTCTCGGCGTCCTTTGGATCCGCCATGAACGCGCCGTTCCCCGTCTTGACGTCGAACACGACGGCATGCGCGCCGGTCGCGAGCTTCTTGGAAAGGATCGACGCCGTGATGAGGGGGATCGATTCCACGGTGCCCGTGACGTCGCGGAGCGCATAGAGGCGCCGGTCGGCGGGCGCGATCGAGTCCGTCTGGCCGATGAGAGCGCACCCGACCGTGTCGAGGAGCCGGT
>JBDTML010000002.1:0-18455 GCA_039934255.1 Acidobacteriota bacterium | reverse complement strand
TCGTCACAGACACGTCTCCTCCCGCACACCGCACGAACGCTCGCCGTTTGGGGGAAAGAAAGCTATCACGGGAACTTCTTCCCGCAAGAGTTTTTTGAGAATCCGTTCCTATTTGAGTTCGACGGAGTCCCCGACGTAAATCGTGTCGGCCATCAGCGTGACGATCGCGACCGACGTCCGGTCCCGCGTCGTCAGGATCGAGGCCTCGCCGAGAATCGTCCGCACCCCTTCCGCTCGCCCCGAACCCCGGAAGACGATCAGGAAATCGCCGGGATTCAGGCCGTCTGCCTCGCCGAGATCCAGGTAGACGACCGAATCGGTGCCGATCGGCGTCTCTCCGAGCCGCGTGACCACGATGTGACCGGTCGGCTTCCCGTTGGGCGTGTCGCACATCGTCGCGAACTGGGTGCGCCGCGCGAGAGGCACGGGGATCGGCTCGAACGGCATGATGGAGTCGCCGATCTGCACGTCGAGGCACGAATAGGAGATCTCGACGATCGCCGAGCGCTCCTGGACGCAGATCACACGAATGCGGCCGGGCGTCGCGTAGAGCCGTCCCACGGCGTCGGTAACGGAGCCCCACTTGTTCACGACCTGCCGCGGGCGGAGCACGCTGAATTCCATTCCCGCCACGAGGCCGTCTCGCTCTCCGAGGTTAATGTAGAGGATGTCGCCGAGCATGAACAACGTCTGGCTCTTGTCCTTCTCGGCGCTCACGATCTCGCCCGGAAAGAGACCGTCCACGTCGCCGATAAAGCCCGAGCAGTAGACGTCCGATTCGACGCCGATCGGGAGCGGACCGGACACGACTCGAGGCGCTTGCCCGACCTTCTCGATGAGGATGACGGGGGCAGGAGCGGCCTCTCGCGAGAGGGTGGGGCGCGTGGCGTCCGCCGCCAGGAGGGCGGACGTGGCGGCGAGCAGGATGCCCGCCGTGAGCGCAGCCAGAGGATGACGCATGACGACCTCCTGCTCGAAAACGGTGCCCATGGGACGCCACTCCCGGGAGAAAAGGCGACGCGAAAGCAACCTAAGTTACCGCATCGAAACCGGTTACGTCAAATCGAGGGCACGCCACGGGTCGCCCGCGGGAAGTTTGTCAGCCGCCCGCGGTACGGACGGGTACGGACGGGGAGGCGGGAGGCGCCGGCAACCTTCTCACGAGCGGGCTCGCCGGGTAGTCTTTTTGGAGGCGCTGCCAGAGCGACTGCCTCTCGTCCATGTTCCCCATCCTGCCCTCGAGAAGACCCGCTTCGTAGAGTACTTTGTCCAGTCCGGCGTACTCGGGATAGGCCGCGAGGATGAACTCCATCCGGCTCCGTGCCGCGCGCCAGGCCTTGCGTTTCAAGTAGAAGTGGCCCACGAGATACTCGTGCTCGGCGAGGAGATTGCGCATCACGCCAAGCCGCGCGCGGGCCTCCGTGGCGTAAGGCGAATCGGGATAATTGATGATGAGCTCCCGGTAGGCAGTCGCCGCGACACGCGTGTTCCCCTGCTCCCGGTCGGGACGTTCCGCCTGCCGGTCCGAGCACTGCGCGAGGCGAAACAGGGCGTAGTCGGACTTCGGGTGCGACGGGTATCGGTTCCGGAAGTCCTTGTACCTCACGCCCGCCTCGAGATAGCCGAGCTGCGTCTTCTCGTCGAAAAACGAGTCAGCGAGCCGCAGCGAGGCCTGACGCCCGATCGGGTCGTTCGCATAGTTCTCGGCCACGAACCGGAGGTACTGGCGGCCGGATTCGTATTTCTTCTTCTTGACCAGCGCTTCGCCCCGCGCGTACGCCTCTTCCTTCGGCATGGTCAGGAGTTCCCGCGTGAGTTTCGCCGCGTCGTTCGAGGAGCCGCAGCCGGACAGAAGGAAAAGGGACGCGCCGAGCAGCGCGGCGGGCGTCCGAAAACGAAAGCGTGTGGCGTGTGGCATGAACTGCGGAGAATGCACCGGCATGGGCCCGGTATCAAGCACGCAACGTGCCCGGCGTTCCCGCCGCACCCCGCAGCTCGCGGATGGCTTCCCGGGCGTCTCCCGCAGAGAAAATCGACGAGCCCGCGACGAAATGGCGCGCTCCGGCCCTGACCAGGGCAGCGACATTGTCGGGGCCGACGCCTCCGTCCACCGCGATCGTGGCTTTCGAACCCAAGCTTCGGATGGTGTCCGCGAGCCGGCCGATCCGGTCGACGGAGCCAGGGATGAAGGCTTGTCCGCCCCAGCCGGGATTGACCGTCATCACGAGGACGAAGTCGACGAAATGAAGCGCCTCGTCGAGGGCCGCCAGGGACGTGCCCGGATTGATCGCGACACCCGGACTCACGCCCCGCCCGCGCGCATGCTGGGCGAAGCGGAGGAGATGCGGCTCGGCCTCGACGTGCACGGCCACGCGGCCGGCCCCCGCGTCGAGGTACTGGTCGAGCGTCGCCAGCGGCCTTTCGATCATGAGGTGAACGTCGAACGGCACGCGTGTCGCCTTCCGGAGCGCCGCGAGTACGATCGGGCCGACCGTGAGGTTGGGGACGAAGTGGCCGTCCATCACGTCGAAGTGGATCCAGTCGGCGCCGCCTTCCTCGCACGCGCGCGCGGCGTCTCCGAGCCGGGAGAAGTCCGCCGACAGGAGGGATGGGGCGATGGCGATGCTCATGTGACTCCCTCGGGCGCCGCGATCACGAACGACAGGGCGTCGCGGCGTGTCACGGGCGAGCCCGCGCCCGGAAACTGCCGGAGGATCGTGCCGGTCGCCGCGCCCTCGTAGGACTGGCTCTTGACCCCGCCGATGCGGAAGCCTCGCTCCTCGAAGGCCGTGCGGACGCGCTCGAAGTCGCGGCCGATGAGGTCCGGCATGACCCAGGCGACGTCCGCCATGCCGCGGTTCACGAGCAGGTCGACCGCCGAGTCGGGCGGAGCGATCGACCCGGGCGCGATTCCCTGCGCGACCACGCCTGGTGGGCCCGGCAGGCGCACCGCGGAAACCGCGGCGTCCTTGAGACCCGCCTTTGCCACGGCGAGCGCCGCGGCGCGCGGCGAAAGGCCCGTCAGATCGGGCATCCGCACGGCACGGGGCCCGAGCGACAGGGCGATGCGGATGGTCTGGCCGCCCTTGACCGCCGTGTCCGCGGACGGCACCTGGCTCCGCACTCGGTGCGCCGCGACCGCATCGTCGAAGCCTTCCTGCGCGGAGTCCACCTTCACCTCGAGGCCGCGTTCGGCCGCGACGGTCGCCGCTTCTTCCGCGGTAAGGTTCGTGAGATTCGGCACCTTGAGCGACTTCCCCGCGACAAAGCGCGTGAACGACACCCAGGTCGCCGTGGCGAGCACGCCGGCCAGCAACATCGCGTAGAACACTCTTGCGAACACTCCTCCCATGGCGAAACGACTTTAGCAGGCGGGAGGGCTCCCGGCCTTGACTCGCCCCCGCGGGACCGGGACACTGCTTTCCCCATGGAAGACACGTGGCCTCCCGCCGCCGGTGCCGCCGAACCAGGCGGCGCGCCGGCTCTCCCTCTCGCCCGCGCGGACCTCCACCTCCACACGAACGCGTCGATGTTCAAGTATTTCAAGGCCGGAAACACGCGCGATTCCTACAACGACCCGGACGAAACGTATCGGCTCGCGAAGGGCCGCGGGATGGATTTCGTGACCTTCACGGATCACGACACCGTGGCCGGCTGCCTCAAGTTCCAGGACCGCCATCCCGACTACACGGACTTCTTCGTCTCCGCCGAGATCGAGACGTTCTTCCCGCGCACGGGCCACCGCATCCACGTGAACGTCTTCGATCTCTCGCTCCCGCAGTGGAAGGTCATCGACCGCAAGCGGCGGAACATCTTCGACCTCGTCGAGTACCTCCGCGGCGAGAGCCTCCTCTATTCCGCGAACCACCTCTTCCAGTCGTACCGGATGCGTCAGGCGCCCGAGGACTTCTTCACGACGATGCTCGAGCTCTTCGACGTCTTCGAGGTGAAGAACGGCTCGATGGCGTATCAGCACAATGCGCTCGTCGAGGATCTCCTCACGGCAGCCAAGGAGAAGCGCGGATCCCTCGCGCTCATCGGAGGCTCGGACGCTCACACGTATCCCCCCGTGGCGTCCGTCTTCACGATGGCGCCCGGAGCCACGTGGCGGGAGTTTCTGTCCTCGGTGCGCGCGGGCACGTGCCTGTCGTGGGGAACGGAGATGGGCTTCACGACCGTCCTTTCCGACGTTTACAAGCTCCTCGGCAAGTACTACACGACCGTCGTCGACTTCCGGAACCCCGAGTTCACGACCGCCCAGAAGGCGCGCCACTTCCTGATCGCGCTCGCGTCCGTGCCCTTCAACGCCGCTGGGGTGCCGGCGGCGGTCTACTCGCTGAACTACGCCAAGCAGGTCGCGCTCAGCAAGCGGCTCAAGACGCACTTCGACAAGAAGGGGCTGTCGGGAACGTGACGAAGGTCTTTCAGATCACCCCGTTCCTTCACGTGCCGGACCTCGGGGCCGCGCTTTCCTTCTTCTGCGAAACGCTCCCGTTCGAGGTCAAGTTCCAGCAGCCGGGATACGCCTACGTCGAGCTCGCGGGCTGCGGCCTGCGCCTTCTCGAGGAACGGAGCCGGAAGCTCCAGGCCGACGGAAAGGCGAGAGTCGCCGTCTACGTCGACGTCGAAAGCGTCGACGACCTTCACGTGCAGCTGAAGGGCGCCCTCGCGAAGCTTCCGCCCGATCGCGTCGAGGCCGTTTCGGACAAAGCCTGGAACCAGCGCGAGTTCCAGGTGCGCCTTCCCGACGGCGACTGGCTCACGTTCGGACAGCCCATTCGCCGAACGCTCCCAGGGGTCCGTTCATGAGGGTCCGCGTCTTCCTGTTCTCGGCGCGGCTCGCGCGGCTCTCGTGCTTCGCTCTCGCCCCGCTGGTCCTGGGAACCGCGGCGGCGCGCGCCGAGGACCTCGGCACGGCGCGCGTCGACGCCCTGAACGCGGCCGTGACGGACTACATCAGGAAGCACGGCATTCCCGGCCTCAGCATGGCCGTGGCGCGCGACGGGCGAGTCGTCTTTTCGCGAGGATACGGCCTCGCCGATCTCGAGAACTCCGTGCCCGCAACCCCGGACACGGTCTACCGCAGCGCTTCCATCGGCAAGTCGATCACGGCGACCGCGGCGATGAAGCTCGTCGAGACGTCACGCCTCGATCTCGATCAACCCGTCCAGGGGACGTGCCCGGCCTTCCCGAAGAAGCCGTGGCCGGTCACGGCGCGCCATCTCCTGACGCACACGTCCGGAATCCGCCATTACGGCGGCCCGCGGGACATCGAGGAGCAGACGAGCACCGTCCACTACAAGTCCGTCGCCGATGCGCTCGCGCCCTTCAAGGACGATCCCCTCCTCTTCGAGCCCGGGACGAAGTTCTCGTACAGCACGTACGGCTATGACGTCATCGGATGCGTGGTCGAAGGGGCCGCGCGCATGTCGTTCATGGACGTGATCCGGACGCTCGTCTTCGCGCCCGCCGGGATGACGCACTCGCGCGACGACGACCCGGCCGCGATCATCCCGAATCGCGCGGCCGGTTACGTGAGGATCGACGGTTCGCTCCGCATCGCCCCCCACGTCGACATGAGCAACCGCCTGCCGGCCGGAGGCTACGCGACGACGGCGCCCGATCTCGCGGCCTTCGCGCTGAACTTCATCGACTGCCGGTTGACGTCCTGCGCGACGCGCGACGCGATGCTCAAGGAGGTCGCGCTCGCGAACCGCGACACCGTCAACTACGGCCTCGGATGGTCCATCGAAGAGGACAAGGCCGGGAAGGTCACCGGGGCCGCGTCCCACGGCGGCTCGAGTCCCGGCGCGAGCGGCATCCTGTACATCGTCCCGAAGAGAAGGCTCGCGGTCGCGATCCTCTCGAACCTCGAAAGCGCGCCGGAGCGCGAGGCGATCGCGCGCGCCGTGGCCGCGATCGCGGCGGGGGGCACACCGTGAGCGGCAGCTGATCGGCCGGCGATAGAATTCATCCGTGAACGCCGCGTTGGACACCGTTGGCGAAAAGCTCCGACTGGCCCTCGAGCTCTTCGAGTCGGGGGAGCGCCGCATGCGCCAGAACCTAAGACGCCGATTCCCCTCAGCAAGCACGGACGAGATCGAGGAAAAGCTCGTCGAGTGGCTTCGCAAGAGGCCGAACGCCGCGCCGGACGCAGACGGGCGGCCTTCTCACCGGTCGGCCGTCGCCCCGTGAAGCGGAATGGGCGTTGGCGCGGGCGCCGCTCCCACCCGCGGAAGGGACGGCTCCCCGGGATCCTTTCCGCAGCCGGAGGTGAAGGCGACGGTGAGGAAGACGCCCGCCGCCCATCCCCTCTTACTCATTCTCAGAAATCCCCGACGGCGAAACGACGCGCCCCGCCCGCTCACGAAGCGGAAGGACCGTCCTTGCGCGCGTACTTCGTCTCGACGTAGTCGTCCACGAGCTTCCGGAACGCCGCCGAGAGCTCCTCGTGCGTCCCCTTGAGCGTCGTGAACTTCTGGCCGTCGATGTAGACGGGGCAGCTCGGCGCCTCGCCCGTGCCGGGCAGCGAGATGCCGATGTTCGCGGCCTTGCTCTCGCCGGGGCCGTTCACGATGCAGCCCATCACGGCGAGCGTCATCGTCTCGACGCCGTCGTAGCGCGTCTTCCAGGCGGGCATCTGCTCGCGCACGTAGCCCTGGATGCTCTCGGCGAGCTCCTGGAATCCCGTGGACGTCGTGCGGCCGCAGCCGGGGCAGGCCGTCACGGACGGCGAGAAGCTCCGGATGCCGAGCGACTGCAGGAGCTCGCAGGCCGCGTAGACCTCCTCGCGGCGATCGCCCCCGGGGCGGGGCGTGAGCGACACGCGGATCGTGTCTCCGATCCCCTCGTCGAGGAGAACGCCCATGGCCGCCGACGACCACACGAGCCCCTTCGTTCCCATCCCGGCTTCCGTGAGGCCGAGATGGAGCGGCTGGTCGGTCTTCGACGCGAGGTCGCGGTAGACGGCGATGAGGTCGTTCGGGCGCGAGACCTTGCACGAGATGATGATCTGGTCCTTGCGCATGCCCGTCTCCAGCGCGAGCTCGGTGGACTGAAGCGCGGAGAGGACCATGCACTCGTTCACGATGTCCTCGGACGAGCGGCCCAGGTCCTTGTCCGTGTTCTCCTGCATCTTCTGCATGACGAGCTCCTGATTCAGGGAGCCGCCGTTCACGCCGATCCGGACGGGCCGCCCGAGGTCCCGCGCCACGGCGCAGATCGTCGCGAACTGCTCGTCCCGCCTTTTTCCCGTCCCGACGTTTCCCGGATTGATCCGGTACTTGTCGAGGGCGCGTGCCATCTCCGGGTACTTCACGAGGAGGAGGTGGCCGTTGTAATGGAAGTCGCCGATGAGGGGCGCGTCGCAGCCGGCGGCGAGAAGGCGCTTCTTGATCTCGGGCACGGCCTGGGCGGCTTCGTCCACGTTCACCGTGACGCGGAGGAGTTCGGAACCCGCCTCGGCGAGCTCGAGCGACTGCCTGACCGTGCTCTCGACGTCGGCCGTGTCCGTGTTCGACATCGACTGGACGACGACGGGGGCTCCCCCGCCGACGAGGACTTTTCCCACCCGCACGCCGACGGTCTCGTGCCGCGCGCGAGCCGCGCCCCCCGGCGTGACGTTCGACATCAGAAGTTGACGTTCTTGAGGACGTCGAAGTAGAGGACGGTGACCATGACGAGGACGAGGAACACGAAACCCGCCTGCAAAAGCCGCTCTTTCACCCGGATCGAGAAGTCCCGCCGGAAGACGGCCTCGAGTAGCGTGACGAAGATCTGGCCGCCGTCGAGGAGCGGGATCGGGAGGAGATTCAGGATCCCGAGCTGCAGGGAAAGGACGCCCATCAGAAGAATGAGAGCGGACGGCCCCGAGCGCGCCGCCTCTCCCGAGAACTTAGCGATGTCGATCGGCCCCGAGAACTGGCGGATCGAGCCCGTGCCCCGGAACAAGCGGCCGACGATCTGGCCCGTCATCTTCACCTGCCGGACGTTTTCCCTGAAGGATGCGGCGAGAGCCTCGCCGAGCGAGAAGCGGCGGAGGACCGTCTCCTCCTTCGGCGCGAACCCGATGCGCCAGTTCTCGCCTTCCTTCACCGGCACGACGTTCAGCGTCATCGTGGCCCCGCCTCGCGACACGACCATCTCGATGGGCTTCGGCCCGCTCGCGTCGAACGTGGAGGCGGCTTCGCGGATGAACCGGACGACCTCGAAATAGAGGACGACGGGCTTCCCGCCGACGGAGACGATCTGGTCGCCGACCTGAAGGCCCGCCTTCGCGCCGGGATAGCCCGGGACGACGCGGGCGACCACCGCCGGGATGTACGGATTCAGGCCGGTGTAGCCGATGTCGTACTTCGACCGCGGCTCGGGGGTCAGCCGGAGCGTGAGCGGCTTCCCGTCGCGCTCGATGCCGACCGTCAGCTCCTCGCGCGGAGCGAGGCCCGTCTCGATCTCCACCTCTTCCCACGTCCCGACGGGCTTGCCCGAGATCGTCGCGATGCGGTCTCCCGCGTGGATCCCCGCCCTCTCGGCCGGACTCTCGCGATCGACGACCTTCACGACCGGGGCCTCTCCCTTGTACTTCGCGACCTCGATGCCGATGAGGAACGCGAGCGCCGTGAGGAGAAACGCGAGCACGAGATTCACGCCCGGCCCCGCGAAGAGGATCAGAAGGCGCTGGAAACGGGTTCCGGGCTGCGTCACCGAAGCCTCGGACGTGCCCGCGACGACGTCGCTCTCGTCCGGGCCGAGACCGACCACCTTCACGTAGCCGCCGAGCGGGATGAGTGAGACCCGGTAGTCCGTCTCGTTCCTCTTCCAGCCGAAGAGGCGCTTCCCGAATCCCAGAGAGAAGATCTCGACCGGGAACTTGAAGAGTTTCGCGACGAGGAAGTGCCCCCCCTCGTGAAACACGATGAGGAACGAGAGAACGAAGATCAGGGCGAGGATGTTGGTCGGAATGGTCATGGGGCCTCGGGGGTGTTACGCCGGAAAGGCGGGGGCGGTTGCCGCCCGCGGGCTGGTTTCGAGAAGGGGGAGTATGGCGGCAGCCTCGCGCCGCGCCCACGCGTCGGCTTCGAGCGCGTCCGCGACGGACGTGACGCCGACGACGCGGTGCCTGCCGAGGACCCGCGCGACCATTTCGACGATCGCGGGGTACGGGATGCGGCGGTCGAGAAACGCTTGAACGGCGATTTCGTTCGCGGCATTGAGCACCGCCGGGGCCGACCCGCCCGTCTCGAGAGCGGCGTACACGAGACCGACCGCCGGATAGCGGGTCGGTTCCATCGGGAAGAACTCGAGGTTGCCGAGAGACGTCAGGTTCAGTCCCGCGAGCGGCGTCGGAATGCGATCGGGATACGTAAGCGCGTAGAGGATCGGGAAGCGCATGTCGTTCGGCGACATCTGCGCGAGAACCGAACCGTCCACGAATTCGACCATCGAGTGGACGATCGACTGCGGGTGGAGAACGACGTCGATCCGAGGGCCCGGGACGTCGAAGAGCCAGCGCGCCTCGATGACCTCGAGCCCCTTGTTCATCATCGTGGCCGAGTCGATCGTGATCTTCGGGCCCATCTTCCACGTGGGGTGCCGCAGGGCGTCGTCCACGGTGATCGACGCGAAGGTCGCGAACGGACGCGTGCGGAACGGCCCGCCCGACGCGGTGAGGACGAGGCGCTTCACTTCCGCGGGGGTGCCCGCCCGCAGCGCCTGATGGAGTGCGCAGTGCTCCGAGTCCACCGGCAGGATCGCGGCGCCGGAAGCGCGCGCCGCGGCCATGAGCGGCTCGCCCGCCACGACGAGCGTCTCCTTGTTCGCGAGAGCCAGCGTCTTGCCGAGCTTCACGGCCTCGTAGGCGGGCGCGAGGCCGACCGAGCCCACGATGCCGCCGAGGACGACGTCGGCTTCGGGAAGTGTCGCCACGTCCACGAGTCCCTGGGCGCCATAGCCGACCGCGACGCCGGGGAATTCCTGGCGGACCCGCGCCGCGTCCTCGCGCGTCACCACCGACACGACCTTCGGGCGGTGCGCGGCGATCGCGGGCAGGAACTTCTCGAGGTTCGACCCCGCCGCCATCGAGACGATCTCGAAGCGCTCCGGAAAATGAGCGACGACGGACAGGGCCGAGTCCCCGATGGAGCCGGTCGCGCCGAGGAGAGCGATGCGCTTCTTCATCCCGCCCGTTTCCTTCACTGCGGCAGCCCTCCCGGCACCAACGCGAGGGCGAAAAGGAGGACGGGCGAGGCGTAGAGCAGCGAATCGAGCCGGTCGAGGAGGCCACCGTGGCCGGGCAGGAGACCGCCCGAATCCTTCATCGCGCAGCTTCTCTTGAACGTGGATTCGAGGAGATCCCCGACGACCGCCACGACGGAGACGACGAGGCCGAGCGCCGCACCGAGGAGAAGCGTCCGCGGCGCGCCTGAAGCGGATGGAAAGAGAATCAGCGCTGCCGCCGCCCCGAAGGCGAGGCCCGCCCCCATCTGGCCCCAGAAGCCTTCCCACGTCTTCTTCGGGCTCACGACCGGAGCGAGCTTTCGCTTCCCCCACCGTCGCCCGACGTAATAGGCTGCGGAGTCGCCGGCCCACACGATCGCGAGCAGGAATACGACGGGCCGCCAGCCGATCGCGCGAAGTCCCACCATGGCGCCGGCGCCCAGTGCCACGTAGAGCGTCGCGAAAACCGACGAGGCCGACGAGCCGAGGAGCACGGCTTCCCGAGGCGACGCGAACATGACCAGAGTCGGCAGCAGGAGGAGCGTGACGCCCGTGAGCACGACGAGCGCGAAAAGGGAGGCGAAGTGGGCGGCCGCCACGAAGGCGACGAAAAGGCCGACGCCGGCGGGCTTCGGAACGATCCACCCCGCCGCCTCGATGAGGCGGTAGAACTCCAGGAGCGCCACGGTCGCCGCAAGGGCGACGAGGAGCGCCCAGGCCCAGGGCGGCGCCGCCAGGAGAATCGCGAGGACCGCGGGGATGAGGACCGCAGCCGTGAGCTCCCTTTGAAACCTCATCGTGACGCGGCCGCCGGTTGCGCCGCCGGCGCCGCGACCTCGTCCCGCCTTCCTTCCGACTCCGAGACGCCGCCGTACCGGCGCTCGCGTTTCTGAAACTCCGCGATCGCTTCGAGAAAGTGTCCCGCGCGGAAGTCGGGCCAGAGCACGGGGGTCACGTAGATCTCGGCGTAGGCGATCTGCCACAGGAGGTAGTTCGAGATGCGCATCTCGCCGCTCGTGCGGATGAGGAGGTCGGGATCGGGCAGCCCGGCCGTGTAGAGCTGCGATTCGATCGCGGCCTCGTCGATATCTTCGGGGCACAGCGTGCCCGCCTGCACCTTGCGCGCGAGCGCCCGCATCGCGTCGGCCAGCTCGGCCCGGCCCGAGTAGTTGAGCGCGATGTTGAAAATCATGCCCTTGCCGCGCGCCGTGGCGGCGATCGCGTGTTCGAGCTCGCGCTGCACCGAGCTGTCGAGTCCGTCCATACGGCCGACGACGCGGAAAGCGATGTCGTTGTCGAGCAGCGTCTTGAGCTCGCGCCGAAGGTATTCCTTGAGGAGCGCCATGAGCGTCGCGACCTCGAGGTGCGGGCGCTTCCAGTTCTCCGTCGAGAACGCGTACAGCGTGAGCGCCGTGAGCTCGAGGCGCGCCGCCGTCTCGACCGTCGCCCGCACCGAGGCGATGCCGGCGCGATGGCCCTCGACGCGCGGCAAGCGCCGCTGACGCGCCCAGCGTCCGTTGCCGTCCATGATGACGGCCACGTGCTTCGGCAGACGACCCAGGTCGAGGCCGTCGAGGAGGGGCCGGTCCGGAGAACCGGGCGCGGCGATGGAATCCTTGTCGATCATTTCTCGTATTCGGGGCGAAACACGCCCCCAGCGTCCGATTCTATCCCGATGAAACGGGCGCGCCCCCGCGGACCGCGGGCTCTTCCGGAAGGGACTCCGGGGAATACAGGACCCTCTCCAGCGTGAGCCCGCGCGCCTCGGCGGTGGGGCCGGGCTTCCGGGACGCCTCCTCGGGCCCGATCCGCCCCCGCCCCGCGTCGCGGAGAGTCCCGACGAGCCGGCGCACCATGCCGCGCAGGAAGCCGTCTCCCGCCGCGGTGATCACGAGAAGCGTCCCGCGTTCCTCCACGTCCAGCCGGGCGAGGGTTCTCACGGTCGTTGCCGGATCGGACCCCGTGAGCGAGAAAGGCGCGAAGTCCCGGGTCCCGACGAGAAGGCCCGCGGCCGCGCGCATGGCGCCCAGGTCGAGAGGCTCGGAAGCCAGCGCCTCGACGAGCCCTCGGTGCGGGTGCAGCGTGTCGCCCCGGCGCAGGCGGTAGACGTAGACCTTGCCGGTCGCCGAGTGGCGGGCGTGAAAATCTGATTTTGCTTCGGAGACGGAGAGGACCCGCACGTCCTCCGGGAGCCTCGAATTGAGAGCACGAGAAAGATTCTTAGAAGGTAAGAGGGGCGCGCCGGGCGGCAGGTCCGCGTGTGCGACTTGCGCCTCCGCGTGGACGCCGCTGTCCGTTCGCCCCGCCCCGTGGACGCGGACCTCCGCTTTCAGAATCTCTTTCAAAGCATCTTCCAATACGCCCTGTACCGTGCGCGGCATCGCGCCGTCCGCGCGAGGCGCCTGCAGCTGCCACCCCTCGAAGAAAGTCCCCAGGTACGCCAGCTCCAGCCTCAGCCTCACGTGGGCGATTATGGGTTGCCCGCGCTATCGTCGGTCCGATGCCCGCCCCGACCTCCGTCGTCGTCACCGAGATCTTCCGCAGCCTCCAGGGAGAATCCTCGTTCGCGGGGCTGCCGTGCACGTTCGTGCGCCTGACGGGATGCGCGCTCCGGTGCGTCTGGTGCGACAGCGCCTACGCATTTTCGGGCGGGAGCACGCGGACACTCGACGAGGTCCTCGCCGAGGTCGCGCGTCTCGGAGCGCCACTCGTCGAGCTGACCGGAGGCGAACCGCTCGAGCAGGAAGGCTTCTATCCGCTCGCCGCGGCGCTCTGCGACGGCGGCTACGCCGTACTCGTCGAGACCGGCGGCCACGTTCCGCTGGACCGCGTGGATCCTCGGGTCGTAAAGATCCTCGACGTGAAGTGCCCCGGCTCGGGGATGGAATCCCGCAACGACCTCAGGAACCTGAAGATGCTCGGCCCGCGCGACGAGGTCAAATTCGTCGTCGCCGACCGGGGCGACTTCGACTGGGCGGAGGCCTTCGTCGAGAAGCACGGGCTCGACGAACGACATGCCGTCTTGATCTCTCCGGTCTTCGAGGGCAGAGAATCCGCGATCGCCGAACACGTTGCTGCGTGGGTGCGCGATTCGAAGAGAAAGCTGCGGCTGAACCTGCAGCTGCACAAGTTGCTTTGGGGAGACGTTCCCGGGAGATGAAATGACCGAGGAAACCGGGGGATTTCTTCGAATGGTTAAGAGAAGATTGATTCCGAGGCCACCCTCGCTTCGCCCCCGAACCGCTGTCGTGCTGCTTTCCGGCGGCCTCGATTCCGCCACGTGCCTCGCACTCCTGACGCGCTGGGGCTGGAACGTCCACGCGCTCTCCTTCGACTACGGGCAGCGCCACCGCGTCGAGATTGCGTTCGCGAAGCGGCTCGCGCGGCGGTATCGAGTTATGTCGCACCGCGTCATTCGCGTGCCGGACTTCGGCGCCCTCGGCGGCTCGGCGCTCACGGACCCCTCGATCGCGGTGCCGAAACGCGCGCTCGGCAAGCGGAAGATCCCCGTCACATACGTGCCCGCGCGCAACACGCTCTTCCTGTCGTTCGCTCTCGCCTTCGCCGAGACGCGCGGTGCGACGGAGATCGTCATCGGGGCCAACGTGCTCGACTACTCGGGGTACCCGGACTGCCGCCCCGAGTTCCTTGCCGCATTCGAACGGGTGGCGCGCCTGGGGACGCAGGCGGGAAGCGAGGGTCGAGGCTTTCGTATCCGCGCTCCCCTTCTGGCCATGACGAAAGCAGACATCGTCCGGCTCGCCCTCGCCCTGGGGCTCGACCCGAAGCTCACGATCTCCTGTTACGACCCTGGGCGATCCGGGAAACCCTGCGAAAAGTGCGATGCGTGTCTGCTAAGGGAAAAGGGAATTAAGGAGGCACGAATATAAGATTCTTAGAATGAATAGATTGCGAACATCTAATAATATTACGTTAGATATTACTTGACATTGTTGCCATCAGATTCTACTCTCCTCGTCGATGAACCTCGACCGCTTCACCCACAAAGCCCAGGACGCCCTCCAGAACACGGCGAAGGCCGCGCGTGCGGAAGGGCATCCCGAGGTCACCCCCGAGCACCTTGCCGCGGCGCTCCTGACTCAGGAAGATGGCGTGGTCCCGGCGCTCCTCGAGCGCGTCGGAGTCGCGCCCGGCCTCGCGCTCAAGGACGTCGAGAAAGAACTCGCAAAGCTCCCCACCGTGCAGGGCGAAGGGGCCGAGCCGCGCTTCTCCCCGGCGCTCGTGAAGCTCATCGACCTCGCCGAGAAGATCGCCGGCGAATTCAAGGACGACTACATCGCGAGCGAGCACCTCTTCCTCGCGCTGCTGCGCGACGGAAGGTCGAAGGCCGCGAAGGCACTCCTCGCCCGGGGCCTTTCCGAAGCGTCCCTCCTCGCCGCCCTCAAGGACGTGCGCGGTTCGAGCCGCGTGGCGGACCCCGACGCGGAGGACAAGTATCAGGCGCTGAAGCGCTATGCGAAGGACCTCACGGATCTCGCGAAGAAGGGCAAGCTCGACCCCGTCATCGGCCGCGACGAGGAAATTCGCCGCGTCATGCAGGTCCTGACGCGGCGCACGAAGAACAACCCCGTCCTCATCGGAGACCCGGGCGTCGGTAAGACCGCCATCGTGGAGGGACTCGCGCGCCGCATCGTCGCGGGCGACGTCCCAGAGACGCTCAAGGGCAAGCGCGTCGTCTCGCTCGACCTCGGCGCGATGCTTGCCGGGGCGAAGTTCCGCGGCGACTTCGAAGAGCGCCTGAAGTCCGTCCTCAAGGAGGTCGAGGAGTCCGAGGGCAAGGTCATCCTCTTCATCGACGAGCTCCACACGCTCATCGGCGCGGGCGCGGCCGAGGGCGCCATGGACGCCGGGAACATGCTCAAGCCCGCTCTGGCCCGCGGCGAGCTGCGCGCGATCGGCGCGACGACCATCGGCGAGTACCGCAAACACATCGAGAAGGACCCGGCCCTCGAGCGCCGCTTCCAGCCCGTGCTCGTGGGGGAGCCCTCCGTCGAGGACACGATCGCGATCCTCCGCGGCCTCGCCGAACGTTACGAAGTCCACCACGGCGTGAAGATCACGGATGCGGCGCTCATCGCCGCCGCGACGCTCTCGGACCGCTACATCGCGGACCGCTTCCTGCCCGACAAGGCGATCGACCTCATCGACGAGGCGGCGTCGAAGCTTCGGATGGAGATCGACTCGCTGCCGACGGAGATCGACGAGGTCGAGCGCCGCGTTCTCCAGCTCGAGATCGAGAAAAAGGCTCTCCAGAAGGACGACGCCCGCCCCGCCAAGGACCGCCTGAAGACGCTCGAGCGCACGCTCGCCGAGCTCAAGGAGCGCTCGAGCGGAATGAAGGCGCGCTGGAGGTCCGAGAAGGACGCCATCGCGGTCATTCGCGAGGTGAAGAAACGTATCGACGAAACCAAAGTCGCCGCCGAGGCCGCGGAGCGTCAGGGCGACCTGAGCAAGGCCGCCGAGCTGCGCTACGGCACGCTCACGAAGCTCGGGAAGGACCTCGAGACCGCGCAGGCGCGACTCGACGAGCTCCAGAAAAGCGGCGCGATCCTGCGCGAGAAGGTCGACGAGGACGACATCGCCGCGATCGTCTCGAAGTGGACGGGAGTCCC
Source organism: Acidobacteriota bacterium (assembly GCA_039934255.1). Taxonomy (GTDB): domain Bacteria; phylum Acidobacteriota; class Thermoanaerobaculia; order UBA5066; family UBA5066; genus Fen-183. The sequence continues at coordinate 2,607 of JBDTML010000002.1, read as the reverse complement.
CGTCGCGAAGATGGTCGAGGGCGAGACCCGGAAGCTCCTGAAGATGGACGAGCGTCTGAAGCTGCGCGTCATCGGGCAGGACGAGGCCGTCGACGCCGTGGCGGCCGCGGTGCGCCGGGCCCGCGCCGGCATGAAAGACCCGAAGCGGCCGATCGGCTCTTTCCTGTTCCTCGGCCCGACGGGCGTCGGCAAGACCGAGCTCGCGCGCGCGCTCGCCGAGTTCCTCTTCGACGACGAGGGCGCGATGGTCCGCCTCGACATGTCCGAGTACCAGGAAAAGCACACCGTGTCGCGGATGATCGGGGCGCCCCCTGGCTACATCGGCCACGACGAGGGCGGCCAGCTCACGGAAGCGGTCCGCCGCCGGCCCTATGCGGTCGTTCTCTTCGACGAGATCGAGAAGGCGCACCCGGACGTGTGGTCCGTCCTTCTGCAGGTGCTCGACGACGGGCGCCTGACGGACGGAAAGGGCCGCGTCGTGGACTTCAAGAACGTCGTCGTCATCATGACGTCGAACGTCGGGAGCCTCATCATTCAGGAGCTTTCGGGTGTCGACGACAAGCTGCTCAAGACTCGCGTCGAGGCCGAGCTTCGGAACCACTTCCGGCCGGAGTTCCTGAACCGGATCGACGACATCGTCGTCTTTCGGCGCCTCGACCTCGTCGACATCGAGAAGATCGTCGAGCTGCAGCTTCGATACGTCGGCGAGCTCGTGGCCGCCCGGGGCGTGAAGCTCGCGTGGACGGAAGCCGTGAAGACGTGGCTGGCGCGCGAGGCCTACGACCCCGTGTACGGGGCGAGGCCGCTCAAACGAAACATCCAGAAGCTCGTCCAGGACCCGCTGGCTCTCAAGCTGCTCGCGGGCGAGATCCACGAGGGATCCGCCGTCACCCTCGATCTCGCCCCGGGAGGCGCGGCGCTGGAGTTCAAGTCCGGAACGGCCGAGCGGACGACCGCCAAGGCTCGCTAGATCGCCGCAGCCCCCGCCGGGACGTCCTCTTCCTTGAAGAGGTCCGTCGAAATGTAGCGCTCCGAGGTCGAGGGAACGACGCAGACGATGAGCTTCCCCGCGCTTTCGGGCCGTTTCGCGATTTCGACCGCGGCATGGACCGCGGCGCCGGAGGAGATGCCGCCGAGGATCCCTTCCTCTTTCGCGAGGCGCCGCGCCATCGCGAAGGATTGGTCGTTCGACACCTGGAATGTTTCGTCCACGAGCGTCGTGTCGAGGTTCTTCGGGATGAAACCGGCGCCAATTCCCTGGATCTTGTGCGGGCCGGGTGCGCCTCCGGAGATGACCGGGGACGCCGTGGGCTCGACGGCGACGAGCCGCACCGAGGGCTTCTTCGGCTTCCAGTAGCGGCCGACGCCTGTCATCGTTCCGCCCGTGCCGACGCCAGCAACGAAGATGTCCATCTTCCCGTCCGTGTCGTTCCAGAGCTCGACGGCGGTCGTGGCCTCGTGGATGGCCGGGTTAGCTGGGTTCTCGAACTGCTGCGGCTGGACGCCGTTCGCACCGTACTCGGCGAGGAGCTCCTGCGCCTTCGCGATCGCCCCCTTCATCCCGAGCGGGCCGGGTGTCAGCACGACCTCCGCGCCCAGGAGCTTCAGCACCTTGCGCCGTTCGATCGACATCGTCTCCGGCATCGTGAGGATGAGGCGATATCCCCTCGCCGCAGCGACGAACGCGAGGCCGATGCCCGTGTTTCCCGAAGTGGGCTCGATCAGGACCGACTTGCCGGGCGAGATTCTTCCCGCCTTCTCGAGCGCCTCGATCATGGCGACGCCGATGCGGTCCTTCACCGAGTGGGCGGGATTGAAGAACTCCAGCTTTCCCGCGACGATCGCGCCCGGAGCGACCCCCGCCGTGACGCGGTTGAGTCTTACGAGGGGCGTGTTCCCGATCAGCTTCGTGATGTCCGTGGCGATCTTCATGGGGATTCCTCCGGGAGAGCGCGCCGAAATGGCTGGCGCGCGCCTTGCAAAATGTCTTGAGATGAAGAGGTCTTCAGATCGAGTACGACAGCTCCTCGCGCTCGGCCTTCACCTCGGCGACGAGGTCGGCGATCGTGATGGCGGACAAAAAACGACGGTGCGTTTCGAAAAGCTCGCGGTCGAGCCTCTGAATCGCCGCCGGCATCGCCGTCGGTTCGGGAGGCGCCGGATCGCGTCCCTCGCGGGAATAGAAGGAAACGACGGAGAGGACCGTCGCCGACGCCGCGAGGGGTGTCGGCCGGTACCCGCCCTTGCGTCCCCGTCCCGCCGCCACCAGGCCGCTCCTCACGAGGGGAAGCAGCAGCTGATGCACGGAGTCACGGGAGAGCTCGAGCCATTCCCCGAGCTGCGTGGACGTCATGTCGGGACCTGCCCGGTAGACGAGTTCCACCAGCGCCTGGATCGCTTTTCTCTGCCGCGTGTTTAGAATTAGTTAAATACCCTTTCGACTTTATCGAGTAACAATCATGCGAGTCCGAAAAAAAATGTCAAGCCGGCTTCTCCTCGTTCTCGTCTGCGCACTTTGGGCGGGCTCCGCATTTTCGCAGCGATCCTTGCCGCTTCCCCCCCCCGCGCTCCCGGGCGCGCGCGCGGAGCGCCGCACGCCCATCGTCG
>JBDTML010000001.1:0-15389 GCA_039934255.1 Acidobacteriota bacterium | reverse complement strand
TCGAACCCCCGGTAAGGTTTTAAAGCCCTACGGCGGTTTAGCAAACCGCTGGTTTCAGCCACTCACCCACCTGTCCGTGGCCAGCGCCGGGCCGCGAAGTCTAGCAGGGAGAGGAGATAATGCCGTCCGACGCATTCCGGAGGAGTGGCCGAGTGGTTTAAGGCGGCGGTCTTGAAAACCGTTGTACTGAAAGGTACCGGGGGTTCGAATCCCTCCTCCTCCGCCACGGCGCTGCCGCGCGGCGATAGACTGGCCCCCGTGGCGTCCACCGCTCCCGGGAACGAATCCTGCCTCCCCGAAGATGCTCCGGACCCTGAGCAAATGCGCCGCTTCGCCGCGATGACGCCGACCGAACGGTGGGCGATCGCCCAATCCCTCTACAAGACCGCGCGGGAGGTCAAGCGCGCGGGCGTGCAGGCGGAGCATCCCGACTGGAACGAGGAGCAGATCCTCGAAGAAGTTCGCCGGCAGTTCCTCCGTGCCTGATGCCGACCTGATCGAACTCTTCGTCGCGCCGCTGAACGACGCGGGGCTGACGTACATGGTCACGGGCTCGGTCGCGAGCATGCTCTACGCCGAGCCGCGTTTCACGGCGGACGTGGACGTCGTGTTGCGCTTGACCGCTCCCGAAGATCTTCGAAAAGCCTTCTCGTCGCCGGGCTACTACTGCCCTCCCGCGGACGTCATTGCCGTGGAGATGGCGAGGCCGCTCCACGGCCACGTGAACGTCCTGCATACGCCCTCGGCGCTGAAGGCAGATGTCTATTTCGCGAGCGAGGACCCGCTGCACCGCTGGGCGCTTCCTCTACGGCGGCGTTTCGACGTCGGCGGCCGTGAGATCTGGGTCGCGCCGCCCGAATACGTCATTCTCCGCAAACTCCTTTTCTTCCGCGAAGGGGGATCCTCCAAGCACGTGCGCGATGTCCGCGCACTTCTCGTCGCACAGGGCGAGAAGCTGGATGTCGCGACACTCGAGAGGCTCGCGTCCGAGCGCGGCGTGGGCGACCTGCTGGCGGAGATTCTGGCCACGCCTCCCTGAGCATTCAGCCCTTGACGATCTCCGACTTCCCACCGCAGTAAGGCTGAAGCACCTTCGGGATGGCCACGGAGCCGTCCTTCCTCTGGAAGTTCTCGAGGATCGCGACGAGCGTTCGCCCGACGGGAAGGCCCGAGCCGTTCAACGTGTGGACGAGCTCGTTCCGGGATTTTCCGCCCGCCCCTTCGACCTTCACGCGGATGGCCGCGCGGCGGGCCTGGAAGTCGCCGAAGTTCGAGCACGACGAGATTTCCTTGTAACCGTTCTGTCCGGGCAGCCAGACCTCGAGGTCGTACGTCTTCGCGGACGCGAAACCCATGTCGCCGCGGCAGAGGACGATGCGCCGGTACGGGAGCTCGAGGCGCTCGAGAAGATCTTCCGCGTCGCGCGTGAGCGCCTCGTGCGCGTCCGACGAGGCCTCGCGGCGCGTGAACTTCACGAGCTCGACCTTGTCGAACTGGTGCTGGCGGATCATGCCGCGCGTGTCGCGTCCCGCGGCACCCGCCTCGGCGCGGAAGCACGGCGTGTATGCGCAGTAGGAGATCGGGAGCTCGGCCTCGGGAAGGACCTCGTCCCGGTGGAGATTCGTGACGGGGACCTCGGCCGTCGGCGTCAGGAACCAGTCCGTGCCCTGCAGGCGGAAGAGGTCATCCGCGAACTTCGGAAGCTGGCCCGTGCCGAAAAGAGACGCGGAATTGACGAGGAAGGGCGGCAGGACTTCGACGTAACCGTGCTCGCGCGTGTGGACGTCCAGGAAGAACTGGATGAGCGCCCGGGACAGCAGCGCCGCGGGGCCTTTCAGAACCGTGAAGCGGGCGCCCGTGACCTTCGCGGCGCGCTCGAAGTCGAGGATGCCGAGCGCGGGGCCGAGGTCCCAGTGCGCCTGCGGCGGGAAGTCGAAGCGGGTCGGCTCGCCCCAGGTCTTCAGGACGACGTTCTGCTTCTCGTCGGTGCCGTCGGGGACGGAGTCGTCCGGAATGTTGGGCAATGTCTCTTCGATGGGAGCGAATCGCGCATCCAACTCTTCTATTTTTGCTTCGAAGGAAGAAATCCGGGCCGCGATCGCCTTCGAGAGCTCCTCCTCGACCGAGGAATCCTCGCGCGCCTTGCGCTTCGCGCCGATTTTCTGCGAAAGGGAATTCCGCTCGGCGCGGGCCGTCTCCATCGAAGATATCTGCGTTCGACGTTCGGCGTCGATCGCGCGCCAGCTCTCGAGCGCGCCCGCCGGTACGTTGCGCTGCCGGAACAGCTCGGGCAGGCGCTCGAATTCCTTTCTGAGAAAATCTCTGGAAATCATGGTCCCCGGATTCTAAGCGCCGCGCCGCACCGCACTATCATCCTGTCGCTTGAGCGCCCCGCGCGTCCTCGTCGCCATCGTCTCCTGGAACTCGGCCGCGCACCTTGCGGCCGCTGTGAAGTCGGTGCCGGAGGGCGTGCCGGTCGTGGTCGTGGACAACGCTTCGACGGACGGCTCCGTGGCCGCGGCCCGCGCGGCAGGCGCACGCGTGATCGAAGCCGGCGTGAACCTTGGGTTCGGGCCGGCGTGCAACCGGGCCGCGCTGGAAGGGGCCCCCTCGGAGACGATCCTCTTCCTGAACCCGGACGCCGCGCTCGTGGACGGTCGCTGCACACTCGACGCCCTCCTGCGGGTGCTCGACGCGGACCCAGCGGTCGCGGCGGTCGCGCCGAAGCTCATGGGCGACGGCCAGGAGCTCTTCCAGCTACGCCGGCTTCCGTCGCTCGGCTCGATTCTCCGCGAGGCGTTCCTCTTCGACCGCCTCTTCCCCGAGAACCCGGGGTTTCGGCACGACCGGTATCTCGACCGGGACCGGGACAGGGCCTTCGACGTGGAGCAGCCAGCGGCCGCGGCGCTTCTCGTGAGGCGCGACGCGTTCGAAGCGCTCGGCGGTTTCGATCCCGCCTTCCTGCCCGCCTGGTTCGAGGACGTGGACTTCTGCGCGCGCCTCCTGGAATCGGGCCGGAGAATCCGGTACGTCCCGGAAGGCCGTGCCTCTCACGTGGGAGGCGTCACGATGAACGCGCTTCCCTACCGCGACTTCCGGCCCGCGTACGTCCGGAACCAGTTCCTGTACCTCGCGCGCCATGCCTCTCCTGGCTTCCGCGCCACCGCGCGGTTCTCGACGCTTCTCGGCGCTCTCCTGCGGCTCGCGCTCCTTCCCGTCGTGCGGCCCGACCACTCCAGGCGGGACGCCGCCGCCGCGCACGCGCGGGTCGTCCGCGGACTCGCCGGCTTCGGCTGGCGCTCCGCGCTGCTGCCACCGGGAGGCACCGCCTGAGCGCCCGGCCCCCCGCCGTCCTCGTCTCGATCGTCACGCACAACGAGTCGCGGGACGTCGAGCGGCTGCTCCCTTCCCTCTTCGCGCAGACGTTCCGCGACTTCGCGATCGTCGCGGTGGACAACGCGTCCGAGGACGGCACCCGCTCCACGTTCGCGGCCTTCGAAAAGGTGACGCCCGTGCCGCTCACGGTCGTCCCGTCAAGAGAGAACCTCGGCTACACGGGCGGCCACAACCTCGCGATCGCGCGCGCCGTCGAGGCGGGAAACTCCTGGGTCCTCGTCCTCAATTCCGACGTCGTGCTCGCGCCCGACTACCTCGAGCGCCTGCTCGCCGAGGCCACCCGCCCGACGTACGCGCGCGTGGGAGCGTTCACCGGAAAGATTCTCCGGGCGGACGGCGCCGACCTCGTGCCCACGGACGTGATCGACACGGTCGGCATCCGCATGACGCCGAACGGGCGGCACTTCGACATCGGGGCCGGCTTCCGGGACGACGGGCGTTACGACGACGCGGCCGAGATCTTCGGCGTCTCGGGCTGCATCGCGCTCTACCGGACGGCCGCGCTTCTCGACGTCCGCATCGAGACGGGGTTTTTCGACAACGACTTCTTTCTCTACCGCGAGGACGTCGACCTCGCGTGGCGGCTCCGCGGCCGCGGCTGGACCGCACGCTGCGTCCCCGCCGCCCGCGCCTGGCACCGGCGGCGCAACCTGCCCGAGCGGCGGGGGGAGATGTCGACGGCGGCGAACCTCCATTCCGTGAAGAACCGTTTTCTTCTCCGGATCAACAACGCCGGGCGAGAGCACCTTCGCGCGACGTTCCCCGGCACCTTCGCGCGCGACCTCGTCGTCGTGGCCGCGTGCTTCACCGTGGAGCGCACGTCGCTGCCGGCTCTCCGCTGGCTCTCGGCGAACCGGGACCGGCTCCTCGCCAAGCGCGCCGCGATCGCCAGGGCGCGACTCGTTTCCGACCGCGCGCTCCTCCCGTGGTTCACGTCCTCTAAGGAGGGGGCGCGCCGCGCCGGCGCATGAAGCTCGCGATTCTCGGAACGCGCGGCGTGCCCGCCGCCTACGGGGGCTTCGAGACGCTCGCCGAGGAGCTCTCGGCCCGTCTGGCCGCACGAGGGCACGACGTCACCGTCTACGCCAGGACTCACGGAGTCGGCGCCGTCGTCGCCCTTCACCGCGGGGCGCGGGTGGTCCACCTTCCGACGCTCCGGACGAAATACCTCGATACCGTCGTGCACGCGGCCCTCTCGGGCCTCCACGCGGCAGCCCAAGGCTACGACGCGGTCCTCGTGTGCAACGGCGCGAACGCGCTCCTCTGCCGGCTGCCTCGCCTTCTCGGGGCCCCGACGCGGATCGTCCTGAACGTGGACGGCCTCGAGCGGAACCGCCGGAAATGGAACGCCCTCGGAAAGCTCGTCTACGCGCTCTCGGAGCGCCTGTCGTGCGTGATACCGGATTCCGTCGTGACGGACGCGCTCTCGATCGAGAGCTATTACAAGGAGACCTACGGCAAGGACTCCGTCTACATTCCGTATGGCTCGGACCTGTCCCTGCCGGCCGGGCGCGCGGCGCTCGGGCGGTTCGGTCTCGTCCCCGGGGCCTACGTTTTCTACGTGTCGCGCTTCGAGCCCGAGAACAACCCCGACGCGGTCGTGCGCGCGTTCCGCGCCGTGCCGGGCGACACGAAGCTCGTCCTCATGGGGGCGGCTCCGTACGCGGACGCTCTCCTCTCGCACATTCGGGCAGAGGCCGCCGGCGATCCGCGCGTCCTCCTGCCCGGTGCGCTCTACGGCGAGCCCTACCGCGAGCTCCTCGCGAACGCGGCGGTCTACGTGCACGCGACCGAGGTCGGCGGCACGCACCCCGCGCTCGTCGAGGCCATGGGTTTCGGCCGGCCTCTCGTCGTCCACGACACGCCCGAAAACCGCGAAGTTGCCGGAGACGCGGCGCTCTACGTCGACGTCCACCGCGCGGGAAGTCTCGCCGCGGGCATGACCGCTCTCCTTTCCGATCCCGCGGCGCGGGAAAGATCCGGCCGGGCCGCGCGAGCGCGTGCCGTCTCGCTCTATCTCTGGGACTCCGTCGCGGACTCCTACGAAGCCCTGCTCACCGGCTCCTGAAGCCCGGGAGACGCCCGAAACCTTGCTAGCATCGGGGGAGCGGGAAAGCTCCCGGCTCCGAATGCTGAAGCAACAAGCCCGGACGATCGCCGCACTCCTGTACGCGGCCGACCTCGGCGTCACACTCGCGACGCTGCCCGTGGCTTACGTGCTTAGGAGCGACGTCCTTCCCCGTCTCTTCAGCCGGCTCACCCCGCTTTACGAATTCAATATCTATCTCGTCCTCGTCGCGCCCACGGTCCTCATTTTCTCGGGCCTTCTTTTTCTCGAGGGCGCGTACCGCAGCCACCGCACGCTGCGCCTCAAGAACGAAGTCGCGCTCATGGTCCGGACGTCCTTCTTCGGAAGCCTCCTTCTCGCGCTCGTCGTCTTCGGCGCGCGGTGGGACTTCATCTCGCGTCCGTTCCTCGCGATCTTCTTCGTCGTGAACATTCTTTTTCTCGTCGCCGAGCGGGTGACGGTCCGCCTCGTGGCGCGGCGCGTGCGCTCCCTGGGGTTCAACTTCCGAACCGTCGTCCTCGTGGGCGACACGCCGCGCGCCGCGTCGATGGCCCGCCTCATCCGCGAGCACCCCTGGTGGGGCCTCAAGCTCCTGGGCCTCGTGCGCGAGAAGCCTGCCGAGGACGGCCAGACGACGACCGCGAACGGCGTGCCGCTCCTCGGCTCGCTCCTGGATTTCCCCCGGATTCTCACGGAATTCACGATCGACGAGGTGGTCCTCGCCGTGGACCGCGGCGACCTGCCGAAGCTCGAAGACGTCTTCCTTCTCTGCGAGGAGATGGGCGTGAAGACGCGGCTCGTGCTGGACTTCTTCCCGCACGTCCTCGCGCGCGTGGAGCTCGAGGAGCTCGACGGGACGCCGCTCCTCACGTTCTCGACGACCCCCGGAGAGGGCGTGTCGCTCCTCGTGAAACGCGTCGTCGACGTCTTCCTCTCCGTCCTCATCGGCGTCGTCTCCCTCGTGCCCGTCACCCTTGCCGCCCTCGTCATCAAGCTGACGTCCCGGGGTCCGGTGCTCTTCCGGCAGACGCGCTGCGGACTGAACGGCCGCCCTTTCACGCTCGTCAAGCTTCGCACGATGGTCGACGGGGCCGAAGAGCTCATGCCCGGCGTCCAGCACCTCAATGAGCACGACGGGCCCGTCTTCAAGGCCGCGAACGATCCCCGCCTCACGGCGTTCGGGCGCCTCATACGGCGATTCTCGCTGGACGAGCTGCCCCAGCTCTGGAACGTCCTGCGTGGCGAGATGTCACTCGTCGGACCGCGCCCGCCGCTCCCCGAGGAGGTCGCGCGCTACGAGAGGTGGCAGCGGCGGCGGCTCTCGATGAAGCCCGGCGTCACCGGCCTCTGGCAGGTCTCGGGCCGCAGCGAGATCGCCCTCTTCAACGAGTGGATGAGCCTCGACCTCGCCTACATCGACAACTGGAGCCTCGGTCTCGACGCGAAGATCCTGCTGCGCACGATCCCGACCGTTCTCACGGGTCGCGGCGCGCGGTAGAGAGTTCGCGTGAGGGCCGCGTGGACCGAGGCCTGGCGGGACCCGCGCTTCCGGATTCGCCTCGCCCTCAGGGTCCCCGCGCTCGTCGCCGTGCTCGCCCTCCTCGCGCGGTTCCTGGAATTTGCGGAGGCGCGGGCTGGAGCCGTCCTGCCCGATCCCATTCTTGCGCTCTTACCTCCGCGCGACCTGACCTGGCTGACGTTCACGCTGATCTACCTCGGCCTCGCCTTCGGCGTCGCGCGCCTCGCGACCGAGCCGCGCGCTCTCGTCGTCGCGCTGCAGGCCTACGTCGTGATGGTGCTTTTCCGGATTGCCGCCATGGGCGTCACCCCGCTCGAGGCCCCGCCCGGGATGATCGCGCTCGAAGACCCCCTCGTCCGCCTCTTCGGGCCGGGCAAGCTCCTGACGAAGGACCTCTTCTTCTCGGGCCACACGTCCACGCTGTTTCTTCTCGCGCTCGCGGTCCCGGGCCGGCGCTCGAAGGCGCTCTTCCTCGGGTGCACGGTCGCCGTTGGATTCAGCGTGCTCGCTCAGCACGTCCACTACACGATCGACGTCCTCGTCGCGCCCCTCTTCGCGTATGCGAGCTTCAGGCTCGCGGCACGCCTCGATCCAGTCGCGCGTTAGGGCGCCACTCGCGCTGCTTGTGCGTGGCGCTCGAGCGTTTTGGAGTTTGCGGAACCATCCGGGTTGTACGTGCCGTTCTCGATGAGGCGGCGCTTCACGTCGGGGGCCAACCAGCCGGGAATCGTCGCCGTTGAGCCTCCCGGAATGAAGTCGTCCCCTTCCTGGATCGGCTCGAAGTCCTTGAAGGCCCGGCGCACTCCATGAACGATGTACGAGAACTCTACGTCATGTGTAGACTCCAGCACGACCTCGTTCAGATCGACGCTCGCGACCCACAGGCTGGCCGGTCCCCCGATCGGTGTCACGTGAACCGTCAGATTATCGTTGTCGGAAACCGCGCGGAAATCCTCGGGAACCGGGATTCGTGCCGTCCGGCCCACAAAGCGAGCACGGCCGCGGAAGTATGTTCCCGCTTCCCGTCCTTCGAGTGAGACGTACCGGATTACCTTCAGGGGATCGTTCGGATAGGGCTCGACGAAGCTCTTCGTCCCGGTCGCGCCCGAGTTTCCTTGCGCATAGAGAGCAAACCCCCCGGCGGGAACGACACCGAGCACCCCGTAGCCCGATGCACTCGTCGATTCGCCCTTTACCCCAGCGGACGTCGCTGTCGTGCTGCTGTTCTTGCCGTAGACGCCAGCATTGGCACCGGATGTCGCCGCCTGACGACCCGCGATCGCGGCCGAACCGCTTACCGTATTGCTGATATCAGCCTTGATCGAATACGCGAGAGTCGACGACAGATTCTTAGCGTAGATCGCGCCGAACCCTTCCACACCGTCCCAGTCAACCGTGCCGACTACCCCGAAGTATTGATTCCCGCCGGGAAGGGTCGAATCCTTGTCGATGAAATAGCCGTTGACGTCGATGATGAGATGGGTTCCGTTCACCCCCGGCTTGACGCTCATGTTCGTGCCGGCGCTAAGCGGTACCAGAGCGGCGTTGTTGAGGGGAATTCCAAAAATGTCGAAATTCATGGTGGAGGCGCCAGGCTCGTTTCCCCCGGTGGGCCACACGAGCAGGAAGCCGGGGCCAGCGGAATTCAGCGTCGTGAAATTGACGGACACGGCTGAGGCGCCCGCCGGAATGCCGCACTGGCCGGCCATCGGGAAGACTCTCTCTGTTGAGGCGATCAATGCGGGTGGGCCGTAAGCGCCCGAAAAGCCGTTGCCCCTCGTGTCGGCCACCCGGCACGGCGCCAGAGTCACGAAGAGGCTCGCGTTTCCGATCGCGTTTGCCTGCCGTCCTGTATGCGTGTTCGGCACCGACCAGCTTTTTAGCGGGACATCCTGGGCGAGAAGGCCGCCGGGAGCCGTAGCGATCGCGCCAATGAACAAAGCAGTGGGGAGTATTTTGAAGCGAAGCATGTTCTTTCTCCTCAATCAGTCAAACCTGTTCTTCGCGCGGATTCATGGCCGCCCCGCGAGCAACCGTAGTCCTACGATGACGATTCCAAGCAGCATGACGAGTTTCATAGGGGTGGAAGAAGCCGGCACGTCGAGCGCTTCGTCGAGTTGACGCACGACTGAAAGATCGACCTTCCCGACCGTCGTGCCGCCCGCAAACCAGATGTTCCCGTCGGGCCCGGGGACCATCGCATACGCCCGCCATCCCGAGGGAATGGCATACGTGGTGATGCTCCCGTCGGCCTTCAGGCGGCCAATCGAGGCCGGCTCGAACAGCCCGAACCAGATGTTTCCGTCCGGGCCGGTGCATATCGCATCACCTACGGATGTCGGGATCGTCCGTGTGATCGCGCCGGTCAGCGTCATCCTTCTGATCCCGGTCGGAAACTCGGTGAACCAGATTGCGCCATCGGGGCCGACTGCCAGCCCCTCTGGAGATCCCGGTCCAGCCGGAAACTCGGTGATCGCACCCGAGGTCGTCACCCGCGCGATCTTCTTCTGCCCTGTCTCAGTCGCCCACAGGTTTCCATCGGGGCCGTTGATAATCTGACGGGCGCCGTCGCCATACCCGCCGGACGGAAACCCAAACAGAGTCGCTGCCCCAGACGTCGTGAGCCGGACGACGGCGTTTGGCGACCCACTGCGATCGCCGACCGCCCACAGGTTTCCGTCGGGACCAAGTGTGATCGACCAGAGCGTGCCCGGGTACGGCGTCGGCACAACATCTGTGTAGATACCACCCGTCGTGAGGCGGCCAATTACGTAAGGGGGGATCGCGAATGCCGCGATCCAGAGGTTGCCATCGGGACCCGCCGCGATTCCAGCGGCTCCGCACGCCGGCGGGAAGACGGCAAAGAGGCAAGGGTGAGAGGGAAACTCGGAGATCACGCCTGCCGGCGTGATGCGGCCCACATGGTTCCGCCCTTCGGTGAACCAGAGGTTCGAGTCGGGCCCAACGGTAATGCCCGTGGATGAACCTCCCGGAACAGGGTATTCCGTGATCACAGGCTGCGCATAGGCTGCGCGGGCCGCCCAAGCCGCGAGCGCGAGGAAGAGAACGCGCTGGCCCACCCTACTGATGCGCATTGACGACCGCGACGGCGAAGTCCTGGCGCGAATGGAGACCGAATGGCAGTGGGAGGATGCCGTCGCCTGTGAGGGAGTAAGCGGTGACGCGAACGGTAATAGCCGTGGCCGAACCGAGGTCGCTCGCGCGGATTCGGACGACTTCGGAGGTATTCACGCGGTCATCTACCTGAACGGCTGGGGCATTGATGACCGCCGAGTAATAGGCGGCGAAGTTGTTTCCATACCATGTGTTCGTCACGCTGCCACCTACCTGCGCCTGCACCCGGAGATCGAGGTCGTTTACGAGAGCCCCAGTGCCCACTGGGTCAGAAGCCCGGTCCGTCCAGGCCAAACCCACGTAAACGTCCTGGCCGGGCACCACGGTCAGCGTCTTCTCCCATACGGTGCTTCCCTGATTCGGGAGGATGACTTTCTGGTCGAAGAGGTAGTAGTTCGAGGCCGGACGGAAGAGGCTATCGAGGCTGACTCCCCCATATCCCTGGCTCGCATCGGGGACTGGGCGACCCGAGAGAAAGCGGGCTGACGAGAGGAGCGTCGCGCGAACCATCGCTGGGGACGGATGGACGTACGGGCTTGCGACTTGCAGGGCGCTCAGCCACTCCCGAACCAGCGTGGCGGCTCCGGCGACCGCCGGCGCGGCGAAGCTCGTGCCGTCGTCCCACGAATATTGCGCATTCCCGGTCAGATCGGCATTGCAAACGTAGCAGTTTCGCGGGATGTTCTCGATATACGTGCTCGAGCGGCGGCCGTAGATTCGCGTGCTCGGCGCGACCAGATCGGGCTTCAGGTGGGTGTCTGGGCTCACGCGGCTGAACGTCGCGATCGTATTCGTGTTATCCGCGCTCGGCGCGTTGTTGTACGTGGCGCAGGACTGCGGCGCACCCGAGGCGTAGCCTTGTTGATTGTATGCCTCCGTGCCCCCGACCGTGATCCCGTTCTTGGCGTACCCCGGAGCGTATAGCCTGAAGTCGGTGCAATTGAGGCCGCAGTTTCCAGAGGCGATCACGTGCAGGATCGGCTCGCCCGTGCCTACGTAACGATTGCTACCCCCGGGAGACCTTGTGCCAAAATCGAATCCGACCACCGACGGCATCCGCGCGGACTGATCGAAAAGTACAGCGACTGCCTCATACGTGTAGTTCACATAGTTCCAGCTGTGATTGAAGATCGACGCCCCAGGCCCCGGCGGCTGGGTCGGAAAATCGCTCGCGGGCAGCGGGTTCGCCCCGCTCACAACCGCAATGCCATACCTGACCCTCGGTTCCCAGACGTCAAGGGCAAACTGATTCTCCGCTCCCCCTCCCGCGGTTCGAAAGTCGGCATCGCAGGTTTCAGAGGGACCACCGAAGAACTTCAGCATGCTTACCTTGGCACCCTGCGCGACTCCCTGCGTGAAAGCGTATGACTCCCCGTCGGTCGTCGGGGGCGAAGTGCCAACGAATCCTGCCGCGATTGCCGTGGTCAGGCCGCCGTGGCCGTAATGGTCAAGCGCCCTCGTAGAAGGGTTGTTGAAATCCGTCGTGACGTCCGAGGTGAAGATCAGGCTGCATCCCGATCCGGTGGTCAGGTGAGGCGGGCACGGGCCCGCGAGGCCCGCATCAATGCCGGTGTCGAAGAGGGCGATGCTCTGCCGGGAAGGATCGACACCGATTCCCGAGAGGCCCGCTAGATACGAGGACCAATAGCCGGCCGCATTCGTTCCGATCGCACCTGACGCCGGCCAGCTCGTACCCGGCACCTGGAATGTGCCCCCGAGGACCCTGTTCGACCGCTCGTCGGAGGGGCCGCCCGGGTAAGTCATGCGCGACACGTACTCGACTTCCGGAAACTCGCTGATGTAGATCGCCTCGTCGCGGGAGAGGGCGGCTTCCAGAGCGACAATATGATTCATCTCATAGGCGATCGGGGGATCGCTTCCGCGACGCTTCGTGAGGAGGTTCCGCACCACGCTACCGGAGACGTTCGCGATCGCAACGAGCGTCGCGGCAGGTTCGTCACCGTCGGTAGCGAGGCGGGTGTCGAGGTTGTCCCGCTTGATGCCCGGAGGGATCTCGAGCGTCCTGTAGACGAAGGCCGATTTTGCAGCGGTTCTTTCCAAAACAACGCGATCCCCGTAGACGAGGTACGCCATGGTGGGAAGCGGCTCCATGACGGTCAGGCCGGCCTTTTCCAGGGCTGCCAGCCATTCGGCCTCCGGGTAGCTCTTGAAAACGACGACGAAGAGCCCCTCTCCCGTGTTTGCGTCGGCCGTCATCGCAGGGAAATCGCGGTCGAAGGTCCCGGTGTCCGCGTCCCATGTCGCTTTGGCGAAGTAGACTTTATGGGCGTTCGGCACAGCCTGCACGGACGCGGAACGCGTTAAGGCAAGGCTTTTGAGCGTGGCCTGCTGTTCTTCGGTAGCCGGGATGACGATGCACCGGTCGTCCGTGCAGTGCTTCTCGCCCACGTCCTCAACTCCGATCGTCGCGGCTGCGGTATCGGGAGACGTGGCTGATGGTCGAAGCACGTACGTGTCTGCCACGAAATGGTGCCTGCCCCACACATCGGTTTGACCGGTGGTGACAGATATGGCCGCTGGAGACGTCGCCGAGGGTTGTTGCTCGTCCGTCGCGGCCCCGAAGGTGACACAGGGAAGGACGAGCGCGAAGACCACTGCTGCGTTTGGGTTTTGGGGTCGGATCATCTGCTCCCCTCAGCCGGCCGCTCGCCGGCGATCTCGTCGGCACTCTCGATTCACATGCCTTAGATGCACCAAGCGCAAGAAAAAATATCCGGGAGTCACTATTCCTTTGCGTCTAATGCAACTGCATCACGGGAACCCCGAGGCAATCCCTTCGAAGTGGACGTACTCTGGAACCTGTGGGCTTCGCTCAACCTGGAGGGAGCCTCGCGGTCACTCCCTCCGATGGAACGCCGACCCTTCTCGACCTCGTCACGCTTGTGCGACACGAGCTCCTGTTTCATGGCCTGGATTGGTCGGTCCAGGAAGAAATCGAACAGGAAATCGCGCTCTGGCTCGTCAAGAACCTCTCCCGCATCAGGGTGCCGAGGTTGCCGTTAGCCTTCGCATCAGCCCTTGTTCGGCAGTTCCTGCGGTCGGGAAACCTTCGACGTTCGGCGATTGAGGAGAAGATCGACATCGAGGCTGCCGTTTGGTGTTGTGCGAGGGGCGACTCGGGCGACTGGGAGCACCTGATTGCGACTGAATGGCAATCGGCGCTCGACCCCGCGGACCGTATCCTTGCGGAACAGCTCCTCTCCGGCGCTTCCTGGGCAGAAGCCTGCGAGAAGGCGGGCGTGCCGGCTGGGAGCCGGTCGTCCCGGCGCGCACGGCTTGTCGCCGCGCTCGCTGGTTGTAGAGCGGGATGCGAGCGTTGAAACCGAGCCTATGCCTTCAACGGCGCGCCGCGCAGCGAAGCGTCTTCGGCCCCGCGAGGACCCGGCGGATCTGGCCAAGGTGCTTGCCCTCGTGTCCCGCCAGAAAACGGAACCAGTCGAGGCCGCTGAAGCGCCCGAGGAGAAAGTGCGGGAAGACCATCGCGGCGAACCGCTCTTCGCCCATGCGGTCCGCGAGCGCGAGGAGATCCTGGCGCGACGCCCTGAGCTGCTCGAGGACCTCCGCGGGCTTCACCTCCGCGCGCGGCCGGGGCCGCACGATCTTCGGCGCCGGGAATCTGATCTTCCAGAAGACGGGCGACATCGGGAGGCGATACAGCCACGCGCGCTTCGGGACGCGCGTGGGTTCGCCCTTCTCGTGCTTCGTGAGCGCCTTCACGAGCGTCCGCTCGGCCGTGCCGATGTGGTCGAGGACCTCCGCGGCCGACCAGCCGCAGTCTGCGGGCAGAGCGAGGAGCTCTCCGTCGGTCTTGCCGGCGACCGCGGCGTAGATCTCGGCTCGAACGGCTTCCATGCGCTCCCGGGCCTGTCGAAGTTCGTCGGGGCGACTCATAATCCCGCTCATCCTGCTTGGGAACGGAGGTTCCGTCAAATGCGAAGGGGAACGAGAACGGGAATGAATTCGAGAACTTTTCTGCTCGCGGTCGTCCTCCTCGCGGCATCGGGGCCGATCGCCGCGGCCGATCAGGCCCTCGAGGTGCGCTGCGGGACGCTTCTCGATCCGGGCACCAGAACGACGAAAACGAATGTGAAGATTTTCTTAGAAGGGGGAAGAGTCACGCGCCTCGATTCTTCGGGCGGCACAGCGGCGCCCCAATCGTCTTCACCTTCTAAGCAATCCGGATCTTCCTCTTCCTCTTCCTCTTCCTCTTCCTCGCAGGTTCTTGATCTCTCCGCCTATACCTGCCTCCCGGGCCTCATCGACGCGCACACGCACCTCCTCCTGCAGGGCGACGCGACGTCCGAGGAATACGACGAGCAGGTCCTCAAGGAGTCGACGCCCTACCGTGCTCTCCGCGCCGCGGCCGCCGCGCGCATCGCACTCGACCACGGCTTCACGACGCTACGCGACCTCGGGACGGAAGGCGCGGGCTTCACGGACGTCGACCTCCGGAAGGCGTTTGCTCTCGGCATCGTGCCCGGGCCGCGCCTCCTCGCCGCCGGTCCCGCGATGACGCCGACCGGCCGTTACCCGCTCCTCGGCTTTTCGTGGGAGCGGAAGATGCCCGACGGCGTCCTCAAGTGCGACGGCGCCGACGACTGCCGCAAGGGGGTCCGCTGGCAGGCGCAGTACGGCGTCGACTGGATCAAGGTCTACGCGGACGGGTCGTACTACCGGACGCCGAACGGTGGCTGGGCCTCGATCCCGAACTTCACGCAGGACGAGATGAACGCGATCGTCGACGAGGCGCACCGCCTGAGGAAGAAGGTCGCGGCGCACTCGATGACGCCGACGGGCCACCGGATCGCGCTTCAGGCGGGCGTCGACTCCCTCGAGCACGGCGACGTGCTGGACGACGAGACCGTGAAGACGATGGTCGCGAAGAAAGTCGCCTACTGCCCGACGATCACCGTAGCGGACTTCGTGAAGGGTCCGCGGAGCAAGACGAACCCGATCTGGGACCAGCTCTGGGCCGCGTCCGAGGAATCCTTCAAACGCGCGTACAAGGCCGGCGCCCCGATCGCGTTCGGGACGGACGCGGGCGGCTTCGACTGGGACAAGCGCAACCAGGCCGAAGAGTTCTCGTTCATGGTCGCGTGGGGCATGACGCCGTGGGATGCGCTGCGCACGGCGACCGTCGTCGCCGCCGACCTCCTCGGGCCGCACAAGGACGGCAAGCTCGGCTGCCTGGACGCGGGCTGCGTCGCGGACCTCGTCGCGGTGAAGGGCGATCCGCTCACGAACATCAAA